>JAJEGO010000039.1 GCA_022819805.1 Candidatus Dadabacteria bacterium
CGTGTTTCGGTCCCTTGGAAGCCGTATACAACTACGACGAGATAAAAAAGCATATCTCAAGAGAGAAGATAGCCTCCCGTCCGCAGAACATATGGAGATACAAGGAGCTTCTTCCCATAGATTCCGAACCCACTCTCGGAACCCAGGTGGGGTTCACTCCGCTTGTGCGGGCCAGAAATCTGGCCAAGGCGCTCGGGGTCTCGGAAGTCTACGTGAAGAACGACGCGGTCTGCTATCCCACCCTTTCTTTTAAGGACAGGGTAGTATCCGTAGCCCTCTCAAAAGCAAGGGAGTTCGGATTCGAGACGACCGGATGCGCGTCCACGGGAAATCTGGCGAACTCCGTATCCGCGATCTCCGCTTCCGGGAACCTGAAAAGCTTCATACTGATTCCCCACGACCTCGAACAGTCGAAAATACTCAACACCATAGTCTACGGAGCGAATCTCATAGGCGTAAAAGGCACTTACGACGATGTAAACAGGCTCTGCAGCCAGATCGCCGATAAATACAACTGGGCCTTTGTGAACATAAACATGAGGCCTTACTATTCCGAAGGTTCCAAGTCATATGCGTTTGAAGTGATGGAGCAACTCGGATGGGAAGCTCCCAAGCACATCGTGGTTCCGATGGCAAGCGGTTCTCTTCTCACCAAGGTCTGGAAGGCCATAAAGGAGTTTGAGATGCTTGGAATCGTGGAACCCCAGGGTTCAAAAATATACGGCGCCCAGGCAACGGGATGTTCACCCATATCAACCGCGTTTAAAAACGACTGGGAGATGTTCAAGCCGGTAAAACCGGACACTATAGCGAAATCCCTTGCCATCGGTACTCCGGCCGACGGCTACTACGCAATGAATATAATAAGGGAGAGCGGCGGAGCGGCGGAGGACGTGAGCGATGAGGAAATAGTGGAGGCAATAGAGCTTCTCGCTAGGACCGAAGGCATTTATACCGAGACTGCGGGCGGAGTAACGCTCGGAGTAACGAAAAAGCTCATAGATCAGGAAAAAATTCCCCGCGACGAGCCGATCGTGGTATCAATAACGGGGAACGGTCTTAAAACCCAGGACGCCGTTGAGGGAAGTCTTGCAAAACCCGCGCTGATAGGTCCTACCCTTGAAGATTTTGAAGAACTATACAGCAGTAAAAAACTCTAGCCTTACGTGTTATAGTCATTGATATGTGGTCGGTAGCAAAATTCGAATAAACAAAGGAAAAAACGGGAGAAAAACATGGTATCTGTAAGAATTCCAACCCCTCTTAGAAAACTCTCGGGAGACAGGGACGAGCTTGACATAGAAGCATCCACTGTATCGGGTCTCATAGAAGAACTGGAGAATCAATGTCCGGGCATCAAAAACCGGCTCTGCGATGAGAGCGGAGACGTAAGGAGATTTATAAATCTCTACGTAAACAATGAGGACATAAGGTTTCTTGAAGGAGTGGGCACGAAGCTTAACGACGGAGACGTCGTATCAATCATTCCGGCAATTGCCGGAGGATGAACCGGATATATACAACAGGGACTTTATAGGCTCTAGATAATACTTCAAGTTCAGTGGATTAACTCTTTTATTTTATTGAAATATTTCTCAATTAAAGGTTCTTTCTTTCCGTTATAGCTTTCGGCAAATTCCTTTAAAGCCTCCTTCTGTTTCTTGGTGAGTTTTTGGGGTATCACCACCTTCACTACGACATACTGATCGCCGAGGCTTCCAGACTCCACATTCACAAGTCCCTTTCCTCTGAGTCTAAAGGTCTGTCCAGGCTGCGTTCCTGCGGGAATTTTCATTTTGGTGGTGCCCTTTAGAATCGGAACGTCAACCTCATCCCCAAGGGCCGCCTGAGTAAAACTTATCGGAAACTCGCATACGATGTCGTTTCCGTCCCGTCTGAAAATAGGGTGCTCCTTCACGCCCACCTGTATATACAGATCTCCCGGAGGGGCTCCCTGATCTCCAAGTTCCCCTTCCCCCCTTATCACAAGCCTCATTCCGCTTGAGATACCGGCAGGTATGTTGACCTTTACCGCCTTTTCGGTGTGTAAGAGCCCGGAACCCCTGCAACTCTTGCAGGGATTCGTTATGATCTTTCCGCTTCCTCCGCAGGAAGGACAACCCTGGCTTATCGAGAACGGTCCCTGGGAAAAAGCAATCGACCCCCTGCCTCCGCAACGGTCACAAATCGACTCTCCTCCCACTGCGGCTCCAGAACCGGAACAATCTTCACAGAGCTTTCTTTTTCTGACTTTCACCTCTTTCTGAGTACCAAACGCAGCCTCATCAAAATCCACTTCGAGGCTGTATTGCAGATTCTGCCCTTGCCGGGCCCTGCGCCTTCCCATTCCTCCCGTGAAAACATCGTCGAAAAGATCTCCGAAAAGGTCGCCGAATCCCGAGAAACCGCCCATGCCGTCGCCCGACATGTGACCGAAACTGTCGTAACGGGCCCTTTTGTCCGTGTCGTTGAGCACTTGGTAGGCCTCGTTTATCTCCTTGAACTTCTCTTCAGCGTTCTCGTCGCCGGGGTTGCGGTCCGGGTGATACTTGAAGGCAAGATCCTTGTAGGAACTTTTTATGTCTTCGGGTGAGGCGTTTCTCTCAACACCAAGTATTTCGTAGTAGTCTTTAGCCATTTGGGAATTGGGGGACGGGCTTTTCGTCAGTCTTTTTCTTCAGAATCTTCCTCGGGGGTTTTTTCAGGGCCTTGAGACACGGATACCATCGAGGGTCGAAGCAATCTTCCGTTAAGAAGATAACCCTTCTGGACTTCTGAGATTATACTCCCGCTTTCGTAAGTTTCTGAGTGTTCCTTGTAAACAGCTTCGTGGTAACTGGGGTCGAAGCTGGTTCCCTCACTTGAGTCTATTGTTGTAACGCCGAAATTTCCAAGACCTGCAAGAAACTGTGCGTGAACAAGCTTTATTCCATCAAGAAAAGCCACGAAATCCGTTTTCTCACCATGTGATTCTTCAGAAAGTTCAATGGCTCTTTCAATGTTGTCGAGAACGAAAAGCAACTCCTTTAGCTTCTGTGCGTTTCCAAAATCAAGTATTTCCTGTCTTTCCCTCGCGAGCCTTTTTTTGTAGTTATCAAAGTCTGCCGAGAGTCTTAGATACTTCTCCCTTAAAGCTTCAAGCTCCGCCGAGAGATCTTCTTCGGTTTCTTCCCCCTCTCCTTCGGCTACGTGAAGTTCGGGCTCTTGAGAATCTTCCGCACCGTCTTCTTTATCCTCTTCAATGTCCGCGATTGTGTTCTCACTCATTCCGTAATCTCTCCGTTAACCCTTTTTGTGACCATCTTCGCCGTGTAGTTCACAAGCGGGATAATTTTTGAATAGTTCATTCGCGTGGAGCCAAACACACCCAAGCTTCCATAGCTGTTTCCCTTGCAGTAAGGCGCCGCGACGAGACTGAAACCGCGGGGCATTCCTTTTTCTGAACCTATAAGGACCTTTGAGCGGCCATCTCTTACAACCGACTTCAGAAGGCTTGAGAGAAATTCCTGATCCTCAAGTATCTCGATTATAGTCTTGTAGAGGTTGGAATCTCCGAAACTCAAAGACTCAATAACTGAGGCCTTTCCTTCCACGAATATTCCCACCTTTCTTTCCCTCTCGAAAAGCTCGCTGCTTATCCTGAGCACTTTCTCAAGGATTTCGTTGTACTCGGTAGTGGTTCTCTTTATTTTCTCGAGCACCACCTTGCGTACCTGCTCAATCGTAAGGCCCAGAATCAATCGATTGAGGTAGTTCCCTATCCTCTCGACCTGAGAATCTCGAATGGGTTTGGCAAGCCTTATATAGGTTTTTTCCGTAAGTCCACCCTCAAACACCAAGACCATGAGACATTCCTTCTCCCCCATCTTGAGAAGTTTCGCGGACTTAACCCTGAGAGTATTTCTCTGGGGCAACATGGCAAGACCCGCTAGTTTCGTAAAGTCAGAAAGTATCGAACTCGTGGCGCTTACCACGTGATCGAGCGTACCGTCAATCCCCTCATATTTGTTCTCAAGGAATCTTAGGCCGGAATCCTGTGAATTCTCCACGCTGAGAATGTTCTCCACGTAATAATTTATTCCTTTCTCCGTCGGGAATCTGCCCGAAGAAATATGACTCTGGGCGAGAAAACCCGCTTCCATAAGTGAATTGAGCTCCTGGCGGACCGTGGCCGGAGACCATTTTATACCGTATTTCGATATAAGGGTCGAAGAACCGATAGGATTTCCGGTCTCAATAAAGTGGGCCACTACGAAACCCAGAAAAGCTTCATTTCTTGGAGAAATTGGCTGCGTCATATTTCTGAAATATAATTTCACCCCGCTGCATTGTCAACGGAACCAAAGGTAAATTCTGTGCCTAGCAAACCACCGTACACAATGCCAAATTAACTAACTCCGCTAATTAAGCAAAATTACGGGAATACAACTCCAGCAATTCACGTAAATTGCCGGATAATGCCCTTATTTCAAATTGAAACAATCTTTGACGACACGCCGATTATAAATATACTTACCCCGAAATGGAAAAGTTTGACCTCACAGTCATAGGGTCCGGTCCCGGGGGATACATATCGGCAATAAGAGCCGCGCAGATGGGAATGAAAGTTGCCGTCATCGAGCGGGATAAACCGGGTGGAGTATGTCTTAACTGGGGATGCATACCTTCAAAGGCAATTCTTAAGTGTGCCGAGATGTACTCGCATTTTCTTGACTCAAAGAGTTACGGAATTACCCACAAGGGGCTTTCCTTTGACTACTCAGAGGTAATAAAAAAGAGCAGAAAGGCCTCGACTTCCCTGAACAAGGGCGTAGAAGGGCTTTTCAAGAAAAACAAGATCACCCTTATAAGCGGCACTGGAAGGCTCACGTCAAAGCACGGAATCACAGTTATAGGCAAGGAATCGCAGGATATAGAGAGCGAACGAATACTTCTTGCCACGGGTTCTGTCCCCAGGACCCTTCCCGGCCTAAAGATTGACGGAAAAGTGGTGATGACAAGTGACGAGGCGATAATGCACCCCGAGGTTCCCCGCTCCGTCGTAATCATAGGCGGGGGATATATAGGGATGGAGTTTGCCTACGTATACAACTCTTTCGGAAGCAAGGTAACAATAGTGGAGATGGAAAAACAGGTCCTTCCAGGATCTGACGAGGAAATAGCGAAAGAGGCAAAGAAAATTTTCACGAAGCAGGGAATGACCATCCTAAACGAAACTGTGTACAAATCCCTTAAGAAAACCTCAGGTTCCGCGACCGTAACCGTGGAGAGCGCGGTTTCGGGTGAGCAGACAACCCTTAAGGCTGACATGGTGCTCGTGTCGGTCGGAAGAAGGGCCATCGCGAACGCGGCGCCGACTTCTTTTGCCTTCTACGAAACGGGCGACAGCATGGGCCTTGAAGACGTGGGCGTTGAGCTCGATGAGAGAGGATTCATAAAAACAGACGAGGACTACATGACAACCTGCGCCAACATCTACGCGATCGGGGACGTGATCGGAGGCCCCATGCTCGCGCACAAAGCCTCTGAGGAAGGAGTCGTCGCGGTTGAGCGGATGAAGGGAATGAACTCTAAAGTGCATTACGACTCGATCCCGGGCTGCGTTTACTGTCAGCCGGAAGTTGCCATGATCGGCCTTACGGAGAAACAGGCGAAAGACCAGGGTTATGATGTAGATATAGGGAAATTCCCTTTCAGGGCCGTCGGAAAGGCGGTCGCGACCGGAGAAACGGACGGCTTTGTAAAGATGGTCTTTGACTCGAGGACAAAGGAACTTCTCGGAAGCCATATAATAGGCCACGGAGCGACCGAGATGATTGCGGAAATCGGAATGGCAAGAACCCTGGAGACAACCCCTTACGAGATAGCCACTACCCAGCACGCCCACCCCACTCTCTCTGAAGCCGTAATGGAAGCGGCCCTTGACGCGCTTGGAAGGGTAAGGAACTTCTAAGGTACGAAACATCTTGTCACCACCCCAATGAGTACCCTGGATATATACGAACTCGGGACGATTCCCTACGAGAAGGCGCTTGAGTACCAGGAAAGCCTTCTCGCCAAAAGAATCGCAGAAGAAATACCGGATTCCCTTATTCTGCTTGAACATCCGCCGACTATCACTACCGGAAGGAAGGGAAACACGGGAAACCTGCTTGTAAGAAAGGAATATCTTGAAAAACACGGGATTTCCTTCATACACGCATCGAGGGGAGGAGACATAACCTTTCACGGCCCTGGACAGATCGTCGGCTACCCCATACTGAATCTAAAAAATCACGAGATGGACATTCGAAAGCACCTGAGAAACATTGAGGAAGTAATCATCAGGACGCTTGGCGACTTTGAGATCGAGGGCAGAAGAATAGACGGGGTCACGGGAGTCTGGGTAAAAAGAAGCAAGATAGCCTCCATAGGAATAGCCATCAGGAAATGGGTGACCTATCATGGTTTCGCACTTAACGTCAGCACGAACCTCGATTATTTCGAGCTGATACTCTCCTGCGGAATAACAGACGTGAGAATAACGTCCATAGGGAGCTGGCTTGAAAACGGAGAGAGCGTTAGAATGGACAATGTCACGCAGTCCGTAATAAAAAACTTCATGGGTGTCTTCGGTTTTGAAGATTTCATCCTTAGAGACGAAAAAGAGATAAACTAGAGATTCTCAGAATCAGGGTCGGTAGATAAAAAATGTCAGAAGAAAGAATTCATAAATTCAAGAAATTACTTGAGAAAAATCCCGCAAACCCCCTTGTTCACTACAGTCTTGCAAATGAATATTTCAAGCTTAATCGTTACGAGGAAACCATAGAGACAATTAACGCCTACCTCAAGCTTAAAGACGACGAAGGAGCCGCTTACAGGATACTCGGCCATTGCTACACTGAACTTGGAATGGAGGACAGTGCAAAAGATGCCTATGAAAAAGGCATCCAGGCGGCATCAAGACACGGACATCCTGACATGGCTGAGGAATTCCGCGATTACCTAGAATCCTTGGATCTCTAGACGCCTTAGTCTGCAAGCAGATTCCACTCAATCAGTATTGAACCGATAACTATAAAAGCGATTCCCGTAACCCTCATCGGCCCTGGGCTTTCTCCCAGAAAAAGATAAGCATAGATGGCAGTAAACATGGGAAAAGTGGCCACTATGGCGACAATTTTTGACGTATCGGCCATCTGAAGAGCCGTGAAGTAGAGAAAAAGGCCGATCAACCCCCCGATCAGACCCGACAGAAGTATCCAGAAAAGTGTCCGGCCGTCGACATCAATGACCTGAGCGAATTTGCCCGTTGCCAGCACTAAACACACGAGACACAACGAGGTGAAAATAAACCTTATCGTGATTACAGAAAGTGGAGAAGCATCCTTTAGACTGAGTTTTTCAAAGATCGGGTTAATCCCGAATATCATCGCCACAAGAAAAGCGATCAAAGTAGCTTTCATAATTATCCTCCTCAATACTTCTATCAGACAGTAAAGACCGCGTACTTCCGCATATATTAGCAGTTTCCTCAATATTTTTCAGAAGTTAAACTCAAACTTGAAGAGGGTTGACCATTTTTATACCTGGTTAAAACTTGTACGATTTTGCTGAAGCAGGAATCTTTGTTCCAAGTCAATGGGGACCTCACGGAAAACAATCTGCATAGTTGCTGACGACATGTTTTTTTCGTCAAGAATTGAAAACACCGCCAAAAACCTTGATATCGCTACAGTAAAGATAAAAAACCGTGAGGAATTTCAAGACAAAATCGAAGAAGAGACTATTGATCTTGTGATTCTTGATCTTGCCTCAAGAAAAATTGACGCCGAAGAGGTCTTCACCGAACTTAGAAACTCTACGGAGCATAAAAAAGTCTTCTGCATAGGATATCTGCCACATGTGGAACGTGAGCTTGCCAGCAAGTTCAGGGAAAAGGGAATGGACCTTGTTATTCCAAGGTCGAAGTTTTCACGGGAAATGAGTGCAATAATCAAAGAGCATCTAAAACAGTAGCAGAAGAATACCCGGGCAAAAATCTCCGGAAATTCATATTCCGTCTGTAACCACCGTCCAATCCCCAACCAACCTTGACAATGAAAAGGGGAATAAGAATAATGTTTCCAAACTTTTCTTTCCCCAACCGTGGTAGCAGCTTATGTCAGACGACCAATCCAAAATATGGTTTAACGGAAAAACAGTGCCTTGGGATGAGGCAAACGTACACGTACTCACCCACACCCTGCACTACGGCCTAGGCGTTTTTGAAGGCATAAGAGCTTATAAGTGCTCTAACGGAAAATCGGCCGTCTTAAAGCTCACCGAACATATGGAAAGGCTTTATACCTCGGCACATGTGGCCGGTATAGAAATTCCATATGACTTGCAGACTCTTTGCGGCGCGGTGGTGGATCTTCTAGGCGAGAACGGACTTGAAGAAGCTTACATCAGGCCCATAGCTTTTATCGGACCGGGGAAAAAGGGGATACTTCCCGGAGATAACGCCGTAAACGTGGCAATAGCCGTGTGGCCATGGGGAACATACCTAGGCGATGACGCGATTGCCAACGGAATCAGGGTAAAGATATCATCCTATACGAGGATGCACGTCAACTCCTTTATGACCAAGGCCAAGATATGCGGAAATTACGTAAATTCGGTAATGGCCAGACAGGAGGCCGCCGATCTTGGTTTTGATGAGGCAATACTGCTTGACTCAGAAGGTTACATAGCCGAGGGAAGCGGTGAGAACATTTTCATTGTGAGAAACGGGACTCTCAAAACTCCCCCTCTGACCTCCATACTGGAAGGGATAACCAGAAAGTGTGTTTTGGATCTCGCCGCCGACGAAGGTATTGCTGTAAAAGAACAGCGTTTCACAAGAGATGAGCTTTACATCGCGGATGAGGCCTTCTTCACCGGTACCGCAGCTGAAGTGACCCCTATCAAGGAAGTTGACGGCAAGGAAATAGGTTCAGGAAAGCCCGGAGAAATAACGAAGACTCTCCAGAAAAGGTATTTCGCCGTAATAAAAGGAGAGGATGAGAAGTTCAGGGACTGGCTTGATTACATCCCCTAAACCGCTCCCCCGCTTGCCTCGCTCATGGATATGAATCCGTGAACATTCTCAACGCGCTTGATCCAAGCCCGGATCGCGGGATATCCGTTTAAAGCAAACCCGCCTTCCTCAGCCACATGAGTGTATGCATAGAGCGCAATATCGGCGATTGAGAAGTTCTCGGCAACCAGAAAGATATGGGAAGTCAGATGCTTTTCCATAAGCGCCAGCGCAGCTTCACCGGGCGCCTTCTTGGCTTCCAAAGCAGCCAGCACGTCGTCCGTCAGTTCACGATGCTGGCGCAGAAAACGTGAAGTGGCGATATTTGGTTCATGGCTGTACTGTTCCCAGAATAACCACTGAAGAATCTGAGCTCTCTTGAAGGGCTCGGACGGTAAATAGTCGGTTCCCTCTGCGCAATGGAACAGGATTGCGTTTGATTCCGAGAGTACGCGACCATCTTCAAATACCAAGGTCGGGATCTTTCCATTCGGGTTGATTGCCAGAAATTCAGGGGTTCGGGTTTCGCCATTCAAGATGTCCAGATTGACTACTCGAAAAGGCTTGCCGGTGAGCAGAAGGATCAGGCGGACCTTATAGCCATTGCCGGAAATCGGGTCGTCGTAAAGGGTCAACATGGGTCTTCTCCAGTATATTCAGGATTGGGGGGTATAGGCTAACATAAAAAATCGTTGGGTACACAAACTCAAAAACAGGAGACAAAATCCAGGTGCTGGCTTGATTGCGTTACCCGGATCGTCTTTTTCTTCCGGAAACCGGTAACCGGCGAAGAACCTATCTTTTCATAAGGTAGTTGACTATGGTTCTCACGCCGAACCCGCTCGCTCCGTACTGATACCAGTCAGAAGATTTCTCCACGTATGAGGGACCGGCTATATCGATGTGAACCCACGGAACATCCGAAACGAAATTCTCGAGGAAAAGCGCTGCGGTTATCGCCCCGCCCCACCTGCTTCCGACATTCTTAACGTCTGCCACGCGGCTTCTTATTTCCTCTCTTAACTCCGCGTCAAGGGGAAGTTCCCACATCTTCTCGCCGACATCGCGCGAGGAGTTAAGAATCGACTTCACAAGATTCGCGTTATTGCCCATAACCCCGGCATTATGAAGTCCGAGCCCGACTATACAGGCGCCGGTAAGCGTTGCGAGATCCACTATCTCGGAAACCCCTAGGCGGACCGCGTAACTAAGCGCATCGGAAAGCGCCACCCTGCCCTCCGCGTCGGTGTTTATGATTTCTATGGTCTTGCCGTTAAGAGCCGTCACCACGTCGTCCGGCTTGTAAGCCGAGGCTCCGGTCATGTTTTCGGTGGCAGGGACAATACCGTGAACGTTAATGCTTGGAGTCAGTTCTCCCAGCGCTTTCATGGTGCCCAGTACGACCGCGGCACCGGACATATCCATTTTCATCGTTCTCATGCCGTCTGCGGGCTTAAGACACAATCCCCCCGAATCAAAAGTTATACCCTTGCCGACAATAGCGACTTTCTTGCGGGATTTTACCGGAGGCGAGTAGGAAAGATGGATGAACCTCGGGGGCTCGCTGCTTCCAAAAGAAACCGCGGAAAGTCCTCCCATTCCCATTTCCCTTATCTCTTCCTTGCCGAGAACCTTGCAACTGAGGTGTTCTGACCCTTCGGAAATCGAAAGCGCATGCTCCGCGAGGATAGAGGGAGTGAGCATATTGGGAGGATCGTTCACAAGGTCTCTTGAAAAAGCCACGCTCTTTGAAATGGCACCGGCCTGTGCGGCTTCCGTGCTGAAATAATCGGCCGAGATTCTTCTTGAGGCTACATATATCTTCTCTATGCGGTTCCTCTTTTTCCCCGAGGACTTGAGCTTCCCGTATTCATATGTACCGCAGGCCATGCCCTCGAGAAAAACTTTAAGAAAGCCCCTGTCCATGTTGGAAAAATCAACTGAAACTGTGCGGGAGCGCTGGCCGGTTCTCGCAACCGCGATGTTTGCGGCGCGAAAAGCCTCAAGCGACCCGAGATTCTCTTTTTTCCCAAGGCCGAGGAGAACAACCGTTTTCGTATTGAAGTCTCCAGGTGTATCAACTAGAACCGTCTTGCCTAAGGCGCCCTTGAAATCAGACGACTTCACCTTGTCCGAGAGAAATCCTCCGAGCTTACCGTCAATTTTCCTGGCGGCAGCAGGAAGTCTCTGTCCTTCGTAACATAAAAAAACAATTGAATCCGACTCAACGTCGGCGACATCACCCTTTATCAGAAAAAATTCCATCTTTTCACCATTTATCCAGATTTAAGAACACGGCCGAGATACCCATATTTAATAGAGGAGTAATTCTACACTACCAACACCCGGTAAAACAAAAAGAATCTTTTAATATGGGGGTTTTTCAAATATGATTTAACCGTCTAATCCAACTAAAAAGAGAAGATCACTCATGATTCAAGAAGAAAGAATGACCCGCCACCTGATGGACATCATACAGATAGACAGTCCATCAAGAAAGGAAAAGGATGTAGCCCTGAGGCTCGAGGAAGAAATGAAAGATCTGGGTGCTGACTGTTTCTACGACGATGCGGGAGACAAGGTCGGGGGGAACATAGGCAACCTGATAGTCAAGCTCCCCGGAACGAAGAAAGATGTCCCGCCCTTTTTTCTCTGCTCTCACATGGACACCGTAAGCCCGGGAGAGGGAATAAAACCGAAAGTGGAAGACGGCGTTATGAGAAGCGACGGCACGACGATACTGGGAAGCGACGATAAAAGCGGCGTATCCATAATAGTCGAGGTGCTCAGAGCCCTTAAGGAAAACGATATTCCCTGCGGGGATATAGAAGTCGCGTTTACCATCTGCGAGGAAGTCGGCCTTCTCGGGGCGAAGTTCCTTGACGCTTCGAATTTTAAAAGTCCTTACGGGATAGTTCTTGACAGCAGCACACCAGAGAGGCTTGTCCTCAGGTGTCCCTGCTCCGACATCATGGGTGTAAAAATACACGGCGTCGAGGCGCATTCGGGACTCTGCCCCGAAAACGGGATAAGCGCCCTGGAAATATTGAGTGATGCGATCTCGAAAATGAAACTCGGAAGGATAGACCATGAGACAACCGCGAACATAGGAAAGGTAAAGGGGGGGTCTGCAATAAACATAGTTCCCGGTCTCGTCGAAGTGAAGGCCGAGGCTCGAAGCCACGATGAGGGGAAACTTGACGCGCAGACACAGCACATGCGCGAGTGCTTCCTGGAAGCGGCAAAAAGCAGGGAACTCCTCCTCGATGGAGAAAGACTCGGCGCGCGCGCGGAGATCGAGATAGAACGCGTGTACCCCGTAATGAACGTCTCCCCGGAGGCGACTGTGACTAAATTCGTGCTTGAAGCCGCCGCGAACCTTGACCACGACATAGAACTCCACACAAGCGGCGGAGGATGCGACGCTAACTTCATAAACGAAAAGGGAATCGAGTGCGTAAACCTCGGAACGGGAATGTACGAGCTTCATACTGTAAACGAGTATCTTCTGCTCGATGAGTTCCGCAGGTCAGCGGAGATAGTCCTTGAAACTATAAAGCTGCACTCGGAAAGAAACTGAGCGATGAAGGCTCTAATCCTGGTTGATCACGGAAGTACTGTAGAAGAGGCAAACGCCCTTCTCGAAGATGTTGCCGATAAGGCAAGAGCCTACAGCGACTCGCCGTTTGACATGGTTGAGCACTGCCACATGGAACTTTGCGAACCGTCAATAGAAGATGCTTTTCGCAAATGCGTCGCGGCCGGGGCGAGCGACATAACGGTCCACCCGTATTTTCTAGTGCCGGGAAGACACTCAAAATCCGATATACCCAGGATGGTGGCGGAGGCGGCGCGAGATTTCCCACAAGTAAGCTACAGGGTCACAGAGCCATTAGGACTTCACGACAAGATAATAGAAGTCGTATTTGAAAGATCACTCGGGTAGTTCTCGTATAAAATCTGATGAAAAAATATTCGGCGGCGCTTTTTGATCTCTTTGACACGCTTGTAATGTTCGAACCGTCCCTTCTGCCGAAGATAACGCTCAATGGAGAAACCTGGAACTCAACCGCGCAGCATGTTTTCACACAGATGCGCGGCAGTCTCGGGGGAATGGAATTTGCGGACTTCTACGAACCTTTCGTTGAAAGCCACAGAGAACTTCTGGAACTCAGAGAAAAGGATTTAAGAGAGTATCCGAACAGAAAAAGATTCGAGATATTCATGGAGAAAACGGGTTTAGGAGGAGACGACGGCCTGCTCGAGAAGTTCGTGCGCTCGCACATGGAAGGCCTATCTGGAGCCATGGTGTACCCAGAGCATCACACGGAAGTTCTTCTCTACCTTAAGGAGAAAGGATACAGGCTTTCGGTCGTCTCAAACTTTGATCACGCTCCCACGGCACGAGAACTGCTTGGAGGATTCGGGATCGCGGATTTCTTTGAGCATATAGTGATCTCAGAGGAAGTGGGATGGAGAAAGCCTCACAGGAAGATATTCGAATTTGCCCTTGCCGCACTCGGCGAGAATGCATCAGACGTCCTCTTCATAGGGGATAACCCGGAGGCGGACATAATGGGATCTTCTGACTGCGGGATTGATTCCGTGTGGGTAAAAAGAAAAGAGCTATTAACCCGGGCAGAACCGAATTTCATCATAAGGGACCTGCAAGACCTGAAGGAAATAATCTAGAAAACACCGTCTCGATGAAAAGACTAACCCGCACCGACAAAAGACTCCCCTCCATAAGAAGCGGAGCCCATATGACCACGATACAGCAGATGCTGGAGAAAAAATCTTCCCTGTACGCAGACAAAACCGCGTATTCCACAAGAAAAGAAGACCTGTCTGTAAGCTCCCTTACTTTCAGTGAGGTTTTCAGGCTTTTCACCGAGTTCTCGGCCCACCTCAAGACTCTGGGCCTCGAGAGAAGAGAACATGTTGCCATAGTGGGAGAAAACAGCCCCCAGTGGGCGATTTCCTACTTTGCGGCAATCTGGGCGGGAGCCATAGTCGTCCCCCTTGACGCAAGGGCAAGAACGGAGCACATAAAGCAGGTGCTCGCACTCTCAGACTCAAGGTTTCTTATCGCCTCGGGGGGATTTGCGGAAGCTCTTGGCAACACAGGGGCCGTCGAGCACGTAATACAGATGGACAACATCCTGGAAATCCAAACAAACTCCGAAGAAACCGTGCCCGCGGAGAAACTAGAGCCCGAAGACATAGCCGACATAGTTTTCACCTCGGGAACCACCGGCAACCCCAAAGGCGTAATGCTCTCCCACGGAAGCATAATGTCATGCCTGGGGACACTTTACAGAGCTTTTCCCATAACGGATGAAGATACGGCTTTTTCCATACTGCCCATCCACCACGTATATGAAAGAATAGCCGGAATACTGCTGTCCTTTTACTGCGGGCAGAGAGTGTTTTTCGCAAGGAGCATAAAGCCGAGGGAAATGCTCTCTGACCTTAAGGTCGCAAGGCCAACCATATGGCTTAACACCCCCTTGATACTCGAGAGACTGCTCCAGAGAATCGAACAGGGCAAGGCGAAAAATTTCCTCACAAGAGCCCTGCCCTCAAAACTTTTCGGGAAAATGGCGAAAAAGCGCCTGGGTCTTGACCGCCTTAAGCTTATAGTAAGCGGCGGAGCCGCTCTTTCGGAAGCAGCTTCCGAGGGGCTCGAGAAATACGAATTCCCTCTCCTGCAGGGATACGGAATGAGTGAAACGTCCGCGGTTATATCCGCAAATCCTTTTTCGAAACCGAAGAACGCAAGCGGCGGCATGGTGCTTGAGAACACCGAGGTCGAGATAAGAGATGTAGATTCAGAAGGAATCGGGGAGATATGCGCCAGGGGTCCGAACATAATGGACGGCTACTACAAAAATCTCACTGCGACACGAGAAATCCTCTCGGATGACGGCTGGCTCAGGACAGGCGACCTGGGTTATTTTGACCACGAAGGCTACCTCTACATAACGGGAAGAAAAAAATCGGTTATCGTAACTAGGGGAGGAAAGAATATCTCTCCCGAGGAAATCGAGGAAAAGCTCACCCCGCTTGAAACGGTTGAAGAGGCGATTGTATTCAGCCCTGATGATGAAAGGATACAGGCCGTGATATTTCCGGAGGCGGAGGGAGTTTCCAAAAAACTCGGGCAGCCCCCGCAACACGGAGACGATGAGAGAATCTGGGACATTCTTAAAGGCCAGATAACCGAACTCAACCGCCGACTTGAACCTCACAAAAGAATCAGCCATTTCGCGGTTGCCAGAGAAGAATTGCCGAAAACAACCACAAGAAAAGTAAAAAGATATCTTTTCAGGGATATGGACATACCCAAAACAACAAAATTCATCCAGCCCCCGGAAGACAAATGAAAGAAAGAGCATCTCTCCAGTTCGCTATGGATCACGGACTCACCGAGAGCGAATACGAAAAGATAGTCGAGACCCTGGGCAGGGAACCGAATTCAACCGAGATCGGAGTCCTCGGAGCCATGTGGTCTGAACACTGCTCCTACAAAAGCTCCAAGGTGCACCTTCGAAAATTTCCCACGACTGGAGAGCAGGTAATACAGGGTCCGGGAGAAAACGCCGGAGTGGTGGACATCGGAGATGGCCACTGCGTCGTTTTTAAGATGGAAAGTCACAACCATCCCTCTTTTATAGAACCTTACCAGGGCGCCGCAACGGGGGTCGGGGGGATACTCCGGGATATATTCACCATGGGGGCAAGACCGGTGGCGCTTTTGAATTCGCTGCGGTTCGGAAATCCCCATCTCCAGAAAACAAAATTCCTCGTAGAAGGAGTCGTATCGGGAATAGCCGGTTATGGAAACTGCATGGGTATCCCCACGGTAGGAGGAGAGATTTATTTTGACGACTGCTACAACGGAAATCCTCTTGTAAACGCCTTTGCTCTCGGAGTAACAAGGAAAGATAACGTTTTCCGCGGATACGCATCGGGCGAGGGAAATCCCGTAATATACGTCGGGTCGAAGACCGGAAGAGACGGGATACAGGGAGCTATCATGGCGTCAGACACCTTTACCGAGGAGACCGAAGAAAAAAGGCCCGCGGTGCAGGTGGGAGATCCATTCACGGAAAAACTTCTCCTTGAAGCCTGCCTGGAGCTGTTTAAAACGGACTGCGTTGTCGGGATACAGGACATGGGGGCAGCTGGACTTACATCTTCTTCAACGGAAATGGCCGACCGCGCGGGAACCGGGCTTGAAATTGAAATTGAGAAAGTTCCCAGGCGAGAAGAAAACATGACCCCTTATGAAGTCCTGCTTTCCGAGTCGCAGGAAAGAATGCTCGTGGTCTTGGAAAAAGGCAAAGAGGACACTGCCCGGAAGATCTTCAGGAAATGGAACCTTGATTTCTCGGTCATCGGCAAGGTGACTGATTCGGGGAAACTGACCGTCGTGGAAGAAGGGGCCACGGTTGCGGACCTGCCCGTGAGTCTTATAACCTCAGGCGCGCCCACTTACAAAAGACCGATAGAGAAACCCGCTTACCTGGAAGAAACAAAGAAACTGAACCCGGAGAACCTTCCCGAACCCGACGACCTCCAGGGAGTTTTTCTTGAGATTCTGTCTTCTCCGACTGTCTCGAGCAAGAAATGGGTGTACGAGCAGTATGACCACATGGTAAGAACTGACAGCGTTTTGGGACCGGGGGCGGACTGCGCGATAATAAGGCTCAAGGGAACTCAGAAAGGAATTGCAATGACATCTGATGTGAATTCTAGATATTGCTATCTAAATCCCCGTGAAGGAAGCAAAATAGCTGTTGCGGAGAGTGTAAGAAATCTGGCTTGCTGTGGTGCTCGCCCTCTCGCAATTACCGACTGCCTTAATTTCGGGAACCCCGAAAATCCCGAGATAATGTGGCAGTTTTCAGAAAGTGTTGAAGGCATGTCGGAAGCCGCAAAAGTGTTTAACACACCGGTGGTAAGCGGCAACGTCAGTCTCTATAACGAGACTGAAGGTGTTGCCATATTCCCTACCCCGACTGTGGCGATGGTGGGTCTCATAAGGGATACGGCCAAGATCGTCACTCCTTGGTTCCAGGACCCCGGAGACCTGGTGATACTCCTTGGGGGAGCCATAGAAGAAGATATAGGAGGAAGCGAGTACCTTAAGACTGAATATGGCTTGATCGACGGGGAGCCGCCTTCTATTGATCTTGACAAGGAAAAAAGACTTGCCGAGATGTTGATTGCGTGTGCTTCTCAAAGTATAATTAAGTCGGCGCACGATATATCTGAGGGCGGCTTTGCAGTGGCGCTCGCGGAATGTTGCTTTAGTCCAGACGGCACAAGGGGGGTCCTGGTAAAGGCGCCCGACATAAATGAAAACTCTCTTAGAAGCGATCTGTTTCTTTTCTCCGAGACACAATCCAGGGTAATAGCAAGCATTAACGAGGATAGTTGGGAAAAAGTAAAAGAGATGGCAAGCGATTACGATGTTCCCGCGCTGCGTGCCGGAGTTGTTATTGATGACAACAGGTTCTGTGTCGAAAATTCAATTGACATGAAAATCTCGGCAGTTCATGACGCATGGTCTATGGGCTTTGAGAAAAGCCTTTCAGCCACAGAGGGGTAAAAATGGCGAAGCTACGCGAAGAGTGTGGAGTCTTTGGAATATATGATCATCCCGAGGCTGCCAACTTTACCTACCTCGGTCTCTACTCTCTTCAGCACAGAGGGCAGGAAAGCGCCGGTATAGTGTCAACCGACGGCGAAAAGCTTTACTCCCACCGGAAAATGGGGCTTGTAACCGAAGTTTTCGACGGAGAATCCATATCAAGCCTGCAAGGCACTACGGCAATCGGCCACGTGAGATACTCCACAACCGGTTCAAGCAACAACAAGAATACCCAGCCCCTGATAATGAACTACGAGAAGGGTGAGCTCGCGGTCGGGCACAACGGCAACCTTACGAACGCGAAAGCGTTAAGACACAGGCTTGAAAAAGAAGGTTCCATATTCCAGTCGACAACGGACACCGAGGTTATCGTACATCTCATAGCGAGATCGAAAGAAAAAACCTTCCTGAAAAGAACCATAGAAGCCCTAACACAATGCAGGGGGGCATATTCTCTTGTGTTTCTAACACCTAAAGGCCTGGTAGCCGCACGTGACCCTCATGGATTCAGGCCTCTTGTTCTCGGAAAGATCGACAATTCTTACGTCGTAGCTTCCGAAACATGTGCCTTTGAACTCATAGGAGCCAATCATATAAGGGAAATAGAACCTGGGGAAATAGTGTTTATAAATGAGAACGGAATCAAGTCATTCAAACCGCTTCCCAAGAAACAGCACAAGTACTGCGTATTTGAGAACATATATTTTTCCAGGCCCGATTCATTCCTCCAAGGAAGAAACATCTACCAGATGAGAAAGAACATGGGCAAGCAGCTCGCAATCGAGTCTCCGGCCGACGCGGACATCGTCGTAGCCGTACCTGATTCAGGAACGCCGGCGGCCATGGGATATGCCGAGCAACTTGGAATCCCCTTCGAAACGGGGTTTCTTAGAAGCCACTATATAGGAAGGACCTTTATAGAACCTCAGCAGTCAATAAGAAACTTCGGAGTAAAGCTTAAGCTCAGCGTGATAAAAGAGGTCATAGACGGCAAAAAAGTAGTAGTGGTTGATGACTCCATAGTAAGAGGTACGACCAGCAGAAAAATCGTCAAGATGATACGCGATGCCGGCGCCAAGGAAGTTCACATGAGGATAAGCTCTCCTCCAATGAAATTCTCATGCTACTACGGCATAGATACTCCTCTCAAAGAAGAACTCATAGCGCATTCGCTCGAAGTGGAGAAAATAAAGGACTACATAACCTCCGATTCTCTGGGATACCTAAGCAAGGAAGGAATAACAAAAGCCGTTACCACCAATGGCGACAAAACCTCTAACGGAAAGGCAAACTACTGTTTTGCGTGTTTTGACGGCAATTATCCGGTAGAAATAACGGATGAAAAAGTATCGCATCAACAGATGGATCTTTTTTAGGCTGACTCCTGCTGAAATCCCCAGATTGCTGAAACCTTCTCTCTGATGACTCTCAGCCCTGTCGCACACCGTACATTTCCATGATGACGGAATGGATGTCAGGGTGGTGAACCAAGTAGGCATCCTTCGCAAATTCTTGGATTTCCCTGGGAATTCCGTGTACGGCCTCCGCAATGGAACCGGCAATGGCGGCAAGGGTATCCGAATCTCCGCCAAGCGAAACGGCGTTTCGAACCGCATCCTCAAAACTTTCCGATTCCAGCGCACAGGTAATCGCCTCCGGAACCGTTCCCTGGCAAGTTACATCAAATTCATAGCCGGGACGAATATCGTCTACGCTTCTTGAAAGATCATAACCGTAGACCCAAGATATAATCCCGCGAATTTGGTCCACGTTCTCGCCCCCGTAAGCGAGCCAGATGGCATGGGCTGTGGCCCGCGCCCCCTTTATTCCTTCATCGTGATCATGGGTGATCATAGTAACCCTGTCTGCGGCGGCGAGTGCTACGAGCAGGTCGGCGTCGCGGTTCAGAAACGCCGCAGGAGAAACGCGCATCGCAGCGCCATTGCCAAAGCTTCCGTAAGGTCGGGGGTTATCAGTCATAATCCACTCCGCAAACAATCCGCCGTAGCCAGCGTCAGGGTATCTCCGGCACCATTGCTGCATCGTTGAGACCGCAGGCCGGTCATACAGCAAAATGTCCGCCACCGCGACCGTGCAGACAGAATCATCTGTGATATGGCATCCAGTGCCGAAAAATTCGAATTCCTTGGTCTTTATCCTGTCCCATTCGTAGATGGAACCCACTATGTCACCTATAATGGCGCCGATCATATCTCTTTCCGTAAAATATTATGAGCCCTGGAGTTTTCCGAGAATTTCCTCAAGTTTCTTTTTGTGGCTTTGAAACTCGTCCAGTTTCCCCTTTTCCTTTTCCACAACATCCTCGGGAGCGCGTTTGATAAAATCGCTGTTGGCAAGTTTGCCCTCGGTCTTTTTAAGCTCCTGTGAAACCTTTGCCAGGTCTTTGCTCAACCTGGAGATTTCCTTCTCAAGATCAAGCAGATTCTCAACCGGCATAACTATTTCCACTCCGGAGACAACCTCCGAGACAGCCTTGCCCTGGAAATCCCCGCCACAGACGACGCAATCGCCAAGGGAGGCCATACCGACGACAATCTCAAGATTTTCTCTTAAAATCTCCTCTACCCCACCATCTCCGGAATTAAGGTGAATCAGCACCTTCTCCGAGGGATGAACTCCCATGGTCGCTCGCAGGTTTCTTATTCCGGTGACAACGCCCTTTATAAGTTCCACCTGCTCGGATTCGTCCTCGAATATCTCGTCTTCGCTCGGTGTCGGATACTGTGCGTCGAGAATGCTTTTTGAGTTAAGACCCTCGCTTTGAGGAAGAGTGATTCCCCTTTCCCTGAATATTCTGAAAATTTCCTCCGTAATGTATGGCGCAAAAGGATGGAGCGCCCGCAGAGAACGGAGCAGTACCCGCACAAGCACGTTAAGAGTGGTTTTTTTCGACTCGTCATCCTCTCCATAAAGCGAAAACTTGGATATTTCGAGATACCAGTCGCAGTAATCATCCCATATAAAGTGATAAAGAGCCTGCGAAGCCTTGTCGAATTCGTAGTTCTCGATGAACCCCTCAACCTCTCCCAGCGTGACATTCAGTCTGGTAAGAATCCATCGGTCGGGAACGCTCAGGTGAGAGCTGTCGACATCTGAGTCGTAAACCAGCCCCGGTTCAAGATTAATGAACACAAATCTGGTCGCGTTCCATATCTTGTTCATGAAGTTTCTGTATCCCTCGATAACAGGAAAGGTAAGCTTTATATCCCTTCCTTGAGCCGCAAGAGCAGCGAGGGAAAAACGAAGCGCGTCGGCACCGTATTTTTCAATCACGTCGATAGGGTCGATCACGTTGCCCGTTGTCTTGCTCATCTTTCGGCCTTTCGCGTCCCTTATGAGGCCATGCACATAAACATCCCTGAAGGGCACGTCATCCATGAACTTGAGTCCCAGCATTATCATTCTCGCTACCCAGAAGAAAATAATGTCAAATCCGGTGACCAGGCACGATGTCGGATAGTAATGCCCGAGTTCTTCAGTGTCCTGCGGCCACCCGAGGGTGGAAAAAGGCCAGAGTCCGGAAGAAAACCATGTATCCAGAACATCCGGGTCCCTGACGAGCGTGACCTTTTCTCCGTAATGTTTCTTCGCGCGCGCTTCTGCCTCATCCTCACCCATGGCGACGAAAACTTCCCCGTCAGGTCCGTACCACGCGGGTATGCGGTGACCCCACCAAAGCTGCCTCGAGATACACCAAGGCTCTATGTTTCTCATCCATTCAAAATAAGTGCTCTCCCAGAACCTGGGATGAAACCGTATCTCGCCCCGCTCCACACGCGAAATAGCCTGGACGGCAAGCTCCCCGGCATTTACGTACCACTGGTCTGTCAGCCAGGGCTCCACGACCGCCCCCGAGCGGTCACCATAGGGAACCGTGTGAGCTGTCTGCTCGACTTTTACCAGAAAACCCCCATCCTCAAGATCCTTGATTACAGCTTCTCTTGCTTCAAATCTCTCAAGCCCGGAGTACTTTTCGGGAACGTCTCCTTCTATATATCCCCGTTCGTCAAGAATGTTTATGATATCAAGACCGTTTCGTTTACCGACCTCGAAGTCGTTAAAATCATGTCCCGGAGTTATCTTGACCGCCCCGGTGCCTTTTTCCGGATCGCTGTACTCATCCGCTATTACCGGAATCCTCCTTCCCACAAGCGGCAAAACCGCGTTTCTTCCCACCAGGGCAGAATATCTCGGATCGTCGGGATGCACCGCGACCGCAGTGTCTCCAAGCATGGTCTCGGGGCGCGTTGTGGCCACCGTAACCGACAGACCGTCATCTCCCTCTATCGGATACCTTATATACCAGTAGTTTCCCTGGGTCTCTTTCTGTTCCACTTCCAGGTCCGATATGGCGGTACGAAGCTCGGGATCCCAGTTAACAAGTCTTTTATCCTTGTAGATAAGTCCTTGCGAGTGAAGGTCGACAAAAACCTTTCTTACAGCTTCTGAAAGACCTTCGTCAAGGGTAAAACGCTCCATCTCCCAGTCCGGCAGGGCTCCGAGTCTTTTGAGTTGCTCGGTAATGCGGCTGCCGGAGCTCTCCTTCCACTGCCAGATGCGCTCAAGGAATTTATCCCTGCCCAGATCGTTTTTGGTGAGTCCTTCGGAAGCCAGTTCCTTTTCAACCATCATCTGAGTGGCGATACCGGCGTGGTCCGTGCCCGGAACCCAGAGAACGTCAAAGCTTTTCATTCTCTTGTACCTGATCAGGATGTCTTGGATGGTATTGTTAAGGGCGTGGCCTATGTGCAACGATCCCGTTACGTTAGGAGGGGGAATGACAATCGAGAAAACCTCTGCCGAGTCCGTTATCTCGGATTTGTGAAGTCCCGAGGAGATCCAGAAATCATAAATTCTCCCTTCAACCTCGGAAGGGTCGTAGCTTTTTTCCATGGCTGATCAAAAGAAAGAAACAGACCGCGGGGAAAATATCAGCCTTCCAGCACCACGTCTTCGCTCTTTTCTTCGATTTCCGGTACGGGTACAGGTATTTCCGGCGCTTCGGTCTCTATGTTTATGTCCCTGTACATGGGAAGGCCAGTACCAGCCGGGATCAGCCTGCCCACAATGACGTTTTCCTTGAGTCCCCTGAGATCATCCTCTCTGCCTTCACACGAGGCCTCCGTAAGAACCCTTGTGGTCTCCTGGAAAGACGCAGCGGAAAGCCAGCTGCGCGTACTCAAAGAGGCGCGGGTTATCCCCAGAAGAAGCGGCTCAGCCGCTGCTGGGCTTCCGCCCTCTTTAACAATCTTTTCGTTTTCCTCAAAGAAGATGTTTTTCTCTATAGCCTCACCAACAAGCATAGTGGTATCGCCCGGGTCCTTTATTTTTACCCTTTTGAGCATCTGCTTGACTATAACCTCTATATGCTTGTCGTTAATCTTTACGCCCTGGAGCCTGTAGACTTCCTGAATTTCGTTAACCATATAGTTGGCAAGGGCCTTATCTCCCATGATATTCAAGATGTCGTGAGGATTGACCGCACCGTCAACAAGCTGGTCACCCGAAGACACGAACT
The DNA here is from genome assembly GCA_022819805.1 of Candidatus Dadabacteria bacterium. GTDB lineage: Bacteria > Desulfobacterota_D > UBA1144 > Nemesobacterales > Nemesobacteraceae > Nemesobacter. Next base: position 23,242 of record JAJEGO010000039.1, read on the forward strand.
CCCCTTCCCTGACCAATATATGCTTTCCTCTGGGAACCGTATACTCTTTAGGCTCTCCCATTTCCGGAGTTACCACAACCCTCTTTTTCCCCTTTACGTCTTTTCCGTAGGAGATGGTTCCGTCGATCTCGCTTACAACCGCCGGGTCTTTGGGCACCCTGGCTTCAAAAAGCTCGGCAACCCTGGGAAGTCCTCCAGTAATGTCTTTTGTCTTTGACGTCGCTCTCGGAATCTTCGCAAGCACGTCTCCCGCCTCTATATCATCCTTGTCGGCAACTTCTATTATGGCGCCCACGGGAAGCGAATAGGGGACTTTCCCCCCTTCGTCGGCTTTCACCTCGATATCAAGCGTGGGATGCATCTCCAGGTTCTTGGTTTCAACTACAACCCTTTTGAAAACACCCGTGACCTCGTCCACCTGCTCTTTGTATGTAACTCCCGCTTCAAGATCCCGGAACTTTACAGCGCCGGAAACCTCCGAAATTATCGGATTCGTGTAAGGATCCCATTCCGCGAGCATTTTCCCCTTCTTTACTTTCTCCCCTTCTTTCACATTAAGCCTGGCTCCGAGAACAACGGGACATTTTTCCCTTTCATATCCCTTGCTGTCCTCAATCGAGAGCACACCGCTTCTGCTGATAACCACCAGTTTGTTATCACGGCCCTTAACAGCCTTTATGTTCTTAAACCTGACTATTCCCTCGTGCTGACTCTCAAGAGTGCTTTCGGCCGCTCTCTGGCTCGCAGCACCACCTATATGGAAAGTTCTCATGGTAAGCTGGGTGCCGGGTTCCCCGATTGACTGGGCGGCTACAATGCCTATAGCCTCTCCCATATTTACAAGTTTTCCGGTGGAGAGGTTCCTTCCGTAACAGAGCCTGCAGACTCCGTGTCGGGTCTCGCAGGTAAGAACGGAGCGGATATTTATCTCGCTTATTCCAGCTTCGTCTATCTTCTCGACCGCAGTCTCATCCACTTCTTCGTTCGCGTGAACAATTATCTCCCCGGTCTTGGGATCCTCTATATCTTCAAGCGCTACCCTTCCAAGTACCCTCTCCCCTACTTTTTCGATTATCTCTCCGCCTTCTACCAGATCACTGACCGAGATTCCCTCTATGGTGCCGCAGTCAAGTTCGGTAATCATAACGTCCTGGGCGGCATCAATCAGCCTTCGAGTCAGGTAACCGGCGTTTGCCGTTTTAAGCGCCGTGTCCGCAAGTCCCTTCCTCGCGCCGTGGGTAGAGATAAAGTACTGCAGCACCGACAGGCCTTCGCGGAAATTAGAGGTAATAGGAGTCTCTATGATTTCTCCCGACGGCTTCGCCATAAGGCCTCTCATCCCTGCAAGCTGCCTTACCTGAGTCTGGCTCCCCCTCGCCCCTGAATCAATCATCATGTATATGGGGTTTGAGCTCGGCCCGGCAATGCTGGCTTTCTTGTTGCCCGTACTGACTTCCTCAGAGGAAATCTTCTTCATCATCGCCTGGGCAACGTCATCGCTTGCTTTTGCCCAGATGTCTATCACCTTGTTGTATCTCTCTCCATCGGTTATCAGTCCTTGGGAATACTGGTTCTGAACCTTCAGAACCTCCGCTCTGGCTTCCTCCAGAAGGTCTTTTTTCGATTCGGGAATAATCATGTCCGTTATCGAAATGGAAGCGCCGGATTTCGTGGAGTATTTAAATCCAAGGGTTCTAAGGCTGTCGGCAAGCAACACCGTGCTTTTACCGCCGGTTTTCCTGAAACACTCATCCACAAGCGCCTCTATTGCTCTTTTTGTCATCGGTTTGTTGACAAGATCAAAGGAAACGCCCTCGGGAATAACCTCGTACATCAGAACTCTCCCGACGGTCGTAACATGCTTTTGGCCATCTATCCTGACGGTTACCCTGTCATGCAAACCAATCTCTCCAAGTTCATAGGCAAAAACCACCTCGCGCACCGAAAGAATATGTCCCGAATCCGCACTGTTATCCGACGCGGTGTCCCTGGTCAGATAGTAAAGTCCGAGAACTATATCCTGGGTAGGAAGTATTATCGGCTTTCCATGAGCGGGGGAAAGAATATTGTTTGTTGACATAACGAGGGAGCGGCATTCAGTCTGCGCCTCAATTGATAGAGGAACGTGAACCGCCATCTGGTCACCGTCAAAGTCCGCATTGTAAGCCGGACAAACAAGCGGATGAAGCTGGATGGCTTTGTCCTCGATAAGCACCGGCTCAAAAGCCTGTATGCTCAGGCGGTGAAGGGTCGGAGCTCTGTTAAGAAGCACGGGATGTTCCTTGATCACTTCGTCAAGAGCGTCCCATACGACCGGAGCTTCGCTGTCAAGCAGCTTTTTCGCTATCTTTATCGTTGCCGCTTCGCCCCACTTTTCGAGCCTCTGGTAGATAAACGGCCTGAAAAGCTCAAGCGCCATCTGTTTGGGTATCCCGCACTGGTGAAGACGCAGGTCAGGACCCACGGTAATAACTGATCGACCCGAGTAATCGACCCTTTTTCCAAGAAGGTTCTGCCTGAATCTGCCTTGTTTGCCCTTGATTATATCGCTCAGACTCTTCAGGGGCCTGTGGTTGTGGCCCAGGACAGGTCTTCCCCTTCTTCCGTTTTCCAAAAGCGCGTCAACCGACTCCTGCAGCATCCTCTTTTCATTTCTGACTATTATGTCGGGAGCGCCGAGTTCGAGGAGCTTTTTCAGCCTGTTATTTCTGTTAATTACCCTCCTGTAAAGATCATTGAGGTCCGAAGCGGCGAAACGTCCTCCATCAAGAGGAACAAGAGGCCTCAGATCAGGCGGCAGGACAGGAATAGTGGTCAGAATCATCCATTCGGGGCGGTTTTTGGACTTGCGAAACGCCTCGCATATTCTCAGTCTTTTAGCTATACGGGCTTTTTTGATCGGAGACTTGGTCTCCTTCATGCTCGTCCTGAGTTCCTGGGAAAGCTCGCTTAGGTCTATTGTCTTAAGCATTTCCCGCACTGACTCGGCTCCCATGCCAACGACAAACTCGGAACCGAACCGCTCGCGCTCATCCCGGTATTCGTCCTCGGTTATCACCTGGGCGAACTTGAGGTCGGAAGCCCCCGGGTCCATAACTATGTAGGCCTCAAAGTAAAGAACCCTTTCCAGATCTTTCAGAGTCATGTCAAGGAGCATTCCTATTCTGCTTGGAATGCTGCGGAGAAGCCATATGTGAGCAACCGGAGAGGCCAGTTCAATATGCCCCATTCTCTCTCTTCTTACCTTGGAGGAAATTACCTCCACCCCGCATTTCTCGCACGTTATCCCTCTGTGCTTGAGCCTTTTGTATTTTCCACAGGTGCATTCGTAATCCTTTACGGGCCCGAATATCTTGGCGCAGAAAAGACCGTTTCTCTCCGGTTTGAACGTCCTGTAGTTTATAGTCTCCGGTTTCTTTATCTCACCGCTTGACCATGATCTGATTTTTTCCGGAGAAGCTATGGAAATTCTTATGGTCGAATAATCAGAAGGGTTTTTCGGCTTTTCAAAAAGCGTGTCTATATCCATGGTGTGGTTCCCTCCAAATCAAAATTTGGGAAGCGGCTCAATCTCCGCTTCCTGCTCAATGAGGTCGACGTCAAGTCCCAGCGCCTGCAGTTCCTTGCGCAACACTTTGAAAGACTCAGGAAGACCTGGCTCAAAGTTCATATCACCCCTTACGATCGAGTCGAAGATCCTGGTTCTTCCCGCTACATCATCTGACTTTATGGTAACGAATTCCTGAAGGGTGTAAGCGGCTCCGTAGGCTTCAAGTGCCCAGACTTCCATTTCTCCGAGTCTCTGTCCGCCAAAGTGTGCCTTTCCTCCAAGGGGCTGCTGGGTAACAAGTGAATAAGGCCCGATCGCCCTGGCATGAATTTTCTCTTCCACAAGGTGGTGGAGCTTTAACATGTACATTATTCCTACGCATACCTTCTGATCAAAAGGCTCTCCGGTCTGGCCGTCAAAAAGTATGGTCTTTCCGTCCTCGTCAATTCCGGCAAGCTTTTGTATCCGCGCGATTTCAGCCTCGTGGGCGCCATCAAAAACCGGAGATTTCACCGGAACTCCGTCCTTGAGCTCCGTTGCCAGCCCAACGAGGCTTTCTTTGTCAGACGACCGAATGAGTTTTTCCATCTTTGAAGAGCCCGAGTATATTTCCAGAAGCTTTTCTTTTAGGGCCTTCGCGCTGAACTCGCTCTCCATATACTCGTTTAGCTGTCTTCCAAGCTCTCTGCCGCCCCATCCCAGATGGGTTTCGAGTATCTGTCCGACATTCATCCTCGAAGGCACGCCGAGCGGGTTAAGCACCATGTCGACCGGTCTTCCGTCAGAGAGATAAGGCATGTCTTCCTGCGGAAGTATTTTCGACACGACTCCTTTATTGCCGTGCCGTCCCGCCATTTTATCACCGACCTGAAGCTTTCTTTTGACCGCAATGCGAACCTTGACCACCCTCAGAACCCCGGGAGGCAGCTCATCGGGCTTTTTAAGCTTTTCCATGCGTTGTTCATAGGCAGCGCTCACGTACTCAATGCGTTTGAGGACCTTCTCTACTATTCCGGTCAGTTCTTCGCGCGCTTCGGGGAGACCCTTAATTCTGATATCAACGAGCTTTTCCAAGGGGATGGTGTCGAGAATCTCCTCGGTAATTTTCTGCCCGCTCTTAAGAACCGTCTTTCTGTTAACCGTTATTTTAGAAAGCGAGGTTTTGCCGAGAACAATATGCTTTACCCTGTCAACCGCATCCCTTCTTAGAATGGCTACCTCGTTTTCCTTGTCCAGTTTCAATTTCGAGACTTCGTAGTTCTCGATAAACTTGCTTCTGTCATCCTTGTCCACCGAGCGGGACACGAGAGTTTCAACATCTATCACAGTACCGTGTACGCCGGAGGACACCCTGAGGGAAGAATCTTTTACGTCCCCGGCCTTGTCTCCGAAGATCGCTCTTAGAAGTCTCTCTTCTGGGGAAAGCTGGGTTTCGGCTTTCGGAGAAATCTTCCCGACCAGTATATCTCCGGGTTCTACCTCGGCGCCGATCATTATTATTCCGCTCTCATCCAGATTCCTCAGTGACTCTTCGGACACGTTCGGTATATCTCTGGTTATATCTTCCCTTCCGAGCTTGGTTTCCCTCGCCGTACACTCAAACTCCTCGATATGAATTGAAGTGAACGCATCGTCCTTCACAACCCTCTCAGATATTAAGATCGCATCCTCGAAGTTGTATCCGCCCCATGGCATAAAGGCGACGACCATGTTCTGCCCGAGCGCAAGTTCGCCGCGGTCCGTTGAACACCCGTCGGCTATCACCTGCCCCTTCTTAACGTGTTGTCCCTGGCGAACTATAGGGGTTTGATTCCAGCAGGAACTCTGGTTTGATCGGTGGAATTTTATCAGGTTGTAAATATCAACGCCCCCTTCCCGGCTTCTCTCCGTGGACTTGACCACGACCCTGACCGCGTCTACAGACTCCACCACGCCATCCCTGCGGGCGACAACCGTAACCCCGGAGTCCTTGGCGACCTTGCTTTCAAAACCCGTCCCCACAAGCGGCGAAGTACTTCTTATTAACGGCACGGCCTGGCGCTGCATGTTAGAACCCATAAGAGCCCTGTTCGCGTCATCATGCTCAAGAAAAGGAATAAGCGAAGCCGAAACCGATACAAGCTGCGAAGGGGATACGTCCATAAACTCAACCTTGTCCCTCTCAACCATCATAAATTCGCCCTTTCCCCTGGCCGAAACGAAAGGCAGTTTAAAGGACCCGTCTTCCTCAAGAGGGGCGTTTGCCTGAGCCACAACGTAATCCTCTTCCATAAGCGCGTTCATGTAAACTATTTCATCCGTAACGCACCCGTTTTTCACTTTCCTGTAGGGCGTGCGGATAAATCCGGATTTGTCTATCTTGGCGTAAGTACTCAAGCTGGATATAAGTCCTATGTTGGGACCTTCCGGAGTTTCTATCGGGCATATTCTCCCATAGTGGGAAGAGTGGACGTCCCTGACCTCAAACCCTGCCCTCTCTCTTGTAAGACCACCGGGACCCAGCGCGCTCAGCCTTCTCTTATGGGTTATTTCCGAGAGAGGATTGGTCTGGTCCATAAACTGGGAGAGCTGGCCCGTGGTGAAAAACTCTTTCAGAACCGATGTCACGGTTTTCGGGACAAGCACCTCGTTAGGCATAAGGTTCTCTATGGTCTGATATCCCATTTTTTCCTTGACGAATCGGGCAAGCCTCTCGAGACCGTGATAAAAACGGTCCTCTATGAGTTCCCCGACTGTTCTTACCCTTCGGTTCCCGAGATGGTCTATGTCGTCGGTGGATCCCCTGCCGCCTTTTAAATCAAGCAGGTATTTCACGGTCAGCAGAATGTCTTCCCTGTCCAAAGTGAGATCGCTTTCGGTAAGTTCTTCTTCTCTTATCTCTTTCCTCTTCAGCTTGTAGTCGATCTTGATTCGACCCACTTTCGAGAGCCTGTACGCATCGGGGGTAAAGAACATGTTCTCAAAAAAAGTTCGCGCGACTTCATCTGAGGGAGGATCCGTCGGTCTGAATTTCTTGTA
>JAJEGO010000027.1 GCA_022819805.1 Candidatus Dadabacteria bacterium
CCGCCCCCCCCCCCCCCCCCGCGGCGCGGCCGCCTAAAGCCAGGGTCAAATGGTGTTATAATGTAAATAGGTTGGCTTTACAGGGGTCGGAAAACAGAAAAAGGAGAAAATGGCTTAAATGAGCGGAATCGGTCTTGTACAGACCCCGAATGTCGTACAGAAGCAAAAGCTCATACTCACCCAGCATCTCAGGCTTTTTCTAAGCTTGGTCCAAATGAACACTGTTGAGCTCAGGGAATATCTTGAAGAGCAGCTCATAGAGAACCCGGCACTTGAAGAAGACCTCGACTCATCCGCGGAAACTGAGGGAGAAGATCTGGGAGAATCCCTTTTAAATGAGCTCGGTCCGGCAGAGACCGATTATCCGATGCCCGAAGAGGTCTCCGCAGAGATAAATGAGGCGACAGAATGGGAAAACCAGATTCCCGACCGGGATTCCCTGTTTGAACACCTCAACTGGCAGCTCTCAATGACTGACTTAAACGAACGGCAAAAGCAGATAGCTTCACTTATAATCGGAAACATAAACGAGGACGGATACCTTGAGATCGAACTCGAGGAAATAGCAAAACTGCTTGACGGAAAAGGCCCTTCCACGGCGAATGAAGACAGCTTGGAGGAGACAGCACGGGTCGCCGAGAAGATACGCACCACTTTTGATCCCGTCGGGGTCGGTTCCCGCTCCCTCTCCGAGTGTCTTGTGGCGCAGGCCATGGACCTCGGTTACGAGAAGGAAAGCTCGCTTATGCGGGTAGTGGAAAACCATATAGACGATCTCGGCAGAAAAGACTACGACAATATCTGCTCGAAACTTGATGTAAACAGGGAAGAGATAAAGGAGATCGAAACCGTAATAACATCCCTTGAGCCCAAGCCCGGGCGCCCCTACTACACCAAGGATACAGCCAGAAACATCGTCCCCGACTTTTACGTGTACAAAGTGGGAGATGACCTGCAGATGCAGTCAAACAGAAGTTTTCCCAAACTCAGGATAAGTTCCTACTGCAGAAAAATTCTTGCCGACCGCGCAAATCTCACGGGAGAAACCACGGACTACCTGCGGGAAAAGATCGAAGTGGCCCAGAGAATCGTCCGCTGCATCGAAGAGCGGGAGACCACAATGCGCAAGGTGATGGAAAAAATCGTAAACGAGCAGAAGGAGTTTTTCGACCACGGCAGCGCTCACATAAAACCCCTGAGACTAAAAGACGTGGCCGATACCGTGGGCATTCACGAATCAACCGTGAGCCGCATAACGAGCAGAAAATACATACAATGCCCCCAGGGAGTCGTAGAACTTAAAAAGCTTTTCTCAAGAGCAGTTCATTCACCGAACGGTCAAAAGGTTTCGCTTGAGAAAATAAAATCAATGATAAGGGAGATAGTCAACGACGAACCGGCCGAATGCGCATTCTCAGATGAAGACATATCCAAGATACTCTCCATGAAAAACATAAAAGTGGCGAGAAGAACGGTCGCAAAATACAGAAAAACACTTGGCATACCAAATTCATCAAAAAGACTCTCAAAGGAGGTTTGAACCATGAAAATCGATATCATCACGAAAAACATTCCCGACAGAAGAAGATCGGAGCACCTGAAGCGTTACGCGATGAAGAAGATGCCAAAACTCCATAGGTACATAGACCCGGAGAGAAACCCCTCGGAGGCGAAAATACTTCTTTCAGCGGAGAAGCTCAGAAACAACGCGGAAATAACTATAAGCTCCGGACCCTTAAAAGCGTCCGCTTCAGTAGAAACAGACGAAATGCACTCCGCCATAGACAAGCTCTTTGACACCATCATAAAGCAGCTGCGAAGAAGAACTGACAAGCAACTGACTCTGAGAAGAAGAAATATTTCAAAGAGTCCTTCCGCGGCGCGCAAACAGAGAGCGGAAGAGGAAAACAGCCTGAGGGTGGATCATCAGTTTCTGAGCCCAAAGCCCATGAGCGTTGCGGAGGCGCTGCTTCAGCTTGACGCGTCCGAAGAGGATTTCGTAGCCTTCAGAAACAGCGAGACTCTTGAAATGAATGTTGTTTACAAAAAAACCGATTCGAAAAAGGTAGGGCTTCTTACCCCCTGAACGCGGAAAAAAAAGTGAAGATCTCGGAATGCCTGGAAAAAAATTCCGTATTTCCCGAACTCGTTTCGACTACAAAACCGGATGTGTTGCGGGAGATCTCAGAAAAAGTCGCGAAAGCCGTACCCAAGCTTAACGTGCAGAGGCTCAGCGAGACTCTGGTTGAACGAGAGGGGATGTGCAGCACCGCGATTGATTCCGGGGTAGCGATTCCCCATGTAAAGCTTCTTGATATCCCGGATATAACCATAGCGTTTGCCAGAAGCAAACCCGGGATAGATTTTGACTCTCTGGACGGAGAGAAAACCCATCTCTTCGCCGTTTTGATAACCCCTGAGAACTGTTCTGCGGAAACCCGAATAACGCTGCTTGCGCGGATATCCAGAATACTCGGGCAGGATGACGTGAGATCTAAACTGGTTGCCTCTGGGGAGGCTTCCGAGATTTATAACCTGCTGGTTGAAGAAGATGAAAAGCTCTGAGAATAACCATTCCCTGTCGGTCGGGGATTTCTACGGAAAGTTCGCAGAGAAGCTCTGTCTTGAGCCCATTTGCGGGGAAAAGGGGTTTGAAAGACCCATAATCTCACCGAGCGCCAAAAAGCCGGGACTGAGAATGATTGAAAAGAAAATAGAGCTTGAGGAGGGAAACATACAGGTACTCGGCAGAACTGAAATCTCCTACATAAACGGATTTCCCGCCGGAACTCAGAAAAAAATAATAACGAATCTCCTGTCAAACGACATTCCCTGCTTCATACTCTCAAAGGGGGCTCGCCCGGGGAAATCCTTTACCAACCATTTTGAAAGGAAACGGGTACCGCTTTTTACCACGACCCTTGGCACGGGGAAGTTCATAACCATTCTCAACGAACTGCTCGCCGAGGAGTTCGCAACCCGGATAACGGTTCACGGAGTGCTCCTCGATGTGCATCACACTGGAGTCCTGATCCTCGGCAAAAGCGGAATCGGCAAAAGCGAATGCGCAATTGATCTTATAATACAGGGTTCCAAGCTTATAGCGGACGACGTGGTCGAGATAAGGAAGATAGGCTCTCAGACTCTTGTCGGAGTGGGTCCCGAGAACATAAGGTACCTTATGGAAGTAAGGGGAATAGGCATAGTGAACATAAAGGATCTTTTCGGAACTACCTGCGTTATGGAAAAAAGGGAAATCGACATGGTTATAGAACTTCACCAGTGGAATTCCGAGACGGAATACGATCGTCTGGGCGTGGATACAAAGACATACTCCATACTCGACATAGAACTGCCGTACACGATACTGCCGGTGAGTCCGGGCAGAAATATGGCGTCGGTAATAGACGTGGCGGTGCGAAACCAAATACTGAAGGAAACCGGCAGAAAAATCGAGATTCCCTCCACCACTCGGAAATAATGGAACAGATAATAATACTGAGCGGACTCTCAGGTTCGGGAAAAAGCACCGCGGCGAAAGCGCTTGAAGACCTGGGGTTTTTTTGCGTCG
>JAJEGO010000071.1 GCA_022819805.1 Candidatus Dadabacteria bacterium
AGATCAGCAGGGCCGTGGCGCTGGGATAGAAGCGCGGCTTCAAATCAGACTCTTCGGGCTTGCCCTTCGAGGCTGATTTGAAAAAGCAAAAGCGGACAATTCATTTGTTAAGAAACCGGTCATTTTAATTTGCTATTAACACTATTTTCAGGATGATACTCTGAATTTACGGATATTACGTTTGCATGGATGGAGGAATTGAGGTTGACATTGTATATTTTGAATACAGGATCTGCGCTAGAAAAGCACGCAATGAACCTTCTGTATATAAAAAGATCGCTTGAGACCGTGCTCATAAAAGTGGCCCGGCCCAGTGTAGTAACGCCATGCGGGTGATCACGGGAGCGAGCGGCTATATCGGCGGCGTGCTTGCGCGGGCTCTGGTCGGGCGGAACGACACCCACCCAGTCCGCGCGATATTCCGCAAAGGGCAGGGTACCGCAGCGGATCTTGACGTCGAGTGGGTGAACGGCGACATCCTGGACAAGGAATCGTTGGTCACCGCCTTCACGGGCGCGGAAACCGTCTTCCATGCAGCCGCCACGGTCTCGATGGACCCCGGCAGGGCGAAAGAAGTTCATGCCACGAATGTCTCAGGCACGCGCAATGTTGTCGAGGCTGCCCTTGAATGTAGTGTGAGGAGGCTCGTTCACTTTTCCTCAATTGGCGCCTACAACCAGTACCCGATTGACGAAGTTCTCGATGAGAACCGCGATTCCGCCGATGGCCCGCGGCACGATGCCTATGACCGGTCGAAAGCCGCCAGCGAGATGGAAATTCGCCGCGGAGTCGATCGCGGTCTGGATGCCGTAATCCTTAATCCGACCGCCGTGATCGGCCCTTTCGACGGCGGGCCCTCGCATATGGGACAGTTCTTCCTCGACCTGCACCGGAGGAGAATTCCCGCGCAGACCGCGGGTGGTTTTGATTGCGTCGATGTGCGCGATGTCGTTGATGCTGCTGTGGCCGCCGAGACACAAGCGAGGTGCGGCGAAAATTACCTCCTGTCGGGCGGTTGGCAGTCCATGCGCAACTTGGCGCTGCTGTCTCAGCAAGTGACCGGGGTGGCGGCGCCCCGTCTCGTGTTACCCATGTTTGTAGCCCGGTTCTGGGCGCCTTTTCAGGTCATTTTGGATCGTAGTCGCGGGCGCCGACCCCTCTATACGCCGGGTGCGCTACGCGCCGTGAGTGGCAGCAACCGTCGGATATCCAGTGCCAAGGCGCAGGCGGAACTCGGGTTCAGGTCGCGTCCCTTGGCGGATTCGGTGAGGGACACCTATCGATGGTTTGACGAGCGGGGCATGCTCGGCGAGAATGGTTGAAATGGCCGAGGAACAGCTTCACAGCGTGATGGTATGGGCGGTCATTGTCACGGCTGCCCTGACGTTTCCGTACCTGCTCCGTAAAACCGCGCCTTATGGCCGTCATTACGCGGGCGCGGGCTGGGGACCGCACATTTCCTGCAGGCTCGGCTGGATCATCATGGAACTTCCGGCGGTCGTCGTCTTCCTCGCCGTTTATCTTAACGGGAAGGCCGCGTTCCACATCGTGCCGCTGCTCTTTCTGGTCATGTGGCAGGGGCACTATCTGAACCGGACGTTTGTTTACCCGTTTCGGGTCCGGGCGAGCGGACGAAAGATGCCGTTGCTGGTCGTCGGCTCGGGATTTTTCTTCAATGTGATTAACGCCTACATAAATGCCCGATTCATTTCGGAATTCGGCGGGTATGCCGTTGAATGGCTCGTCGACCCTCGTTTCCTGATCGGTGCCGGGATATTCCTGGGCGGGATTGCTCTCAACTTCCACGCCGACAATATCCTCATTCGTCTGCGCAGGCCGGGCGAGACCGGCTATGTGGTTCCGCAGGGTGGGGGCTTTCGCTTTGTCTCCTGCCCGAATTATCTGGGCGAAATCCTCGAATGGGCCGGATGGGCACTCGCGACGTGGTCGTTGAGTGGTCTCGCCTTCTTGCTGTTCACCTCCGCCAATCTCGTTCCCAGAGCGCGCAGCAACCATCGATGGTATGTGGAAACCTTCAGGGATTATCCGCCGCGCCGCAAGGCCCTGATACCGGGCATTTATTGATTGATAGAAGCATGATTGCCTACAAACCCTGGTAAGGTTCGACCGTGGTTCCGGCTGGACTTAACCATTTTGGCATAGCTTTTTGATCTGGTTCTGCCCTTCGCACGACTTTGATGACTTGGCTCTTCCTAGGATTATTTGCCCGTGGTTGCCGATTGGTTTCGGGTCAGATTTTCGAGAAATCGGCGATCATGAAAAACAGATCTTTTATCTCGTTGAGCAAGGCCAGACGGTTGTCCCTTATCTTCTTGTTTTTGTCCATTACCATTACCGCGTCAAAAAAACGGTCTATGGGACCCGCAAGCGTTTTTATGGACTCAAGGCAACTCAGGTAATCGCTTTGCCTGGGGGTTTTTCCAGAGTCGCTCAGTCTTTTCAGGACCGCGGTTTGTGTCTTGGTAAAGGCTTTATGGAGATTCCTTTCCTCTCTTTGCTTGAACAGCTTCTTGTCAAGCGGCGAAGACGGCCTGGTTTTCGCTATGTTGAAGACTCTTTTAAAGCCCGTCGCCAGGGCTTCAAAATCCTTTCGTTTTGCGAATTTCCCAAGCGCGTTTATCCTGCGGTAGGCGTCAAGGGGGTTGTCGAAACCTGCCGAGATCACGGATTCGACAACGTTTCTCTCGTAGCCCGACTCTGTCATCAGGTTTCGGAACCTCTCGGAGAAAAACGCGAGGATATTTTCTTTAAGCTCTTCTTCGGATAGTTTGACTTCGCGGGTTTTCTGCGTTTCCATGGACTCGAAGACAAGCTTTATGCTGTGTTCGAGGATCGTGGAGACGGAAATATCGAGTTTTTTTTCTATGGCGATTCTTGTTATTCCGAGGGTCTGCCTTCTCAGTGCGTAGGGATCGGAAGACCCGGTAGGCGCGAGGTCCGCAATGAAACAAGAGCAGATGTTATCCATCTTGTCCACGATGCTTAGAAGCGCTCCGGTCTTGGTGCGGGGAAGCTCGCCGGTTCTCGTAAGCGGCATGTATTGCTCTTCGACCGCGTTTGCGACGGCTTTTTTCTCCCCGGAGGCAATCGAGTAATACTTGCCCATGACACCCTGGAGTTCGGCGAATTCAAAGACCATCTGGGTCGCGAGATCAGACTTTGAGAGTTCCGCGGCCCTCTCAAGATCGGGGCTGGCAAAGATATCGGCTGCAAGCATCCTCATACGCTCGACTTTGGCCTTGTAGCTTCCTATATCCGATAAAAACACCATGCTCTCAAGGTTTTCTGTGTAATCGCTCAGGCTCTTTTTCGTGTCTTCGGAGAAAAAGAATTCGGCGTCGTTAAGTCTTGCCCTTATTACCCGCTCGTTTCCCCTTATAATCACCTGTTTGTCCTTGACCGGAGTTCCGCAGACAAATATGAAATTCGGGAGAAGTTTCCCGGTCTTCTGGGAATAAACGGGGAAATATTTCTGGTGGTTTTTCATTACGCTTATCAGCACTTCCTCGGGCAAACGCAGGTATTTCTTCTCGAATTCTCCCACAAGCACCGTCGGGTGCTCCACCAGGTTTATGACGGTCTCAAGCAGTTCAGGGTCCTCTTTTACGGTTCCGCCTATCTTTTTCGCCGCCGCTTCAGTGTCTTTTCTTATGATGTCCTTTCTTCTCTCGGGATCAGCTACTACGTTGCTTTTCTTGAGCGCCTTCAGATAGCCTTCCCAAGACGCCACTCGAAAAGGCTTCGGGGAAGTAAACCTGTGACCAAAGCTCTGATCAGAGCTTTTGATATTCTCAACGCTGAATTTTACGGGCCTGCCGTCGTAAAGAGCCGCTATCCACCTTATAGGTCTTGCGAAGGTCAATTTCCCGCTTCCCCATCTCATAGATTTCTGAAAGGGAACCGATGAGATTACTCCCGGGAGAATCTCTTTTAGAACGGATGAAGTTTTTCTCCCTTTTATCGTTTTCCTTACGCAGAGAAACTCTCCGTTATCCCTTTTTGCGACGACGAGTTTGTCGACATCGACCTTCTGGGATTTTGCGAAACCCAGCGCTGCTTTTGTAGGCTTTCCGTTTTCGTCAAATGCTATGCGTATTGGCGGCCCGAAGTTCTCGGTCGTGCGGTCCTTCTGTTTTCTCTCAAGTCCGCTTACCCTTGCCGAAAGCCTTCTCGGGGTGTAGAGAATCTCCATTTCCCCGAACTCAACACCCTTGTCGCGAAGCTCTCCGCTTAGGATATTGCCCAGATCCTCCCGGGCTTTTTCAAGGAAAAGAGCGGGTATTTCCTCCGTTCCGATTTCGAGTATCAGTTCTTTTTCCATGGGTTGTTTTTCAGAAGGGGAAATCCCAGGTTTTCTCTGGTCTGCAGATACGAAGTCGCGCACAGGTTCGCAAGCGCCCTTACCCTCGCTATGTATGAGGCCCGCTCGGCTACCCCTATCGCGCCTCTCGCGTCAAGGAGGTTGAAGGTGTGCGAACTTTTAAGACAGTATTCGTAAGCGGGGAGGGGAAGCTGCTTTTCGATAAGGGATCTACATTCCTGCTCGTACATGTTGAACAGGTCGCTTAGCATTGCGGGGTCGGATTCCTCGAAGTTGTATTTTGAGAACTGGACTTCGCTTTGATGGTGGATCTCTCCGTACGTTATTCCCTTTGTCCATTCAAGATCGTAAACGCTTTCAACTTCCTGCAGGTACATCGCTATTCTCTCGGTTCCATAGGTGATTTCAGCGGATACCGGGTCGAGATCTATTCCGCCCGCCTGCTGAAAGTAGGTGAACTGCGTTATTTCCATGCCGTCAAGCCACACTTCCCATCCCAGTCCCCACGCGCCAAGCGTCGGGGATTCCCAGTCATCCTCGACGAACCTTATGTCGTGCTCAAGCGGGTTTATGCCAAATGACTTGAGGCTGTCCAGGAAAAGTTCCTGAATGTCGTCAGGGGAGGGCTTTATTATCACCTGGAACTGATAGTAGTGCTGAAGCCTGTTGGGATTGTCTCCGTAGCGTCCGTCGGTCGGTCTCCTCGAAGGTTCTACATAGGCCACGTGCCAGGGTTCGGGGCCGAGACATCGCAGGAAAGTGGCCGGATGAAAAGTTCCGGCGCCTTTTTCTATGTCGTACGGCTGTACGACCAGGCATCCCTTGGATGACCAGTAGTCCTGGAGAGCCAGAATAAGTTCCTGGTAAGTCATGACCGGAAAATACTACCACTAAAATAGAAGAATCAAATACGCCGCTTTGTTTGTTCAGGGCCATCTTATGTTTGCAAGGGGAGGGGGTCTAAAGCGATACCGGGGCGGAAACAGCTTGACATAATCTTGCCATACCCATTAATGAGCGATAAAAACACCCTCTATAGCCCATATTTCCATCCATTTCTGGGCTATAGAGCAAATGCTATGGTTTCAGCAAGAGGGGGATACACGGGAAAAAGGGTCGTACGCACGTATGCTCTCTATGGCTCTTTGAGCGATGATTCCACGCTTCTTTTCTTTTCCCATCCGGCCTTCCACCTTGGGGAAGAGTCCGAAGTTTATGTTCATCGGCTGAAACCCGGTCTTTGCGGGAACCGAGATGTACTCAAGCAAAGAGCCTATGGACGTCTCCCTCGGGGCCGGTGCGGGCGCAAGTCCGAGAGCTTTTCTCGAGGCGTTTATTCCGCAGACGATCCCGGTTGCCGCAGACTCGACGTATCCTTCGACTCCCGTGATTTGTCCAGCGAAGAAAACACTCGGGCGGGATTTCAGGGAAAGGTCTTTCTCAAGCAGCCTTGGAGAGTCTATATATGTGTTTCTGTGCACGCTTCCGTATCTTAGAAATTCCGCCCTTTCAAGCCCCGGAATCTTTCTGAAAACGGTTCTTTGCTGCGGATATCTGAGCTTTGTCTGAAAACCCACCATGTTGTACATGGTTTCCTCGGTGTTCTCCGTTCTTAGCTGCAGGACGGCAAAGGGGGTTTCACCGGTCCTCGGATTGGCAAGTCCAACCGGTTTTAATGGGCCGAACCGAAGCGTTTCCCTTCCTCTCTCGCACATGACCTCAACCGGCATGCAGCTTTGAAAATAAATCGCCTTCTCAAACTCCCTAGTTTCCACTTTTTCTCCGCGAATGAGGTCATCCACAAGCTCGTAGTACTGATCCTCCGAGAGAGGACAGTTGAGATAATCCCCCTCTCCCGAGTCTTCGCGGTCGTATCTTGATCCCCTGAAGGTTTTCGAGCGGTCAATTGTGTCCGCGTCAATTATCGGCGAGATGGCGTCGTAGAAGTAAAGATATTCGGACTCGGTGAGTGCAGAAATCTCAGCGCAAAGCGCATCGGATGTAAGCGGGCCGGTGGCCACGATCACGATTCCATCTTCTGGTATTTTCGTTACTTCTTCCCTTCTTAAGTCTATAAGCTCGTTACCTTGGATTTCTCGCGTTATGTAATCAGAGAATATCTCCCTGTCGACCGCGAGTGCCTTCCCGGCCGGAACCCTCGACTTCTCTGCCGCTTCAATGACAAGCGAGCCAAGCCACCTCATCTCCTCTTTCAGTATTCCGGAGGCGTTCTCCATGGATGCCGATTTCAGGGGATTGCTGCACACAAGCTCCGCGAGTCCAGAGGTTTTGTGCGCGGCGGTTTTTCTGCGGGGCCTCATTTCATAAAGAGTCGTCCTTATTCCGAACTTCGTTATCTGGTTTGCGGCTTCGACTCCGGCAAGCCCTGCGCCGATTATGGTTATTGTTGGCTGTTTTTCGTCCATGAAAAAATCCCGAGACAGTTAGCTTCCGTTCCGGATACCGGCTGTCCGGCCCGGAACAGTCTCCTGATTCTGAGAAATTATACTATCATTTCGAAGTGGCGGGGAATCAAAAATGCGACTGTTTGGGGCCGTGGTTTCTAATCGTGGAATCTGGATTGGTAGTGGGAAAACAAATCGTTTTCTTTGGGTATATTATATTCCCACTATCTGATTTAAGTGCGAAACTATGAGCTACGGAGCAGTTGTATTTGACCTTGACGGAACCCTGATTGACTCTCTTGAGGATCTCGCTGACGCCGTGAATAAGGCGCTTGCCATAAGCGGGTTTCCAGCGCGCGCGACCGGATGCTACAAGTACTTTATAGGAAAAGGTCCAAAGGTCATGGTGTCCAGAGCCCTTCCCGAGGACAAAAGAAACGATGATGCCGTCGTTGAAAAGTGCCTTGACGATTTCAACAGAATCTACAGCTGCTCTTTTAACGTGAAAACCACGCTTTATGACGGCATACCGGATCTTCTGAACGAGATTTCAGATAGAGGTCTGAAAAAGGCGATTCTTACCAACAAACCGCACGTGTTTACCGAAAAATACGTTGAGGACCTGCTTGCGGACTGGAATTTCGAGGTTGTTATAGGTCAGAGGGATGAAATTCCCAGAAAACCCGACCCTTCGGG
>JAJEGO010000042.1 GCA_022819805.1 Candidatus Dadabacteria bacterium
GGAGCCGGAAGAGGACATCTACTGGGGTCCCGAGACCGAATGGCTGGGCGATGAGCGTTACAGCGGCGACCGCGAGCTCGACAATCCTCTGGGCGCCGTGCAGATGGGACTTATCTACGTCAACCCAGAAGGACCCAACGCCAAGCCCGACCCGCTTGCCGCGGCGCACGACATCCGCGAAACCTTCAGGCGCATGGCTATGGACGATGAGGAAACCGTCGCCCTGATTGCGGGCGGACACACATTCGGCAAGTGTCATGGTGCCGGAGACGCGGCCTGCGTTGGTCCCGAGCCGGAGGCTGCCGGCATTGAGGAGCAGGGTCTCGGATGGAAGAGCACGCATGCGAGCGGACGCGGCGCCGATGCCATAACAAGCGGTCTTGAGGGCGCGTGGACGCCCAATCCGACGACGTGGGACAATGGCTTTTTCGACATGCTTTTCGGATATGAATGGGAACTTACCAAGAGCCCCGCGGGTGCTTGGCAATGGACGCCAAAGGATGTGGCTGACAAGGATCTTGTCCCCGAGGTAAATGGGTCCGGAAAACGGGTTCCGACGATAATGGCGACCACTGATCTCTCTCTGCGTATGGATTCCGTGTATGAACCGATCTCGCGCCGCTTTCACGAGAACCCGGATGAGCTTGCCGAGGCGTTTGCGAAGGCGTGGTACAAGCTTACGCATCGCGACATGGGCCCTTACTCCTGCTGCCTCGGGCCGCTGGTTCCGGACGAGCCTCAGATCTGGCAGGACCCGGTGCCGGCTGTTGATCATGAACTTGTCGCGGCGGAGGACATTGCGCTTCTAAAAAAGGAGATACTTGACCAGGGGCTTTCGATCCAGGAGCTTGTTCGGGCGGCATGGGCTTCAGCTTCCACCTTCAGGGGCACTGACCGCAGGGGAGGCTCAAACGGTGCGCGCATCAGGCTTTCTCCCCAGAAGAACTGGGATGCCAACGACCCCGAAGAACTCAGAAAGGTGTTGTCCTCACTGCTGGCCGTAAGGGAGCGTTTTAACGAAGCGCAGACAAACGGGAAAAGCGTTTCACTTGCGGATCTCATAGTGCTCGGCGGCTGCGCTGCAGTCGAAAAGGCGGCGGAGACCGCGGGGTATCCGGTGAATCTTCCCTTTACTCCTGGTCGCACTGACGCCACTGAAGAGCAGACGGATGCGACAGCCTTTGACGTGCTTGAACCGAAGGCGGACGGCTTTCGCAATTATATCGCGGCCGGTCAGCGTCAGTCCCCGGCTGAACTTCTGATCGACAAGGCGCACATGCTGACGCTTACCGCGCCCGAGATGGCTGTGCTGCTCGGCGGGATGCGGGCGCTTGGTGCAAACGCCGGGGGGTCGCGACATGGAGTGTTTACGGACAGGGTCGGAACGCTGAGCAATGACTTCTTTGTTAACCTGCTTGATATGTCGACTGAATGGGAGCGCTCCGCTGATTCCCAAGGCGTCTATGAAGGCCGCGACAGAGCGACTGGCGAAATCAGATGGACTGCTACCGAAGTTGATCTCGTATTCGGGTCCAACTCGCAGTTGCGGGCGCTTGCGGAAGTCCATGCGTGCGATGATTCGGGGGAAGCTTTTGTGCGGGACTTTGTCGCTGCCTGGACCAAGGTCATGAACCTTGATCGCTTTGATGTCTCCTGATTCCGAGTCAGCGGAAAGCCACAAGTTGCAGGATAACAAGTGCCGTTTTAATATCGGGGTTTTTGCGTTTATAATTTAATGTCATGAGCGGTAAGTTGTTCGTGATATCCGGTCCGTCGGGAAGCGGAAAAACAACACTTGTCACCCGTGTTCTGTCAAACCTCGAGAACCTCCGTTTCTCAATTTCCTACACTACAAGATCAATGCGCGCGGGAGAGATCCGCGGAGAGCACTACGAATTTGTTTCCAGGGAAGAGTTTCAGAATATGATCGAGCGGGATTCCTTTGCCGAGTGGGCGGAGGTGCACGGAAATTTTTACGGTACGCCGAGAGCCGATATCGAGAAATGGATCGAAACGGGTGTTGACGTAATCCTGGACATAGATGTTCAGGGAGCGAGAAGGTTAAGGGGAGTGTTTGACGATGCGGTTTTTATATTTGTCGTTCCGCCGTCTATCGAGATTCTCGAGCAGAGGCTAAGGGACAGGAAATCGGAACAGGACAGGGATATTTCCATTCGTCTGGGCATTGCCAGGGAAGAAGTGGCCTGCTCTAAGTGCTATGATTATATTATAATTAATGATGATGCGGATGTTGCGGCAGAGAGAATCGAAGCTGTTATCCTTTCGCAGAGAAAGGGCGATGGAGAAGACTCCCGTCAGCGGATGCTTGCCGCCACCCGTGATGCGAGAACGGAAAATGTGTACGGCCCTTCTTTTCTCAGAAAATTCGGGCTCGAGTGAGGTGTTCACGCTGCTGTGATCAGGTTAAACGACATAATTGACAAAGTCGCTTCCTACTCGGATATAGCGAACGAAGATCTTGACTTCATAAAAAAGGCCTACATCTATTCGGCCAAGGTCCACTCCGGTCAGAAAAGGGTCTCGGGAGAGCCTTACCTGAGTCATCCCCTTGAGGTCTCCTCCGTACTCGCGGACTTAAAGCTTGATGTTCCCTCCATAGTTACGGGACTTCTTCACGACACAATAGAGGACACTCTCGCGACTCACGAGGAAATCAAGCAGCTCTTCGGAGAGGAGATAGTTTTTCTCGTTGATGCCACCACGAAGATAAGCCGCCTTCCCCATGTCTCCGATGTTGAAAAACAGGCCGAAAGTTTCCGCAAACTGATACTCGCCACGGCAAAGGACATAAGGGTTGTATTGATAAAACTCGCCGACAGGCTGCACAACATGAGAACACTTGAGTACCTGCCTGAGGACAAGCAGAGAAGGATCGCCGTTGAAACGATGGAAATTTACGCGCCGCTTGCCCACCGCCTCGGGATGAACTGGATATCGGTTGAGCTTGAAGATCTGGCCTTTAAGTTCTCCGAGCCCGGCGAATACGACCGTATCCGAAAAACCGTGTCCACGAAGAAAAAAGATTGGGAAAAATACACCAACGAAATCGTTTCGCTTATCACCGCCAAGATGAAGGAATTTGGAATTCGCGGGGATGTCTCGTGGAGATTCAAGCATCTGTACGGTATCTACAGCAAGATGAAAAAGGGGAACATAAGCCTGCGCAATATCTACGATATACTGGGTTTCCGGATTGTTACCGCGAGTGAAAACGAATGCTATCAGGTTCTGGGCGCGGTGCATTCCCTGTGGAAACCGATTCCTGGAAGGATAAAAGACTACATAGCCCTTCCGAAAGCCAATAATTACCAGTCCATTCATACGGCTGTAATAGGGCCGTTCGGAGAACAGATGGAGATCCAGATACGGACGGAGCAGATGCATCGGATTGCTGAGTACGGAGTTGCCGCTCACTGGAGGTACAAGGAGGGGGATTTGCTTGAGAACGGGAACGACAAAATCTACTCGAACCTCCGTCATCTTGTTGAACTGAAGGATATAAAAGACTCGGCTGAGTACCTTGAAGCCATAAAAGGAGAACTAATACTGGATGTTATATACGTCTATACCCCTAACGCGGACCTCCTTGAGTTTCCCGTGGGCGCGACTCCGGTTGACTTTGCCTATTCGATTCACACCGATATAGGGAACCACTGCTCCCAGGCTTTCGTTAACCGTAAACTTGTTCCCCTCGACTACAAGCTTAAGACTGGAGACATGGTGGAAGTCGTAACTTCCAAGAACAGGGCCCCTAACAGGCAGTGGCTTGACTTCGTCGTTACCTCAAAAGCCAAGAACAGAATAAGGAGCTGGCTGAGACAGGAGGAAAACCGCAAGGCCGAGCAGATTGGAGAGGTAATAACTCACAGGAAACTTGCGGCGAAAGGATTTAACCTGCGCCACTTGCGAGAGAAGAAAAAGTTTGAGGAATCTTTGGCGAAGCTTCAATTCTCGGAAGTAAAGGATTTTTACAGGGCGGTCGGATTCGGCGATGCCGCGGTAACCGATCTTCTCAAGGCGATGCATCCCAGGAAATTCGCCGAAGGTGCCGAGAAAAGCAAAAGAATAAAGAGTATAGTGAACAGAATTTCCAAGGACGAGTACAAAGACGCCGTGCTCGTCAAAAGGTATGACAATATACTTATAAAGTTCGGTAAGTGCTGCAACCCGGTTCCCGGGGAACCGATTATAGGTTTTATAACCAGAGGCAGAGGGATAACCGTGCACGTCTACAATTGCCCCAAATTGCTTGAAGTCGCTCCTGAAAGGAGAATAGACGTTGCCTGGAACGACGAGTATTCGGGCCGGATACCGGTCGGTCTTTCGGTGAGATGTGAGAACAGAAAAGGGATTCTCTCTGAACTGACTAGCACGGTTTCGGGTCTCAATGTCGACATTGTCAGGGCCGATGTGAGCGAAGATGAGATTGGACAGGGAGATGCGAGGTTTGAGGTGGCTGTGGAGAACATCACGCAGCTTGAAAAACTCATTGAATCGCTTAAGAATCTTGGGGGAGTGATCTCGGTTGAGAGATTAACGGAAATCTCGCACCCACGACCGGATGACCTGAACAGAGAAGGCGCCTGAGTACGTTTCACACATTTTTGCCATGATCGCAACCTGGATCAGAAAAAAGCTTGCCATAAGAAATTCAAGAAGGCTTATACGTACTGTAAAGTGGATCATAAGAAAAAAAGGGAGATTTCTCGCCCCCCGGGAAGCTGAGCAGGCAGAAGTAAGAATACTCGCGTGTGAAGAGGCGATCAGACTAGGTTCCCTGCATGAAATAAGAACGTCGAGAAAAGCTCTTAGGCTTTTTTTCGACGACAATCTGAGATCATACGGCAAATCACCCTTACGCCAGAACGTAGAAGCCATAGTGATAGCCGTAGCGCTCGCTCTGGCCATAAGAGCCTTCGTCATTCAGCCTTTCAAGATTCCTTCTGGTTCCATGCTCCCAACTCTTCTTGTGGGCGATCATATCCTGATAAACAAGTTCGTCTACGGGAGCAGGATTCCTTTTACGAACAAGATGTTTTTTCCCTTCTCAGAGATTGACCGCGGCGACATCGTGGTTTTCAAACTCAGCGCAGATAATGCAACGGACTTCCCCATGCCGGGCAAAGGGGCTTTTTACGTAAAAAGAACCGTGGGTATTGCGGGAGACGAGATAGACATAAGCGGCAGGGATGTTCTGATAAACGGCAGAGCAGTGGCTCAGGTCTACGCGGGGAATTACGAGTATCCGGACCAGAAATTCTTTTCCGTTGCCGACAGGTACGAGCAGGCGCTTTCGGGGAAAAATTTCAGCGTTATATATAAAAAGGGAACCAGCTCCACGACGAGCGGAAAAATGAGTTTCCCACTTGTTGTTCCCAAGGGCAGGATTTTTGTCATGGGTGACAACAGGGACAACAGCTACGACAGCAGGTTCTGGGGGTTCGTTCCGGTGGAAAATGTTTACGGCAAGGCGTTTATGATTCACTGGTCATGGAATCTGTCTAACCCGGGTCTGGCAAACAAGGTCAGGTGGGAAAGAATCTTCTCGGGAATCGAGTGAACTCGCCGATTGTTTTTCGGAAAGACGGTACGAAGTTATCTTTTGGCAGGAGCTGTTGCGGACCCCGGGTTCAGTCCACCCGTAAAAATGTACTTTTAATAACTGCTCTACGGTGTATTCTCTTTGCGGATTATGGGAACTAAGAAAAAGATACAGCCGCTTGAGGACAGGGCCGAAAGTTTTTTCTCCGGGATCATAGACGACATATCCCCCGAGAGGCTAAGCAGCCTTATTGTCATAGGAATAAAGACAAGAGGGGAATACCTGGGCAAAAGACTCGTTGAGCGTATAAGCGAGCGGACGGGAAAGGATGTTACCTTTGGAACGATCGACATTACTCTCTACAGGGATGATTTTGAGAACAGGAAGAACTGGCCGCGACTGCGCAGAACCAGCATCCCTGACGACGTGCAGGGGAAAAACATAATACTTGTTGACGATGTCCTCTACACGGGGCGGACGGTGCGGGCCGCCATAAATTCAATCATGGACTACGGAAGGCCGGCCTCGGTCAAGCTGGCCGTGCTCGTGGACAGAGGAGGAAGGGAACTTCCCGTGCAGCCCGACTATGCGGGGATCAGTATCGAAACGCTGGACGACGAGATGGTGAACGTTTACCTGGAAGAAGTGGACGGAAGGGAGGAAATTGAAATAATCCGAAGAAATGGCGTTTGAAAAGAAGCACATACTGGGTCTTGGAGAACTCTCGGCCGAGGAAATTAAAATCATTCTCGACACCGCGGAGTCCATGAAGGAGATTTCCACCCGGGACGTAAAGAAAGTCCCGACCCTTAAGGGAAAGACCGTGGTCAACCTCTTTTTCGAACCCAGCACCAGAACCCGCTCGTCGTTTGAAATCGCGGAGAAAAGGCTCAGTGCCGATGTTCTCAATTTTTCCGCTTCGCAAAGCAGCGTGGTAAAAGGGGAGAGCCTTGTCGACACTGCCAGGAATTTCGAGGCCATGGGCGCGAGCATAATGGTCATAAGGCATGGAATGTCGGGCGCGCCTTTTGTTCTTGCCCGCCAGATAAACGCCTCGGTAATAAACGCCGGGGACGGCTCCCACGAGCATCCGAGCCAGGCTCTTATCGACATTTTCACTATAAGGGAGAAAAAAGGGGGAATCGAGGGCCTCAATGTCCTTATTGTCGGGGACATTCTAAACAGCAGGGTCGCTAGGTCCAACATCTTCGGCCTCAGGAAACTGGGAGCGAATGTGAGGATAGTCGGGCCGGCAACCATAGTCCCCGAATATTTCAGCGAGATGGGAGCAGAGATCTTTTATTCGCTTGAGCACGCCATCGAAAATGTGGACGTGGTGATAATGCTGCGGGTTCAGAGCGAGAGAAAAACACTTGAATATTTCCCGTCGCTTAGGGAATACTCGGGCCTTTACGGACTTACCAGGGAGAAGCTCAGACTCGCGAAAAAAGATGTGATAGTGATGCACCCGGGTCCGATCAACCGGGGAGTTGAGCTTACTTCGGAGATAGCCGATGACCCGGACGCCGTTATACTTGAACAGGTGGCAAACGGAATTGCCGTGAGAATGGCCATGATATATCTTGTTGCCTTGGGAGAGAGCTTATAGATGGGAGTGCTCATTAAAAACGGGCGCGTTATTGATCCTTCACAGTCCCTTGACATGGTCTCGGACGTATATGTCCAGGGAGACAGGGTAAAGGAAATATCAAAGCGCATAGACACCCCCCGCAAGTCAGACACCGTAATAGACGCAAGCGGGCAGGTCGTGTCTCCCGGATTCGTAGATATTCACGTACACCTAAGAGAGCCGGGCTATGAGCACAAGGAGACGATAAAGACGGGTTGTCTTGCCGCCGCCGCGGGCGGTTTCACCTCCATAGTGTGCATGCCCAACACGAATCCCATAAACGACAATGCCTCGGTGACCGAGTACATACTCCTGAAGGCGAGAACCGAAGGGGTAGTCAACGTGTTTCCCATAGGTGCGATAACCAAGGGAGAGAAGGGAGCCGAACTTGCCGACATAGGCGAGATGTGCGAAGCCGGATGCGTGGCGATTTCCGACGACGGGATGCCGGTCACTGATTCGGGACTTATGCGAAAGGCCATGGAATACGTAAGACCTTTCGGGATTCCGGTTATCACGCACGCAGAAGACATAGGGCTTTCATCTGGCGGCGTTATGAACGAGGGCTTCACTTCAACCGAACTTGGCCTTCGGGGAATTCCTGCCGCTTCTGAGGAGGTTGGGGTGGTCAGGGACATAATTCTCTGCGAGCTCACGGGCACTCCTCTTCATATTTGCCATGTCTCCACCAAGGGTTCGGTGAGGCTCATTCGGGCAGCGAAGAAAAGAGGCGCGAAGGTTACGGCGGAGGCGACTCCTCACCATTTCACTCTTACGGACAAAGAGGTATACGGGTACAACACCAATGCCAAGATGAATCCGCCGCTTAGGACCCAGGAAGATGTAGACGCAATAATAGAGGGTATTGCCGATGGAACAATTGACGTAATAGCCACGGATCACGCTCCTCACAGCCAGGATGAGAAAAACGTTGAATTCGACCTGGCTCCCTTCGGCATAGTGGGTCTTGAAACCGCCCTCTCGCTTTCGCTTGAACTTGTGGAAAAAGGAATCATTACCCTTGATGAGATGATAAAAAAACTTACCATCGTTCCTTCCGAAATAGTGGGGATAGAAAGAGGGACGCTTGCCCCGGGTTCGATTGCTGATCTCGTGGTGTTTGACCCCGGGGAGAGTCGCACGATAGATCCCGGAGAGTTTTCCTCAAAGAGCAGGAACACCCCGTTTTCCGGGTGGGAGCTAAAAGGGGTGGTAAGCAATACGATAGTTTCGGGAAAGGTTGTTTTCAGTCGCAACTAGGTTTTATTTTCTTGCGCAGAGCAACAGGCAGGCGGTTCCAACGCAATGGAAGACAAGCAGTTTGAACTAAGAAAATCAAAGCTCGAGGAGCTGAGGGCAATGGGCATTGACCCTTACGCAAACGATTTTACCCCGGAGCATACCACCCAAGAATTGCTTTCTCTGCACGCCTCAAAGTCTCCAGAAGAGCTTGAGGAGATGGAGCAGATCTTCACCTTGGCCGGCAGGGTCGTTTCGAAAAGGGATTTCGGAAAGAGCGCTTTTTTTCATCTGTCTGACCGCACGGGGCGGATTCAGGCGTTTATACAGAAAAACTCCATTGACGAAAAAACCTTTACGCTGTTTCGCAAGCTCCTTGACGTAGGGGATTTTGCCGGGGTCCGCGGAGAACTTTTCAAAACCAGGACCGGAGAACTCACGGTGAGGGTCCGTGAACTTTTTTTCCTCGCAAAGGCCCTGAGACCTCTTCCTGAGAAATGGCACGGTCTCCAGGACGTGGAGACAAGATACCGCCAGCGTTACCTGGACCTCATTGCTAACCAGAGAACCAGGGAAATCTTCAAGGCAAGGTCGAAGATGATAAACCTCATCAGGAGATTTCTTGACGAGAGGGATTTTCTGGAGGTGGAGACCCCGGTGCTTCACCCGATTGCCGGAGGCGCGACCGCAAAACCTTTCGTTACTCATCACAACGCCCTTGACATGGATCTTTACCTGAGGATAGCCCCCGAGCTTTACCTTAAAAGACTTGTCGTCGGAGGACTTGAGAGAGTTTATGAACTTGGAAGAACTTTCAGGAACGAAGGGGTTTCCACGAAGCACAACCCCGAGTTCACCATGATCGAGTTCTACCAGGCCTACGCGACTTACGAGGATCTTATGGATCTGATAGAGGAGCTTGTCTGCTACGTGGTGGAGAACACGGTCGGGGACACGTTGGTTGAGTACGAAGATAAGAAGATAGATTTCAAGAAGCCTTGGAAGAGAATTAACATATATGAAACCCTGCGCGAGAAATTCGGTTCCGAGATAACGGAAGAAGAGTTCCTTTTCGCAAAGGCTGACTCCATGGGAATAAACCATAACGGAATCAAGGGAAAAGCTCTGACGGAGATTTTCGAGGCGCTCTTCGAGGCTACACTCGTTAACCCGACTTTTGTTTACGGTTTCCCGCTTGACGTTTCCCCGCTTGCCAGAAAAAACGACGATGATCCCGAGGTGGTTGACCGCTTCGAACTCTACATCTGCGGAAGGGAGATAGCTAACGCTTTTTCTGAGCTTAACGACCCGATTGATCAGAAACAGCGATTCACGGACCAGGTCGAAATGAAGCAAAAGGGCGAGGACGAATATCACGAAATGGATAATGACTACGTGTCCGCTCTCGAGTACGGAATGCCCCCCACGGCCGGAGCCGGCATAGGGATTGACCGTCTTGTGATGCTGCTCACGAACTCTTCCTCCATAAGAGAAGTCATTTTCTTCCCTCACCTCAGACCTTAGTATGAGTTACGAATCACTAATTTCTTTTAGGTACCTGAAATCGGGAACTGGGCGGGGTTTTGTCTCCGCAATCGGTCTTATCTCCATCTTGGGTGTTTTCCTGGGAGTGGCGTCGCTTGACGTGGTGCTCTCAGTGATGAAGGGGTTTGAGGATGAGCTCAGGGACAAGATAATCGGCGCGAGCTCCCACGTGGTTGTGATGAGCTATGATGGGGATTTCGGGGATTTCGCGGAAGTGGAGGGGAAGCTCGCGCAGATTCCGGGCGTAACCTCGACAAGCCCGTTTATTTACAACCAAGGAATGCTCGTCACGGAATACGCGACATCGGGTTCGGTAATAAGAGGAATAGATCCGAACAATTCCGCGTCGGTTGCCGCCGTGGCCGAAGCTGTGGGAAAGGGCAGCCTGCCGAAGGCGGAGAAGAACCGCGACGTCCTCTCCGATGAAGGCGCCCGGATTGTTTCCGGGCTTCTGCGCGAAACGGCTTCCGGTAACCCTCCTATCATCATAGGCAGGG
The DNA here is from genome assembly GCA_022819805.1 of Candidatus Dadabacteria bacterium. Classification (GTDB taxonomy): domain Bacteria; phylum Desulfobacterota_D; class UBA1144; order Nemesobacterales; family Nemesobacteraceae; genus Nemesobacter. The sequence goes on from JAJEGO010000042.1 coordinate 10,475, forward strand.
AGCTTTCGAATCTGATCGGCGCGACAGTCGGCGATACCGTCAATATGGTTTCCCCTTACGGAAAAATCGGTCCTTTCGGCCCGACGGCCAAGATAAGGAAATTCGGCGTAATAGGCATTTTTGATTACGGCATGATTGAATACGATTCATCTACCGCCTACATATCGCTTGAGGATGCCATGGGTTTTTTCGAAACCCAAAGCAAGATAACGGGCATAGAGGTGATGGTGGATGACATATACCGGGCGCGCGAAACGGGAGACGAGATAGCCGAAACTCTCGGCTTTCCTTTTTACGCGAGGAACTGGGAGGATTCGAACAGAAGTCTTTTCAGGGCGCTTCGCCTTGAGAGAATGGCGATAGGAATATTCCTCGGGTTTATAGTCCTTGTCGCCGCTTTGAACATAGTCAGCACGCTTACCATGCTTGTCATGGAGAAAAAAAGGGATATAGCCGTGCTCATATCCATGGGAGCCCGGAAAAGCGGTATCAGGAAAATATTCGTTTACGACGGGATGATAATAGGTACCGCGGGAACCCTTCTCGGCACGCTTTTCGGGTACCTGATCTGCCGCTTTCTTGAAACCAGCAACTTTATAAAGGAAATGATTCCTTTTGATGATAACGTGTATCCAATTTCCGAATTTCCCGTTAAGATAGAGCCGGTTTATTTTCTCGTCGTAGCGGCGTCCAGCCTGCTCATATGCTTTCTTGCAACTCTCTACCCGTCTTACAGAGCTTCGAGAGAAAACCCCGTGGAGTCATTGAGATATGAGTGAAGAGCTTTACAGGATCAGGGGGCTTAGGAAGGTTTTCGATAAGGTGGGCAGCAGCGTGTGCGCTCTCGGCGGAGTGAACATGGATATTCTCTCCGGAGAGACTGTGGGAGTGGTAGGGGTGTCGGGCTCCGGCAAAAGCACTCTTCTTCACATACTGGGCACCCTTGAGCCGCCGACAGGGGGCTCGGTCCTCTACAGGGGAGAGGATCTTTTCCAGCAGGACGAAAAAGAACTTTCGGTTTTCAGAAACTCGGAAATTGGATTTATTTTTCAATTTCATTACCTTCTTATGGAATTCACGGCGCTTGAAAACGTCATGATGCCGTGTCTTATAGACAGGCAGAGCCTCGCCGAGGCGAGACAAAAGGCTTGTGAGGTGCTTGAGAGGGTGGGACTTTCTGAGCGTTTCGACCATCTTCCAGGAGAGCTTTCCGGGGGAGAACAGCAGCGAGTGGCGATTGCCAGATCGATGGTCAGGGAACCGAAGGTGATACTCGCCGACGAGCCCACCGGAAATCTGGACACAAAAACTGGATTCTCGGTTCTTGACCTGTTCTGCAGGCTTAACGAGGATTACGGAGTTACGGTTGTTATGGTGACGCACAACAGCGAGTTTGCGAAGAGAATGAAAAAAACTGTTAGAATATCAGACGGGGTGGTTGCTGATGCGTAAGGGTTTTGTATTTCACTTCGCCATTTTTCTTGTTGCTTTGATGTTCTCAGTTGCGGGTTCCGTGGCGCAGGACCGTCCCGCCGAACCTGAGAAACCTCAATCCTTCGAAGGCAAGGTCGCCGAGGTGGTGATCTCGGGCAACCGCAGGACCGAGACCTCTCTTATAGACCTCAACATAGAGACCAAGCAGGGCGACGACTACTCCCCGCAGACCGTCAAAGAGGACCTCAAAAGAATATACGAACTCGATTTCTTCCAGCAGGTTCTTGTTGACGTAAAGCAAACTGAAAGTGGTATCAGGGTTGAGTTTATCGTTGAGGAAAACCCGGTACTCGCCGATCTTAAGCTTTCCGGAAACGACAAGTTAAAAGAGGATGACATAAAGGAAGCCGTGGCGTTTAGAGAAGGACGTATAGTAAGCCTGAGAAAAATCACGGAGGGCAGGGAAATAATACTCGCCCTTGCTTCTGAGAAAGGTCTGGTCGGAACCGAAGTCGAATACGAGATTGAACCCAGGGGAGATGGCGTAGTAGACGTTGTTTACAGAATCGACGAGGGAGAGAAAAAGTACATAAAAGAAGTTGAGCTTGTCGGAAACAGCAAGGTCGAGACGAAAAAGATCAAAAAGAATATGTATTCAAAGCCCAAGTATATCCTCTCTTTCATAACGAAGAGGGGGCTTTTCAAAATTGAAGAGATAGAGAGGGATTCCGACAGGATAAAAGCGGTTTATATTGATCAAGGATATCTTGACGTAAGGGTTTCTGAGCCCGGCATCCGCTACGATGAAGAAAAAGACGGCTACGTGGTGAGTTTCTCAATAGAGGAAGGGGTTCAGTATAAGGTATCCACGATAACTTTCTCCGGGGAACTGGCGGAGGATCAGGATGAAATCCGCCCGGAACTCGGACTTTTGCCGGACTCCATTTTCAGCAGCTTCACCCTTCAGGCCGATATCGGGAAGATCACCGATTTCTACGGTGACAAGGGATACGCGTTCGCGAACGTGACTCCCAATGTGCGGCTTGATAAGGAAGACAACCTTGTCAGCGTTGATTACTCAATCGAGAAAGGCCAAGAGGTATACATAAGAAATATAGATATCTTGGACAACACGAGAACCAGAGACCACGTTATAAGGAGAGAGCTTTCGCTTCAGGAGAACGACTTATACAGCGTTTCAAAACTGAGGGCCGCCCGCTACGAGACCAATCGCCTCGGTTACTTTGAGGACACCATTGAGGTGGTGACCCACAGGGTTGAGGGGACGGATGATCTCCTGGACGTTGACATAAAGGTTGAGGAGCGTCCTACCGGATTTTTCAGCTTTGGCGGTGGGGTAAGTTCCGTGGAGAACTTCCTTTTTGCGGGCCAGATACAGGAGTCCAATCTTTTCGGGTACGGAAAGACTCTTTCTCTTGACGCCCAGATCGGAGGCGTGACCAAGGTTTTGAGCCTTAACTACCGGGATCCCTATGTTCTCGGTACCAACTGGCTTCTGGATGTCAGCATGTATGCCCACGACAGAGATTACAGGGATTTTGAGAGAGCGGCCCAGGGTATTTCTGTGGGCGTGGGAAGGAGAATAAAAAGATATTTCCAGGTGCGGGTCTTCCAGGAATTCTCAAGACAGAACGTTCACAATGTCCGGGGGGATGCCCAATTAGTCATCTCCGATAGGAAGAGAACCGTAGTTTCCACTGGATTAGGACTGTCTTGGGATAAGAGAAACAATTATCTTGATCCCACGAAGGGTTACCTTCTGAGCACGTCGGTTGAATGGGCGGGACTCTTCGCGGGCAACACCGATTTCATAAAGTACAACGCCACGGCCAAGTCTTGGATCCCGGTCTGGAAAGGCACGTATTTCGCCGCAAAGGCAAACTACGGGCTCTTGCATCTCATAGACGCCGGCGATGATCTTGTCGTCGAGGAGAGGTTCTTTCTCGGCGGTCCGAACACTCTGAGAGGTTTTCGCTACAGGAGGGTGGGCCCCAGAAGACCTACCGACACGGGAGGCTACGTTATAATTGGTGGCGTCCAGCAGGTTCTGGCATCCCTTGACTTTGTTGTCCCGTTAAGCAAAACTGTCGGACTCAAGGCCGTCGCTTTTTTTGATATAGGTAACTCTTTTGATAAGGATGAATTCAGTCTTAGTCCTTCGAATCTCAGAAAGGATGCCGGCTTCGGTCTCAGGTGGATATCTCCTCTGGGGCCAATGAAGCTTGATATCGGGTTCCCGATAGGTGACAGGCTTACGGGTGAGGAGAAGTATGAGGTACAGTTTACGGTTGGCAATTTGTTTTAATCAGGCAATTTATTTCTTCAAGGAGGCATTGGATTAAATGAAAAGATGTTTATTGTTCGCTACCGGATTTTTCATTTTGTTTACATTCTCTTTCTCTGCTTACGCTCAGCAGAAGATAGCTTACATAGATATCAAATTGGTTATCAGGGATTCGAAGGCCGGGAAGGCCGCCAATGCTTCGTTCCAGAAAGAAGTTGAAGCCAAAAGGGCTATAATAGACCAGAAAAGAAAAGCCCTTGAAGACATGAGGCAGGATGTTATCCAAAACGGAGCGGTGATGAGTGAGAGCAAAAGGCGGAAACTGGCGGAGACAATAGAGAAGAAACAGAAGGATCTCGACAGGACAAGAGAAGATATCCGTGTTGAACTTCAGAGAAAAGATCTTGAGTTGACCCAGAACGTTCTTAAGGACATAGAAGTCATAGTTAACAAGCTTGGCGAACAAGAAGGCTTTGACATCATCGTTGAAAAAACCGAAGCGGGCATTCTCTTCGGCAGTTCTCCTGCAGACATAACGCAGAAAGTCATATCGGCTTACGACTCTTCCAGGTAAATGAAGCTAGGAGTTGAGGAAGTAAAGGAACTTATTCCTCACAGAGAACCTTTTCTGTTCGTAGACTCTGTTTTGGAAATCGAAAAGGGCAAGAAGATCACTGCCGAAAAGCTTTTTTCTCCGGAAGAATTTTTTTTCAGAGGACATTTCCCCGGCAACCCGATAGTTCCGGGAGTGATAATTACCGAAGCGCTGGCTCAGGCTGGAGGAGTGCTCTTTAACTATTCTTTTAGAGATGAACTGAAAAAAGAAGGTTTTGAAAACGCCTATCTTATGAGCCTTGACCGTTGCCGTTTCAGAGCGCCGGTAGTTCCGGGTGACAAGGTAGTTCTTGAGGTGGAACTCGTTAGAAGAAGATCGAGAATAATATTTTTTTCCGCGGAAGCTTCCGTGGACGGAAAAAAAGTGGCGCAGGCGGAAATTTCCGCTTACCTGGTATGACTTCCGGTTCGGTCTTTTTACGCGACCTCATTTTCATTTGTTGATTTATTGACATTTCCGTTTATAGGCATATCATATAACGTTTACTGTAGAAAGGGTTGTTTTACCCAATTTCATGTTGGTCAGACAAGTGAATCCAGAATTCATAAAAATAAAAGGCTGGCGTAGCTCAGGGGTAGAGCAGCTGATTTGTAATCAGCCGGTCGGGGGTTCGAATCCCTTCGCCAGCTCTCCGTTTGATGAATATATCGGGGAGGTGGCTGAGTGGACAAAAGCAGCAGACTGTAAATCTGCCGGCGAAAGCCTACGTAGGTTCGAATCCTGCCCTCCCCAAAAAATTAGTGCGGGAGTAGCTCAGTTGGCTAGAGCATCAGCCTTCCAAGCTGAGGGTCGCGGGTTCGAGCCCCGTCTCCCGCTCATTTTTCGAAGCGCCCACGTAGCTCAGTCGGTAGAGCACGTCCTTGGTAAGGACGAGGTCGGCGGTTCAAGTCCGCTCGTGGGCTTGATGTTTAACGGTTTCCAAAATATTAGAGAAGATCGGAGGTCAGCAAGAGATGTCTAAGGCAAAATTTGAGAGGGGGAAGCCTCATTTAAACATAGGGACGATAGGGCATGTGGATCATGGGAAGACGACGTTAACGGCGGCGATAACGAGCATACTGTCAAAGCGTGGTCAGGCAGAGTACGTAGAGTTTGACAACATAGACAAGGCGCCTGAGGAGAGGGAGAGGGGGATAACGATAAACATAGCGCACGTCGAGTACGAGACGGATATAAGGCATTACGCCCACGTTGACTGCCCTGGGCACGCGGACTACGTG
>JAJEGO010000040.1 GCA_022819805.1 Candidatus Dadabacteria bacterium
TAATGCCTGGGGACAACGTGAGCATGGACGTGGAGTTGATAGCGCCAGTGGCGATGGAAGAGCAGTTGCGTTTTGCGATAAGAGAGGGTGGAAGAACAGTTGGGGCAGGTGTAGTAACTAAAATTGTTGAGTGATGGGTAACGGGGGACTCTACAGGGCAGTAGCTCAATTGGTAGAGCAGCGGTCTCCAAAACCGCAGGTTGGGGGTTCGAGACCCTCCTGCCCTGCAGAAAAGCCAAGTCATGGAAAAATTTGACAGAATCAAAGCTGATACGACCAGGTATCTCAGCGGCGTTGCTACAGAAATGAAACGAATAACCTGGCCCGAGCGTAAAGATACGGTTAAATCAACCTTCGTGGTCATTATTATCACCGCGTTTTTTGCACTCTTTTTTATGCTGGCCGATTACGTGTTCTCTTTTCTGTTTGGTCTCATACTGAGTTAAAGAACGAATCGGGGAGCAGTTTTCGAATGCCGAGCAAGTGGTATATAGTGCACGTCAATACAGGTTTTGAAGAAAGGGTTAAAACCCAGATAGAAAACGGGATGGAGAGTATGAACAATCAAAACCTCGCTATTGACGAAGTTTTTATTCCTACAGAGACCGTAGTGGAAACACAGAAAGGCGGAAGGAAGAGAACTTCTGTCAGAAAATTCTTTCCCGGCTATATCATGATTAAAATGGACCTTAACAAGGAAACTCTGGATTTTGTGAGGGAAATACCGAAAGTCATAAGTTTCGTGGGAGGCCGTCCGGTTGATGGAAAGATAAATATTGATTCCATTCCCGAGGTTGAAGAAGAGAAAGTTAACGAAATAAAAACGAGGGCGAAAGAGGGCACGCTTAAACCTAAACCGAGCGTCGCTTTTGAGAAAGGAGAATCCATAAGAGTTATAGAAGGGCCTTTCGCCAATTTCTCCGGAATTATAGAAGACGTAAAACCCGAGAAAGCCAGGGTACAGGTGCTGGTCAGCATTTTCGGCAGAACCACACCTATAGAACTTGATTTTAATCAGGTGGAGAAAATCTAGATGAAGAAAATAAGCGGTTACATAAAGTTGCTGATCGAGGCGGGAAAGGCATCTCCTTCGCCTCCGGTGGGTCCCGCGCTCGGACAAAGGGGCGTGAACATAATGGAATTCTGCAAGGCTTTTAACGCCCAGACATCTTCTTCAGAAGGACTTCTTCCGGTTACGGTAACCGTTTATGCGGACAGGTCTTTTGATCTTGAAATAAAAACGCCCCCTACTTCTTACCTGCTGAAAAAAGCCGCAGGCGTGGAGAAAGGCTCAGGGTCCACTCCAAGGACCAAAGCCGGCAAGATCACGGAAGAACAGGCAAGGGAAATAGCGCAAAGAAAGCTTGAGGATCTCAATACTGATGAAATTGATGCGGCCTTGATGGTTGTGCGCGGTACGGCGAGAAGCATGGGAATTGATATAGAAGGATAAAGTTTGGAGAGAAACTTCATGGCCACCAGAGGAAAAAAATATATTGACATAAGCACCAAGATAGACGCCCACAAGGAGTATACGGTTGATGAAGCCATGGAACTTGTGGCGCAGTCCCACTATGCGAAATTCGACGAAACGGTGGATATAGCCGCAAATCTCGGCATAGACCCCAGGCATGCGAACCAGCAGATCCGTTCCGCTGTAGTGCTGCCTCACGGTCTCGGGAAAAAAATAACGGTTCTTGTGTTCGCAGCGGACGACAAGGCGACTGAGGCGAAAGATGCCGGGGCCGATTACGTGGGTCTTGACGATATGGTGGAGAAAATTTCCAAGGAGAACTGGCTTGATTTTGACGTGGCCATAGCTACTCCTGACGTGATGTCGAAAGTCGGCAGACTGGGAAAGGTTCTGGGACCAAGAGGACTGATGCCAAGTCCCAAGGTAGGTACGGTGACCTCGGACGTTGCCAACGTTGTAAAAGAATCAAAAGCCGGTCGTGTTGAAATCAGAAATGACAAGAACGGAGTTATACACGCTCCTTTTGGGAAAGTTTCTTTCGGAAAAGAGAACCTGAAGGAAAACTTCCTCGCTTTTATGGGTTTTCTAATTAAAGAGAAGCCTGCCGCTTCCAAGGGTATTTTTCTGAGAAGGATTTCGGTGTCGGCGACCATGGGTCCCGGCATCAGCGTGAGTGTGGCGGATCTTAGAAACGAACTCAAAAGCAAGGGAATTGCGGCGTGAACATAACGCGAAACTAGATACGAAAAGAGAGAAACTATGCTCAGCAAAGCCGAAAAGCAGAAAATAATTGACGATCTGGCAACCAGATTTCATTCCGTGCCTTCGGTGTTCATTGTCGAATACCAGGGGCTTAAGGTAAAGGAGATGGATGACCTGAGAAGGAAACTCAGGCAGACCAGTACGGAGCTTAGGGTTGTGAAGAACACTCTTTTGGAAAAAGCTTCGGTCGGAACGGAGATGGAGAAAATGAAGGAACTTTTCTCAGGTCCGACCGCGGTCGCTATTTGTGACGGTGAGTCTTCTGCGGCCGCGAAAGTTTTTGTCGATTACGGCAAGGACTTCCCGGAAATCAGGATAAAGGGCGGGATATTCGAAGGAGAAGTGGTTGACGTATCCAGAATAGAGAAGATAGCGAACCTTCCGTCAAGGCAGGAACTTATATCCCAGTTCGTTAGCCTGCTTAGCGCTCCGATGGGTAACCTCGTGGGAGTCTTGGAACAGACGCGCTCAAATATCGTCAATGTGCTTGAAGGTTTAAAAGAAAAAAAGACTGACTAAAAAATTGTAGGACTGTTTACCAAGGAGGAATAAAACAGATGCCCGATATTAGCAGAACAGACGTTATCACCTATCTTGAACAAGCCAGCATGCTTGAGATATCCGAACTGATAGAAGAGATAAAAGACAAGTTCGGTGTTCAGGCTGCCGCGCCTCAAGTTGCTGTTGCCGCTGCTGCCGGTGCCGAAGCCGCTCCCGTGGCCGAAGAGAAGAATGAGTTTAATGTAATTCTCAGCTCTTTCGGAGACAAGAAAATACAGGTTATAAAAGCGGTAAGGGAGATTGCAGGTCTTGGACTCAAGGAATCCAAGGAACTTGTTGAAGGAGCTCCCAAGCCTGTAAAAGAGGGAGTGAGCAAGGATGAGGCCGAAGAGATCAAGAAAAAGCTTGAAGAAGCCGGGGCTGCAGTTGAAGTCAACTGACGATAATTTTTTCCGGTTATTTTCACTTAAATTAAAAAACAAGGGGGTGCGCATTGAGCACAGAAAATATAGAGTCTCAGGAGTTAAGGAAAGATTTTTCGAAGATCCCCCAGGTTTTGGATATTCCCCACCTGCTTGATGTACAGATAAAATCTTACGAAGATTTTCTGCAGGCCGATATTCCTCCGGACGAGCGTTCGGACACCGGCCTTCACGGGGCTTTCAAGGCTGTTTTTCCCCTTGAGGATTATAATGGCAAGGCTTCCCTGGAGTATCTCCACTACCGGCTGGACGAACCTAAATACGACTTTGCTGAATGCAGGCTAAAAGGCTACACCTACACCGCTCCTCTCTACGTCACCTTCCGTCTTATAATATGGGACATTCCTGAAGGAGAAAAAGGGCAAAAGGATACCGAGAGGCAGTTCCGCGACATAAAAGAGCAAGAGATATACTTCGGAGAAGTTCAGCTTATGACCCCCAGCGGTTCTTTCATAGTGAACGGAACCGAAAGGGTCATAGTGAACCAGCTCCACAGGTCTCCCGGAGTGTTCTTTGATCGGGACAAAAGCAAGAACCAGTTATCTGGGAAGGAAGGATCCTTCATAGCGAGAATCGTTCCCCAGAACGGTCGCTGGCTTGATTTTGAATATGATATGAAGGACATGCTCCATGTGCGCATAGACAGAAAGAAAAAATTCCACGTCACCGTTCTTCTCAAGGCAATGGGCTACGATGACCGGCAGATAATGGACTTTTTCTATCCCGTGGAGACTTTCCATATAGAACCGGAGGAACTTCGAAAGGAAATAGACTCGGAGATTTTCAACTCGGGGGCGGATGGTTTTAAAAAGGAGATAACCACCGAGATAATTTCCTATCAGAAAGCGACCGAGAACATAAACCACCCGGAAACGGGCGAACTTATGGGCAGGAGAGGAAGGAGGCTTAAGAATCTTCTTCCCAGCTTTGAAGAAGCCGGCATGACTTCCATACCGGTTTCTGAGGAAGAGATACTTGAAAAACCCTCGGCCGAGACCGTTTCGGATACTGAAACGGGAGAAGTAATACTCGCTTTCAATGAGGAAATAACGGAAGAAAAACTCAAGGAACTGCGCAGAATCGGCAGAAAGACTCTCAGGGTCTATTATATAGACAAAACAATGTTCGTAACTTCCCTTAGGACCACTCTTCTCTCCGACAAGGTGGATTCATGCGAGGAAGCCGTAACGGAA
>JAJEGO010000030.1 GCA_022819805.1 Candidatus Dadabacteria bacterium
CTCAAGGTCTCAGGATTGCTCAAACGCGACCCCAGGATGGTTGAGAGCAAAAAGTACGGGAAGCGCAAGGCAAGAAGGGGCCAGCAGTTCTCCAAAAGGTAATTCATACTTGACCGACCCAACCCAGAAGTTTCAGAGAAAATTCGACATCCGTCCCGCCAAGGGAAAGCTGGGAGTGCTGATCCCCGGGATGAGCGGTGCGGTAAGCACAACTTTCATAGCGGGCGTAAAAGCGGTAATAAAGGGAGTGGGAAGACCCATCGGCTCCCTGACGCAGATGGGGAAAATCAGGATCGGCAAAAGAACCGAGAAGAATTTTCCTTTTATAAAGGACTTAGTCCCCCTGGCGAGAATGCAGGACCTAGTGTTTGCCGGATGGGATATATACGACGAGGACTGCCATGCCTCCGCGCTTCGCGCCGGAGTGCTAAACCCCGAGCTTCTGGGGAAGATAAGACGGGACCTTGAAAAAGAGTCTCCGATGCGGGCCGTTTTCGATAACAACTATGTCCGCAATCTCAGAGGCACCTACGTAAAAAGGGGCAAGACGAAAATGCATCTTGCCGAGGCGCTGATTAGGGACATAAGGAGATTCCAGAGGGAAAACGACATAGAAAGGCTGGTAATGCTCTGGTGTGGAAGCACCGAAGTGTATCTTGAGCCTTCGGAAATCCACGAAACCGTAGAAAGTTTCGAGAAGGGGCTTAGGGAAAATCACGAGGATATTTCCCCCAGCATGATTTACGCCTACGCGGCCATAAAATGCGGAGCCGCCTACGGAAACGGGGCACCGAATCTGTCCGTTGACATCCCCGCGCTTCAGGAACTTGCGATTGAAAACGAGGTTCCAATAGCCGGCAAGGATTTCAAAACCGGCCAGACGCTCATGAAGACCATCTTGGCGCCGGGGCTTAAAAGCAGGATGCTCGGGCTAAATGGATGGTTTTCAACCAACATACTGGGCAACCGGGACGGGGAAGTGCTTGATGATCCCGGCTCTTTCAAAACCAAGGAAGAAAGCAAGCTCGGCGCGCTTGAGTACATCTTCCAGCCTGAGGTAAACCCCGAGCTTTACTCGGATTACTACCACAAGGTAAGAATAAATTACTATCCACCGCGTGGAGACGAAAAAGAGGCGTGGGACAATATAGACGTTTTCGGATGGCTCGATTACCCCATGCAGATAAAGGTCAATTTCCTCTGCCGCGACAGCATACTGGCCGCCCCGGTGGTTCTTGATCTGGTGCTTTTCCTGGATCTTGCTCACCGCGCTGGCATCTACGGGGTGCAGGAGTGGCTTTCCTTTTATTTCAAGAGCCCCATGGTCGATAAGAAGCTCTATCCCGAGCATGATCTTTTCGTTCAGTTCACCAAGCTGCAGAACACGCTTCGCTACCTGCGGGGCGAGGAACTGATAAGCCACTTGGGGATTGATTACTACGGTTTCGGCTAACCGGATTGCGAAGCTACTGCTTGAGAAAGCTTTCCAGGTCTTTTCTCACGCCGGAACTTGCGAGTTTTCCAAGAGCGGCTTTTTCTATCTGCCTTATCCTTTCCCTGGTCAGATTGAACCTCTTGCCGATCTCGTCAAGAGTGTAGGTGCTCTGGCGTCCTATGCCGAAGCGAAGCCGGATGATTTCCTCTTCCCTTGAATTCAGGAGCGTAAGAGCTTCCTTCAGTTTTTCCGCGAGAGACATCTTCGCTATTATCGTATCGGGAATTTTAGCTTCCTTGTCAGCGACCGAATCAAGAAGCGAGGTTTTCTCCCCGTCGAGAACCGGTGTGTCGAGGCTTATGGCGTCATTTGTGGAATTGAGGATCCTGTTTATAACCTCGGCCGAAATCCCCGAAGCTTCGGCTATCTCTTTCGGCGTCGGTTTTCTTCCCATTTCCTTGCTAAGCTTTGCGCTCGTCTTGTAAACTCTGTTTGCCTGCTCCAGCAGGTAAACAGGGACCTTTATGGTTCTCGTCTGTCCCTGAAGAGCTCTCAGTATGGCCTGATGTATCCACCAGGACGCGTAGGTGGAAAACTTGTAGCCCTTGGTGTAATCAAACCTCTCAACCGCCCGCATCAGACCGAGGTTTCCTTCCTGGATAAGATCCGGAAGGGGGAGTCCCCTGCTCATGTATCTTCTCGAAATCGTTATTACGAGCCTCAGGTTGGCCTTTACGAATTTTTGTTTGAGCTTAAGTGCCCAGTCGACGTAAATTCTCTCCATCGCGCGCAGGGTTGCTATTTTGCGCTCTATCGCGTGCGCTCTGGCCGAGTTTTTCCTAACGCGGATTTTCTCGAATTTTTCGATGCTCTTAGGCACTTTAGCCATCCTGATTTCGCACATCTTGATTCTTGCGGATATCTCGACTTCCTGCTTTGCTGCGAAAAGAGGTTCAACGGCCATGTCCTTGAAGTAGACATAAAGAAGACGGAGCTGTTCATCGGGGATCCACTTGTCTTTTTCCTTTTCCTTTCCCCTGGGTTTCAGTTCTGGTTCATCCGAGTTGTCGAAATCCTTTTCGATCTCGTTTTCCTCGACGTCGTCATCAACATCGTAGGATTCGAACCCGGAATCGTGTTCCGTATCGTCCTGAAAATCTTTATATTTGATGTCCATCTTGCTTCTTCACCAATTTGCTGATTGAAAAACGGAGGCGATAAAAAAGGCTTTCAGAACCCAAGCGGGCAATGAAAATTAGCACCTTCCGTTTCTATTAGGAATTATAAGATTTTTCGTGCTAAAATGTAAGTGTTTTTTTTCCGAGAGCGGTTTCTCGGCAATCACTTCGCTCCGGCGAAGTTCTCGGAAACCTGTTCCCAGTTCACCACATTCCACCACGCCTTCACGTAGTCGGGCCTTCTGTTCTGGTAGTTCAAATAATACGCATGTTCCCAGACGTCAAGACCCAGAATGGGTTTCAGTCCCTCGGAAACCGGGTTATCCTGGTTTGCAGTGGATGTTACCACGAGTGCTCCTCCCTCATCCACGCAAAGCCATGCCCAGCCGCTTCCGAATCTGGTGGCGGCCGCCTTGGAGAACGTATCAGTGAAAGCGTCGAAGCTTCCGAACGCGGAATCTATTGCATCGGCAAGCTTGCCCGATGGCGTTCCCCCGGAACCGGGAGCCATGCACGGCCAGAAAAGACTGTGATTCGCATGTCCTCCGCCGTTGTTTCTTACCGCGGTTCTTATATCTTCTGGAACCGAGTCAAGATCGCCGAGAAGCTCGTCAAGCGATTTGTCCGCAAGTTCCGGATGTTTCTCCAGCGCGGCGTTTAGGTTGTTTACGTACCCCTGATGATGCTTTGAATGATGTATTCTCATTGTTTCCGCGTCTATATGCGGTTCCAAAGCGTTATGATCATAAGGAAGATCAGGTAATTCGTGCGCCATTTTCCTCTCCTCTTAATCTCTCTAAGTAAAAAGCCAAATTTGGCATTATATATGTAACTGCGGACAGTTGCAAGTAGATTATACCAGAAATTTTCTCCGTTTTTACATATGGTTACGATAAAGTAAATTTAAACTCCTGAGGTCTCCATGTCAGAGAACATAATTGAAATGACGGACGTGTATAAGTCCTTTGACGGAAAAGTGGTTCACAGGGGGATAAATCTTTTCGTGAGAGAGGGGGAAATTCTTACCGTTTTGGGAGAAAGCGGGGTGGGGAAAAGTGTATTGCTCAAGGAAATAAACGGTCTCGTCAAGCCCGACAGCGGAAAGGTTGTGGTCTTGGGAGAAGATACGGCGCAGATGGATGAAAAGCAGCTTGTGAGAATAAGAAAGGAAACGGGCATGCTGTTTCAGGGCTCGGCTCTTTTTGATTCGCTTACAGTTGAGGAGAATATAGCCTATCCTCTGGTTGAGAATTCTGATCTTCCCCCCGAGGAAATAAAAAAAGCGGTCGCGCGGAACCTTGAACTTGTAGACCTTCCGGGAATCGAGGACAATTATCCGGGGGAGCTCAGCGGAGGAATGAAAAAAAGGGTGGCTTTGGCAAGGGCTATCGCCACGCGCCCGAAGATTCTTCTTTACGACGAGCCCACGACCGGTCTTGACCCTCCAAACATAAAAAGGATCGCGAAGCTCATAAAGGACATGAGAAACCGGCTCGGCATAACCGGGATCGTCATCACCCACGACATAGGCACGGCCTACGAGGTCTCCGACAGGGTCGCTTTTCTTTACGAGGGAGAGATCATTTTCTCGGGAACTGTCCCCGAAGCCCGCGAGAGCAACATTTCCACTTTCAGGAACTTTCTCGATACGAAAATGTAGAGGGATTACGGCTTAGGCATGCCGAAGCCATAGCCGCTATTCCTTCTTTTCTTCCCGTAAAGCCTAGCCCGTCGGTTGAAGTTCCCTTCACGTTTACCGCCTCGGGGGAGATTCCGAGAGCATCTGCGATTTTTTTCTTCATTTCGGGCGCGTGAGGAGATATTTTCGGTTCCTCGCATACGACCGTGCAGTCTATGTTTTTTATTCCGAACCCCTTGTCCGTCATCATCCGGGCGACCTCAGAGAGAATCACAAGGCTTGAAATGTCTTTGTATTCAGGGTCTTCTGGGGGAAAATGCCTTCCTATGTCTCCCTCGCCGATAGCTCCCAAGATGGCGTCCGCAACCGCGTGGGAGAGTACGTCGGCGTCTGAGTGGCCGGAAAGTCCGCGGCATCCCGGAATTTCAACGCCGCCCAGTATGAGCGCTCTCTCCTCGCAGAACGCGTGCGCGTCAAACCCTGTTCCTACTCTGTACATTAGGGCATTTCTCCTTTGCTTGCTATAAGTTCCGCTATTTCAAAGTCGGCCGCGGTCGTGATTTTCATATTAAGACCGCTTCCCATCACCATGCCTACCCTTATCCCTCTTATTTCCGCAAGCACCGATTCGTCAGTTGCGCCAAGGTCCCCCATATCGGACGAGAGATAGATTTCTTCAAGAATCTCCCGGCGAAAGACCTGCGGAGTCTGGGCCCTCCAGAGTTTTTCCCTGGGAACAGTTCCAGAGACAAACGAGTTGGGCCCGTCTGCCCGCTTCAGGGTGTCCGTGAGGGGAACGGCGCAGATGGAAACACCCGAGCGCGCGCATTCTTCCAAGACTCTTTTTATTGTATCATTGTCGACAAAGGGTCTCGCCGCGTCGTGAATAAGCACCATGTCGCTGTCCGGAGGCGTAGCCCGGAAACCGTTTCTTACGGATAAGCATCTTTTTTCTCCGCCGGCGACGACCGAGGTAACCTTTTCAAACCCGAAGTCTCCGAGCAGTTTCCTTGAGCGGGAAATCTCATCCTCGGGCACTACGACCACCACGCTTGCTATCAGTTCGCTTGACTCGAAAGTGGAAAGACAGTAGGTAAGAAGAGGTCTTCCACTAAGTTCGGCGAACTGTTTTTTCCTGCCGGGGGAGAATCTTTTCGAAAGGCCGGCGGCTGCCACTACGGCCGAGACTTTGGGAGCGCTCACGGGGGTCAGCCCTCTTTTTTCAGTTTTGCGAAAACTATTCTTCCGGTTGGTGTCTGCACCATGCTCCTTACGGAAACGTCCACGTCTTTTCCTATTTGCCTCGAGGCGTTGTCCGTGACCACCATGGTTCCGTCGTCAAGATAGC
Source organism: Candidatus Dadabacteria bacterium (assembly GCA_022819805.1). Lineage (GTDB taxonomy): Bacteria > Desulfobacterota_D > UBA1144 > Nemesobacterales > Nemesobacteraceae > Nemesobacter. Next base: position 5,601 of record JAJEGO010000030.1, read on the forward strand.
CGACGGCCTGATGCTGTTCTTTGCCGGGTTTTACGAGGCTTATTCTTATCGTTTGTCCCTGTTCCACGACGGGCCTTAGGGCGTGATTGAGGTTGTTTATATTAAGCACGGTCACTTTTTCGAGGTCGGCGATCTTTTTCAGGTTGTAATCGTTGGTTATCAGTATTCCGTTCAGCCTCTTTGAGAGCTCGATGAGTTTTATGTCGGCGTCTTTTATGTGTTCGAAGTCATGGTCGGTAAGGGTGACGCTTATGAGTGGCATCTCCTTTTGCATCCTGGTAATAATGTCAAGCCCTCTTCTGCCGCGTGTTTTCCTTGCGGGGTCCGGGGAATCCGCTATGTACTGAAGTTCCTGTATGATGAATTTGGGTATTATGAGCTCTCCTTGGAGAAATCCCGTTTCCGCTATATCGGCTATGCGCCCGTCTATTATCACGCTCGTGTCGAGTATTTTAGGGGCGAGCGCCTCGGGTTTTCTGAAAAACGAATCGGACGCCGCTCCGGCAAGGGAGGTTTTGTCATAGCCTATTACAACGCCTAGGCAGACTAGAAGCAGGAATATTCCCGCTTTTACGTGGGGCAGGAGGTGGGCGGCTATCGGAAAACTGTTAAGGATCGTAAGCACTGCGAGGTATATGAAGACGCCCGTGAGCGCACCTGCCGAGATTCCGATCGCGCAGCGGGGAGAGATCTTCCTGAAAAGGATTCGGAACCCCGAAAGCACCAAGAAGGCGAATATTCCGTAGCCAAGGGCTGTGAGTAGCGAACTTGAGAACGAAAGGTAGTCGGGACCGAGTACAAGCGCTACGAGCGCAAACGCTATGGAGAGTATGATCGAGAGTTTCATTAATAATCCGGCCCTTCCGAGGGAGCAATTATAGAATATATGACGGCTTCGGTTTTAACAAGTTTCCCATTGCGGGCATAAATGGCCGCCAACGGTTTTTCCACGATTTTTTCCTGGTCAGTTATAATTACGGTTTGCCGGGCGGAACGATCCGGCTTTCCGGTTTTCCACACAGCCGGTTTTTCGCGTGGACGGAACATGATAAAATTCTGCACTCTTGCCAGCGGCAGTTCTGGCAACTCACTTTATCTTGAGTCGAAATACTCGAAAATACTGATTGACGCGGGGATTAGTTTCCGAAGGATCTCACGGAGCCTAGGGAACATGGGAGTAGCCGTGTCCGATCTTGACGCGGTGGTGCTTTCGCACGAACACGAGGATCACTCAAGAGCTGTCGGGAAAATGTCCGAAGTACCGGTTTACGTGTCGGGGGAAACCACCGGCTTCTGGGAAGGAAAAAGAAACGGGCACCGTAACGGAAACGGCGCGGCAGAAAGGCTGAGGGAATTTGATTCCGAGGAGCCGTTTAGCATAAACGACCTTACCATAACTCCCTTCTCGGTGGAGCATGACGCGATTGATCCTGTCGGTTTCACCGTAACCGACGGCAGCGTCAAAATAGGAATAGTGACCGACATAGGAAAACCCACGGCGCTTGTCATAGAGAGTCTCAAGGGTTGCGACGCGCTGGTTCTTGAGTCTAATCACGACAGGGAGATGCTTTTTTCAGGTTCTTATCCGCCCTATCTGCAGCAGAGAATAAGCGGGGGGCACGGGCATCTCTCAAACGAGCAGTCCGCATCTCTTCTGAGGGAAGTTCTGCACGACGGGTTAAAATACGTCCTGCTGGCGCACCTGAGCGCGAAAAACAACTCGCCAGAGATGGCGCTTCGATGTTCGCTTGAAGTTCTGCGCCAAAACGGCGCCGCCGACCGCGTTGCGGTGAGTGTCGCCCCGCGAAGCACTGTTGGGGAGGTTATAACGGTTTGATCTCAAGGTATTCCAGAGAGGAGATGTCGCGGATATGGTCGGATGAGAACCGCTACCGTATCTGGCTCGAGGTGGAGCTTGCCGTGTGCGAAGCGTGGGCCCATTATGGGGAAATTCCCCAAGACTCTGTTTCCAACATAAAGGAAAAAGCCGCCTTCGACGTAAAAAGAATTGCGGAGCTTGAAACGGAGCTCAAGCATGATGTCCTGGCTTTTCTCACATGTGTTTCCGAGTACGTTGGAGACGATTCGAGATTTGTTCATCTCGGAATGACCTCTTCAGATGTTCTTGACACCGCTTTTTCGATACAGCTTCGCGAGGCGGGCGGACTTATAGTCGGGGGTCTTCGGAAACTGCTCGACATTCTTCGAAAAAAGGCATTTGAATACAAAGACACAGCAATGATCGGGCGCTCCCACGGCATACATGCCGAACCCAGAACGCTGGGTTTGGTGTTTGCCCTGTGGTATGACGAGATAAGAAGGAATCTTGAAAGGATAAGTGCCGCTCGGGATGCCGTGAGCGTGGGAATGATGTCAGGCGCTGTCGGCACCTACGCAAACATCACTCCCGAGGTGGAGCGTTACGCGTGCGAACTGCTAGGGCTTCGTCCCGCGGGAATATCTACGCAGGTGATACAAAGAGATGTCTACGCCCAGTATTTTCTCACTCTTTCTCTCATAGCTGCCTCGGTGGAGAAAATCGCTACTGAAATAAGACATTATCAAAGGACCGAGGTGGGAGAGATGGAAGAGCCTTTTACCGAGGGGCAAAAAGGATCTTCCGCTATGCCGCATAAAAGAAACCCCGTGCTTTCGGAGAATCTCTGCGGGCTCTCGAGGATAGTAAGGTCCCATTCGATCGCGGCCCTTGAAAACATAGCACTCTGGCACGAAAGGGACATAAGCCACTCCTCCGTTGAGAGGATCATAGGACCCGACGGAACCATACTGGTTGATTTCATGCTTGAGAGGCTTTGCGGTCTCATCGAGGGGCTTCGGGTCTATCCAGACAGGCTTGAGAGCAACATCTGGATTACGCGGGGACTGGTTTTTTCCCAGAAAGTTCTGCTTGAGCTTGTAAAAAAGGGCGTTTCAAGGGAAGATGCCTACTCGCTTGTGCAGCGAAACGCGATGCTTTGCTGGGAGAAGGAAAAGGATTTCCGGGAAATGCTGAAAAACGACGGGCAGGTAACGGATATTCTCTCGGAGAAGGAAATCGATTCGTGTTTTCAGCTCAAGGAAGATCTTAAGAGCATAGACCATATCTTCGCCATGGTGTTCGGCGAGTCATAACTGACAAGGAGTTTTCATTCGTGACGGAAAAAACATTTGCTTCGAAAATGAGAAGATCAACTCTGGCGACAGTCGCATCGGTTCTTTTATCCGTGGTTTTTCTTTCCCCCGGCAGCCTCTTTGCGCTCGATAACGTTGATGTCGGGAAACTTGAGCAGCATTTTAAGAACCGCTACGGGGTCTATCTTCCCGGCGGCTTCACGGTAAAGGTAGTCAAAGTAAAGGATTCTGATATGAAGGGGTTTAAGGAAGGTGGATATCAGGTCGGATTTCCCGACGGCAACAGCCGGACGTACCCGTTTTTCGTGAGCCGCGACAGCAGGTTTTTGATAATGGGGAGTGCTCCCACCGTGAAAGTGGATGAGATGGAGGAGACGGGCGTAGAAGGAATGAGGAGAGGGTTTCTTGCCGCTGAAAGCGGGCAGGTTCCGATTCTGGTTTCCGGCGACGGCAAAACAATAATGGTGGGCAATCTTGAAAACCTCGATGAGGACCCCGCCGCCGCGACCGCCCGGAAAATCTCTCTGGAGAACGTTCCTTCAAAAGGAGACCCCAAGGCCCAGGTAACCGTGGTTGAGTACTCGGATTTTCAATGCGGCTACTGCGCTAGGGCGGCAGGCCAGATTGCAGATTTGCTCAAGGATTACAAAGGTAAAGTCAAGGTTTTTTACAAACAGTTTCCACTCTCGTTTCATAAGTGGGCCGAGGAAGCCTCGATCGCCTCTCTTTGCGTCTATGACCAGTCAAACGAGAAGTTCTGGAAATTCCACGACGCCATTTTCGAAAAGCAGCGGGAAATAAAAGTTGCCGACGCCAAGGAGACTCTTTCGGGGATAGCGCGCGGGCTCGGGGTCGACATGAAGAAATACAACGAGTGCGTGAAATCCGAAAAAGCCAAACGCAGAGTCGCTTCGGATGTGGAGGAAGGCAGATCGATCGGGATAAGCGGCACGCCGACATTTGTTGTTGACGGTTTCGTGATCTCGGGAGGGGCCAATATGAAAGCGATCAGAAACGCCGTGGATTACCGTCTTTCCTTAAGCTCCGAGAAATAGCTCTCCCAAGATACTGACCATGAAATGTCCTGAGTGTGGTTACACGAGTTTTGATTATCTTGAGGAATGCAAAAAATGCGGGGCCGCCCTGTCCCCCGTACCTATTTTCAAGTATCTCTACGAAGATGAGTTGAGCACGGAGGTGGTTATTGCCAGGGACAGAGAGCCCGCACTTGGCGGCGTTCTCACCTGGACCGAGACGGTTGAAGCCCTGAGCGAACTAGGCACCCCGAGCGAACTTCGGGACGAGGGCCTCGTGGTAGAGGGAACAGATGAGGTGGAGGATTTTCTCAGGTTTGAAAGGGATCTGCGAGAGGAAATCAAGGAAGCAGAGACGGAAGTAAAGGAAGAGGAAATAGAAAAGGAAAGTCCCCCGCCCCTGCCCAACGGAATGTTGCCCGCGACCCTCGGGGAGAGATTCTTCGCGTTTTCCATAGATTTTCTTTTTACGCTCTGCGTGGCTGCCGTTGCGCTTTTCTCGGGGGCGACCCTGATCGGAGAGACTTTTTTTCCTGGCCTAAGCGAGTTTATTTCCATATGGGGTTGGATATGTATTTGCGCTTACGTTCTGGCAACCACCTATTTTGTTTTCCTTCCCTCTTGGTGCGGAACAACTCTTGGAAACTCGGCTGTGGGTATCCGAGTGGTGATGCGGGACGGTTCCCTTGCAGGGTTCCAGGCGAACCTGCTTAGGTGGGTGGGCTGGGTTCTTTCCGTGGCCACCGTTTTTCTGGGCTTTGTGCTTGCGGCATTTGACCCGCAACGCAAGACCCTAAGCGACCATCTCTGCGGCACTTTCGTTGTGAAGGCTTGATTTGGATATGATGCTTGTAGAAGAGCTTGATAAAAGTATTGGGAAGAAGAGGGATGAAATTTCCCGCTGGGTAGAGTCCCATTGTGAAAAAGTGATGGTGCCGCTTTACAGTTCCGTCGACCTGCGCTTCTCCGAACACAAAATTGCCCCGATAGACACAAACGTTTTTCCCGCAGGCTTTAACAATCTTTCCGCGGGATTCAGGAAAAATGCGGGAAAGCTTTTCAGGGAATATCTTTTTTCCAGCTACCCAAGCGCAAAAAAAATCCTTCTGGTTCCCGAGCTGAACACCAAAAACGCCCACTACTGGGAAAACGTCTGGGTAATAAAGTCTATTCTGGAGGATGAGGACTACGAGGTGAGAGTCGGAATCGCGAACGAGGAATTCCGAAGGGAAACTGCTTCGTTCACTTCGGCAAGCGGTCAGGTGATCGAGGCGAAGCGGGTTTTTCAAGAGGAAGGCTCAGCGGTGATAGACGGATTTGTGCCCGACATCATAATGATAAACAACGATTTTTCGGAGAAGTGTCCGAAAACCCTGCACAATTTGCGCCAGCCTGTCTTGCCGCCCGTCGAGATAGGCTGGCACGCGAGAAAAAAGGATGTGCATTTCGAGTTTTACAACCGCCTCTGCAGCGAGCTTGCCGACATACTGGAAGTGGACCCTTGGGTTATGTCTGTTGAAACCGTTTTGGAGAGCGGAGTGGATTTTGATTTTCCCGAGGACAGAGAGCGGGTTTCCGCTAGAGCCGATGAAGTTCTCTCCAAGATCAGAAGCGAGTATTCAAAAAGGGACATAGATCATGAGCCTTCGCTTTTCGTTAAAAGCAATTCAGGCACCTACGGCATGGCCGTTGCGAGCGTCAGCGATCCACAAAGCATAATGGGGATGAACTCGCGTGACAGGAAGAGAATGCGGGTTTCGAAGGGAGGAGTGCCGGTTCGGGACGTGGTAATACAGGAGTGTGTACCTACCTCGCTTCGCGTCGGAGACGGTCTTGTCGGCGAGCCGGTTGTTTACCTTGTTCAGTCCCACGTGGCGGGGATATTTTACAGGGTCAACCCCCTCCGGGGCGAGTTTGAGAACCTTAACTCAAAGGGGATGGAGTTTCTTGCCTGTGATGACTCCTTCGCAAACGGGATTCCTCCGGCATTTGATCTTGTTTCTAAGGTTGCTACTATCGCCGCAGGCTACGAGATAGAAAAAGTCCTTAGGGACGTGGATTGCTGAGATGTGCGGAAAGAAAGACTTCCCAAACAGCGGGAGTTCTCTGTTTTTTCTCGTCGCGGGTCCTGTTCTGGGCGCAATCCTTTTTTTCATCCTAGAATCCTTTGGCTGGGGAAGTGACGCTTGCTGGACCGCCGCGGTTTCCGCCGTGTGCGCGGTGTGGTGGGTATTTGAACCCGTACCAATTCCAGTGACTTCGCTTTTGCCATTTGCCCTGTTCCCGATTCTGGGCGTTCTTTCTCCGAGGGAAATCAGCGAGTCCTACGGAGCTCCTCTTATATTGCTGCTTCTCGGCGGATTCATACTGTCAACGGCTATGGCCGGCAGCGGTGCGCACAGGCGCCTAGCGCTCACCATGGTTAACTTCTTCGGCGGATCAAGCAACCGGCGGCTGGTATTTGGTTTCATGGCCGCCTCTGCGGTGCTTAGCATGTGGATTTCCAATACCGCCACGACGCTTATGATGCTTCCCGTGGCCTTGGCGGTTTTGGAAAAATCGTCGGATAGATCGCTTGCGGTCCCCCTGCTGCTCGGAATTGCGTACGCGGCGAGCGTAGGCGGCATCGGAACGCCGATAGGAACTCCCCCCAACCCTGTGTTCAGCGAGATTTATTTCCAGAGTACCGGGGTTGAGATTTCATTTCTCACCTGGATGAGCTGGGGAATTCCGGTCGTTGTAATTTTCCTTCCGATAATCGGTCTTTATCTCACGCGACGCCTCACCGGCTCGGGCGGTTTCGATATGCCCGAAGTGGGAAAGTGGACTTGTCACGAGGCGCGCGTCCTGATCGTATTTTTGCTAACTGCGGTTGCCTGGATGACGCGTAGCGAGCCGTTTGGCGGCTGGAAAACTTGGTTCGGAGTTCCTGGAGCAACCGATGCCAGCGTGGCGCTTGTGGCCGTCATAGTAATGTTTCTCGCGCCTAATGGTAGGGGAGGCAGGCTGCTTGACTGGGATACAGCGAGCCGTATCCCTTGGAGGATGCTCATTCTGTTCGGCGGCGGCATAGCGATCGCCAAGGCTTTCATGGCGTCCGGGCTAAGCGCCGCGCTTGGGGAGGCGCTCTCCGGTATTGGTGTTCTGCACATCGTCTTGATACTGGCCGTTATCTGCCTTGCGATTACTTTTCTCACTGAACTCACGAGCAATACCGCCACTACGACCTTGATGATGCCGATTCTGGCAGCCACCGCCATGGCGATAAACATTGAGCCGGCCTTGCTGATGGTGCCCGCGGCGATGAGCGCAAGCTGTGCGTTCATGCTCCCGGTTGCCACGGCGCCGAATGTGGTGGTGTTCAGTGCCGGAGCCTTCCCGACGAAAGTGATGGCGAGGGAAGGACTGGCGCTTAATTTTATCGGCGCGTTTATTATCACGGCCGTGTGTGCGGTTCTGCTTTAGATAATCTATAACTCTTCCCTGCTGCTGTGATATATTTTTGTTCGTGAATAAGACGGATGGAGAGCTTGAAAAAAACCGCGGCTAAGAAGCATGGGATAGAATCATTTCCACCTAACTGTATTGAGAAGGATGAGCGTAGCCGTTCCAACAGGGAATTACGCCAATGGCAATAAAGGAAGATGTACTGGAACAGATTGTTGAGGGTTACTTGCTCCACAAAGGGTATTTCGTTCAGCATAACGTGAAATTTCGCCCAAGTAAAAATCATCCTGATTTTATTTCGAACCAAGACTCCAACCACAGCGATATCGACGTGGTCGGCTATCATCCCACCGAGCGTGGCCATAAGAAAGTGTTGGCTGTAAGCTGCAAGAGTTGGCAAGGAGGGTTTGATCCGTCCGCGCAACTTTCGGCAATCTTGGACAACAAAAAACGCGGTGGTCGCGATGCTTGGAGAATGTACCGCGAACTTACCTCTCCAAAGTGGTCAGAAGCTTTCTTAAAGGCCATAAAGAATGCGACTAGTGAAGGTCGCTTCACCTACGTTACTGCCGTAACTTTTATGAAGGGTGATGCTGCAGGCAAAGCCAGATGGGAAAACCACCCACCTTTTAAGCAAGCACTTTTGGGAAACCCGATTCAGATCATCACGCTTCGGGAAATGGTTAACGAAATCCTTGAGAAGCTACCCAAGACTCTGGCGCCAACAGAAGTTGGGCGAATGCTTCAACTTTTTCGTGCCGCCAAAATAATTACTGCGACAGATTGATCTGAACAACACCTTTATACACATTGAGGGTAGCAAGTTTCGAGGAGGACAAACGATTGGTGAAGTGGAGTGCTGGTCTCGCCTGTAACGATTATATGCTGCCTTAACGGCGGAATTGGTAAAAGAAAACAATTGGTGTCGTATCAGATTAAAGGTCACTCCATGCTTCTTCATCCTCATCCGAAAGCCATTCTTCAAGATTTAAGGAAACACTGCCCAAATAGGAGTCTTTGGCAGTTTTTAGCTTGGTTGCGATAATATGGTCTCCATCTAAACTGAAAACGAGCTTGTCGCCTGTTTTCAGATCCGCAGCCCTGCGCAATGCGTGAGGAATGGTTACACGGCCTTTTGACGTGATTTTAGAAGTTTCCATAGACGCTTCTCTCAAATTCAAGGATACCAGTGCAGCGAAACCATGCAAAAACATTGAAGCAACATGATGCCCGTGAAGAGGAAACAGCAGTTTCGGGGTTTGTCCGCTAAAACAGATTACGCTATCTCTCGTAGCTGAATTGAATCTATGCCCGCGGTTGTGATAACGTCGGATACGAGTACGACGCGGTCGCCCGGACTTAACACCCGTTTTTGTTTCAGAAGCTCGAAGGCTTCTTCGGTCCTCTGTTCGGGATCTTCGGATTCTTCCATAAGATGTGCGGTTACGGCCCTGTTCAAACAGAGCTGTCGTTTTATTCTGTCGTCGAAAGTTACCGCATGAATAGGTGTCTTGGCCGGCCTGCAGTTTGTTGTCAACTGAGCCATTAATCCTTTTCTCGTTATTACAACCAGGCATTTGGCGTCAATCGATTCGGCGAGTTCAACCGCTGAAGCCGCTATATGCTGCTTGAGGTCTTGCTTAACAAGAAGCTTGCCCATCTGCAGACTTGTGAGACTTTCCGCCTTCAAGGCTATCTTGTCGAGATGCTCTATTGACCTTACGGGATATTTCCCGGTTGTTGTCTCACCCGAGAGCATAAGCGCGTCGACTTCCTCGTAGACCGCATTTGAGACGTCCGTTACTTCCGCCCGGGTAGGAATCGGGTTGTCGATCATTGATTCAAGAAGATGGGTAGCGACTATGACTCTCTTGCCTTTCTCCTGGCATTTGCCGACTATCACTCTCTGTACGTCCGGCAATTCCTCAATGCTTATTTCAATTCCTAGGTCTCCTCTGGCAACCATTACCGCGTCCGATGCCTCGACGATTTCCTCCACGTTACTCACCCCTTCCTGGTCCTCGATTTTAGAGATAATTTTTATTTCCTCCCCGTCGGGTCCTAGCAGTTCTCTGAGATCCAAAACGTCCTGTGCTTCCCTGACGAAAGAAAGGGCTATGTAATCGACTTTGTTCCTGGCTCCAAACTTTATGTCCGCCTTGTCCTTGTCCGTTATTGAAGGGAGGTTGACTTTTACCCCGGGCAGATTGACGTGGCGTTTGCTCTTCATGGTTCCGCCGTCAATTACTCTGCATTTCATAGCTCCTTGGTCTTTCTTGAGCACCTCCAGGTTTATGAGACCGTTGTCCACGGTTATTTTCTCCCCTATCTGAACTTCATTGATAATGTCCTCGTAATTGATATGAATTGAAGATTCCTCAACATCATCGGGTCTTACGGACACCGTAATTACGTCTCCCTGGTTTATATGCAGGTCGCTTTGCAGAACCCCGGTTCTGATCTCCGGTCCCTGAGTGTCAAGTATCAGGGCGATTGAATTCTCAACTTTCCTGTTGATTGATCTCACCGTTTCGATTACTTCAAGGTGGCTTTCATGAGTACCGTGCGACATATTGAGGCGCACGGCGTTCATACCCGCCTCGTACATTTTCATCAGCATTTCGTATGAACTTGTGGAGGGGCCTGCGGTGCAGATTATTTTCGTTTTTCTAAATGGTCTCATAAACGGGGAAATATGTCGGTAAATCCAGAAAATGCAAAGTTCTTTTACCCAGAAGCTGAGATACGTGGGCAAACCCGAAATAAGGTATCGGATGATTCGTCGCGTGCTGGTTGTATCATGGCCGACCGGATTTCCTTTCTAAGAGAGGTGAATCTTTTTGACAGTGTGCCTGTTTTGTGATAGTAAACTGCCTTTTAATCTGAACAAAACCCTCGAATTTTCCCAAGACGAGACAATGGAATACATTGAGCATTTATCAGTAGAAAAATTCATTCTTTATCTTCTGATAATCCTTGTTTTCGCCAAGGCCTTCGGCCGGCTGGCAGAAAAGATCGGGCAGCCCTCGGTTCTTGGGGAGCTTCTCGCCGGAGTTGTTCTGAGCGCTGGCGTTCTGGCGCTTATTCCTTCTACAGAAGGTATGGTGGGATACGACGTATTTCATCTGCTTGCGGAAATAGGGGTTGTCCTTCTTCTTTTCGAAATAGGTCTTGAGACCAGGATTGCGGACCTCATAAAAGTGGGCCCTGTCTCGGGGCTTGTGGCCATAGTCGGGGTGGTGCTTCCGTTTGTGCTTGGATATTTCAGCATAATTTATTTCCAGAAGTTCGCCATACTCAGTCTTGAAGCCAGCATGGTCGGGCTTGTGGCCATAGTGACGGGAGCTACCCTCACCGCCACAAGCGTCGGAATCACGGCCAGGGTTCTAGCGGATCTTGACCGGCTCCAGACAAAAGAGGCCAGGATAGTTCTTACCGCCGCCATAATAGATGACGTGCTCGGGCTTATAATTCTCGGGGTCGTAAGCGGCATAGTGAGCTCTTTTGAATCAGGTGGTGCGGGGACGGAAGGGATCACCTTGGGTTCTGTGGCCTTTATAACCGCGAAGGCATTTGGTTTTCTCGCCGTTTCCATAGTTCTCGGCAGGATTATCGCTCCCAAGATTTTCGGGTTTTTCGCCCGAATCGATAGAAACAATCTCGTCTGGATCATGGCAATAGCATTCTGCTTTGTCTATGCTTACTGCTCAAATCTTTTTTCTCTGGCTCCCATAGTAGGGGCGTTCGCGGCCGGTCTGGTTCTTCGCGAAACGGATCAGTTCAAGACTATTGAGAACGGCATAAAGCCCGTTTCGCACTTTTTCGCCCCGATATTTTTCGTGATGGTGGGGGCGGCAGTGGATGTTTCTGTATTTAACCCCTTTGTATCTGAAAATATTATGGTAATATCAATCGCTTTAATTCTTTTCGTGGTGGCGGTTGTCGGGAAGTACGCGAGCGGTTACGTGGTCTATGAAAAAGGCGTAAGAAAAAGTATAATTGGCGTCGGAATGATCCCAAGAGGTGAGGTTGGGCTTATTTTCGCAAAGATCGGTCTTGTGCACGGAGTCTTCAAAACCGATCTTTTCTCCGCCGTCACGGCCATGGTAATACTGACAACCTTTATAGTGCCCCCGCTTTTAAAATGGATGTTTGAGAACGAAAGCAAGGAGCGTAAACTGGCCGAAAGCACGGTCTAGCGAACAATCTTGAAGCTAGGTTAATCATGAGATTCTGCGGTCTTAAGACATTTTTATATGCTGCGATTTTTGCCATGGCGGCGGCTCCGTCGGCAAGTGCCGCGGAGAATATGCTAAGCGTTGATAAAACGATAGTAATTCAACTTGTCATTTTTCTGGTAGCGCTTTTTCTTCTCAACAGGCTTGTGTTCCGCCCGCTTATCGGGGTCTGGGACAGGAGGGAGGAACTTACCGCGGGTACGCTTAGGGAAGCTGAGGAGATGACCCGCAAGGCCGATAGCGCCATCGCCGAGTACAATGAGAAACTCGCCGAGGCGAGGGCCCAGGCGACGGAAACCAGAAACGAACTCCGCCAGCAGGGCCAAAGCGAATCTTCAAAGATGCTTCTTTCGGCGAGGGATGCCGCCCAGACGGAACTTGAGGGTGCGAGAGAGACTCTTGAGGGCGAGGTTGTGAAAATAAGGGCGGATTTGCAGGGTGAGATAGAGTCGCTTGCGGCGGAAATAAGCAACCGCGTACTAAGGAAGGGGACGTAGCCGTGGAGCTTACTGCGGATTTTAATTTTCCGGGAGAATCACTAATTGGATAACCATTTCAACTGGGTTTTTGTAATAAAGCACGCCGTTAATCTGGGCCTGCTTATGGCCCTTCTCATATACCTCATCAGAAAGCCCTTTCTTTCCTTTCTGAAAAACAGGAAGGAGAGGCTCCGCTCGGAAGTGGACAGGGCCGCAGCGGCGGCTGAGCAGGCGAAAATAACGCTTGAGGAATACTCCGCGAAGCTTGATGCGGTCTCCTCGGAGATAGCGGCTCTTCAGGAAAACATAAGAAGACAGGGCGAGAACGAAAGGGATGAGCTTGTTTCCGCGGCGGAGAAAAGCTGCGAAATGGTAAAAAAGGAAGTCGAGGACACGATCCGCCTTGAGACTACAAAGGCGGTCTCAGAGATACAGTCCGAAGTGGTCGACTCGGCGCTTGAGCTTGCCGAGAGGATGATAAAGGAACGGGTGGATGCGGATTTCACGACCGATTCGGTTGACGATTTCGTAAAAATGATCGAGGAAGGAAAATGGCAACAGTTGCGACACTGAGAGATCTTGTTTCGGCGCTTGTGGATTCCGCGGCCGATTCGCGCGAACTCTCGAGCGTAAAAGCCAACATGGAGAGTTTCTTTGAGAGTATCTCGGGTTCGGGCGAGCTTCGGGACGTTCTTTTGAGCACGGTGTTTTCAGTTGAGGAGAAAAAGGCTGTCTTGGAAGATTTTCTCGAGGCGGCATCTTTTCTTGATATTACGAAAAGATTTATTCTGCTCGTTTTGGAGATGGAGAAGGTTGTGACACTTCTCGGCTCAAGGGAAGCCGTTCTCGCGAGGCTTGACGAAGCGGTGGGAAAGGTGACTGCCGAGATTACCTCGGCCAGGGATCTTAGCCCAAGTGATGTCGAGAGACTCAGCGCAGCACTTCGCGCCGCGACCGGAAAGACGGTTGAGGTGTCGCTTAAGGTCGATCCTTCCATGATAGGCGGAATAAGAGCACAGGTGGGGGACAAGGTTTACGATAACAGCGTCAGGACGCAGCTTGAGAGAATAAGAGGAACTCTCTCCCCGTCCTGATCCCAATAATTCCAAAGGAGCTAGCAATGCAGGAACTAAGAGCAGAAAGTATAGGCGAGATTCTTAGAAACAGGATAAAGGGCTATGAACGAAAGGTTGATACCGAAGAAGTCGGCACGGTTATTTCCGTCGGTGACGGTATCGCCCGGGTTTACGGTCTTGACCAGGCGGTAGCGGGAGAGCTCGTCGAGTTTGACGGCGGAATCACCGGGCTTGTCCTAAACCTTGAAGAAGATAATGTCGGTGTCGCCCTTTTTGGAGAGGACTCCCACCTCAGCGAAGGGGGGACGGTAAAGCGCACGGGACGCATCGCCGAGGTACCGGTCGGAGACGCTCTTGGCGGAAGGGTGGTCGACGCCCTCGGAAGGCCGATTGACGGTCTCGGAGAAATAGCCACTGCCGAGACAAGACAGATCGAGGTGAAGGCCCCTGGAGTTATTTACCGCCAGTCGGTAAACGAGCCCCTTCAGACCGGGCTTAAGGCCGTTGATTCCATGATACCGATAGGAAGGGGACAGAGAGAGCTTATACTGGGGGACCGTCAGGTCGGAAAGACCGCGATTGCTATTGACACGATAATAAACCAGAGGGAAGAGGATGTTCACTGCATATACGTGGCCATAGGGCAGAAACAGTCGACAGTGGCGCAGGTCGTCGACAAGCTCAAGGAACACGATGCCATGAAGTACACGACCATAGTTTCCGCCACGGCCAGCACCCCGGCTCCTTTCCAGTTCCTTGCTCCCTTCTCCGGCTGCGCCCTGGGAGAGTATTTCAGAGACACAGGCCGCCACGCGCTGATAATATATGATGATCTGACAAAGCACGCGTGGTCATATCGTCAGCTTTCACTTCTTCTAAAGAGACCGCCGGGACGAGAGGCTTACCCGGGAGACGTTTTCTATCTTCACTCAAGACTTCTTGAACGCGCCGCCAAAATGAGAGACGAGGACGGCGGGGGTTCGCTTACGGCCCTTCCCATAATCGAAACGCAGGCGGGTGACGTGTCCGCTTACATTCCCACGAACGTGATTTCCATCACCGACGGGCAGATATACCTTGAGAGCGATCTTTTCTACTCGGGTGTGCGCCCCGCGATTAACGTCGGTCTTTCGGTTTCAAGGGTAGGGGGAAGCGCTCAGATAAAGGCGATGAAAAATGTTGCCGGAACCCTGAGGCTTGAACTCGCGCAATACAGGGAAGTCGAGGCGTTCGCGCAGTTCGCTTCCGACCTTGACAGGGTAACCCAGAACCAGCTTGCCCGGGGAAGCAGGCTCGTTGAGGCCCTAAAGCAGGATCAGTACGAACCCCAGGGGGTTGAAAAGCAGATCCTGATCATATTCGCCGTTACAAATGGCTATGTTGACGACTATCCAGTTTCCGCGGTGAGAAAATACGAGGGGGAGCTGTTTTCTTTCCTTGAGTCCAAGCACCCTGAGTATCTTGCGGAGATAAGGGAGAAAAAAGTCGTTTCGGATGAACTTGGGGAAAAGCTTGTGGCGGCGCTTGACGAACTTAAAAACCAGTTGGGCGAGCTTGCCTGACATACTGGCGGAAAAAGAATAATGCCGAGTCTTAAGCAAATAACGACAAAGATAAAAAGCGTGAGAAGCACGCGGCGGATAATGGGCGCTATGAAACTTATAGCCGCCGTGCGCCTGCAGAAGGCCCAGGCGGCGCTTATGGCGTACAGGCCTTATTCGGATGCGTACCGCGACGTGGTCCTGAACGTGGCGGCGCTTTCAGAATCGGAGGATCATCCCCTTCTTCGGGTTCCGGAGGAAAAAACTAACCTGCACGTTCTGTTTTTCACTTCCGACAGGGGACTTTGCGGAAGCTTCAACAGTGCTTTGATAAGAAACATGCAGCACTACGTCAAGGAACAGGGAGAGGCGTTCGGGAACATAAAACTGAGTTTCGTCGGAAGGCGGGGACGGGATTATTTCTCGAAAAACGGGCTTGCCACCGGCAAATACTACACGGGAGTGAACGAAAAAAATTCCCGGAAATTTTCCGAGGAACTGGCAGCGGCGCTGACAGAGGAGTTCAGAGCTGGGGAGAGCGACGAAATAGTGCTTGCATATAACCACTTTGTTTCCGCCATTTCGCAGAGGATGACGTTTGAGAGGCTTCTTCCGCTCTCAGGGGAGGAGACCGACGACGGTGCTGCGGAGAGTTCTTCTGATTACATATTCGAGCCCGAGAAAGAACGGATAATAGGCTCGATTCTTCCGAAGTACGTTCAGGTGAGGATTGAGCGCGCGATGAACGAGTCGCTCACTAGCGAGCACGCGGCGCGGATGACAGCGATGGAGAACGCGACCAGTAACGCGGACGAGGTGATAGCGAAACTTACCCTGCTCTTTAACAAAACCAGGCAGACGATCATTACAACGGAGCTTATGGATATCGTTAACGGTACGGAAGCTCAGAAAGGAGGCAACGAGTAAAAATGAGTATTGAAGCAGCGTTTACGGCAAGCGGTATCGGCGGCGATGCGGCAGGTGGTGCGGATGATGGGATGGGGAAAATAATTCAGGTAATGGGCCCCGTTGTGGACGTCGAATTCTCGGAGGGGGCTCTCCCCACCGTGTTTACGGCCCTTAAGGTGACGAATCCGGCGCTCGGTGAAACCGAGTGGAATCTGGTTCTTGAGGTTGCCCAGCAGCTTGGCGGAGGACGCGTAAGATGCATCGCCATGGATTCGACAGAGGGGCTGAAAAGAGGGCAGGACGCACTTAACACCGGCGACGGTATAACGATCCCCGTCGGCAAGGAAGCTCTCGGGAGACTGCTTAACGTGGTCGGAGAACCAATAGACGAAGCCGGCCCCGTAGAGACGGAGGAGCGCTGGCCCATTCACCGTCCCGCGCCGGAGTTCGTCGAGCAGAGCACCAAGATGGAACTCTTCGAGACGGGCATCAAGGTCATTGATCTTCTCGCTCCCTTTCTTAAGGGCGGGAAAATCGGTCTTTTCGGCGGAGCCGGTGTAGGCAAGACCGTTTTGCTCATGGAACTCATCCATAACATAGCCAAGGAGTACGGCGGCTACTCGGTTTTCGGCGGAGTGGGAGAAAGAACCAGGGAAGGAAACGACCTTTACTGGGAGATGAAGGAATCGGGAGTTCTTGGAAACACCGGACTCATATTCGGACAGATGAACGAGCCTCCCGGAGCAAGAGCCAGGGTTGCCCTTACGGCGCTTACCCTTGCCGAATATTTCCGCGACACCCAGGGCCAGGACGTACTTCTGTTTATCGACAACATCTTCCGTTTCACCCAGGCGGGTTCTGAGGTGTCGGCTCTTTTGGGAAGGACGCCTTCCGCTGTTGGTTATCAGCCGACTCTTTCAACCGACCTCGGGGAACTTCAGGAGAGAATTACTTCGACGGTTAAAGGTTCTATTACCTCCGTGCAGGCTATTTACGTTCCGGCGGATGACCTTACCGACCCTGCCCCGGCGACTACCTTTGCGCACCTTGACGGTACTATCGTTCTCTCAAGGCAGCTTACGGAGCTGGGAATATATCCCGCCGTAGATCCCCTTGACTCAACTTCGAATATTCTTGATCCCAGAATAGTCGGGGATGATCATTACAGGATTGCCAGGGAGGTTCAGGAGGTTCTGCAGCGCTACAAACAGCTCCAGGAGATAATCGCGATTCTTGGCATGGACGAACTTTCAGAAGAAGACAAGCTCACGGTTGCCCGCGCCAGAAAGGTTCAGAGATATCTCTCGCAGCCTTTCCACGTGGCCGAGCAGTTCACGGGGACTCCAGGAAAGTATGTGCCGATACAACAGACCATAGAAGCTTTTGGCGAGATCATCTCGGGCAACATGGATGATATCCCCGAGCAGGCTTTCTACATGGTGGGCAATCTTGACGAAGTGCGCGAAAAGGCGACGTCAATGGCTTCCTGATGGGAGACTTGGAAATTGGCTGAAAAATTGCGACTCAAGATAATAACCCCCGAAAAACTCGTGTTTGACGGCGAGGTTGAGGAACTTGTTGCTCCCGGTCAGATGGGGGAATTCGGCGTTCTGCCGGGTCACGTGCCTTTTCTTTCTGTGCTTTTTCCGGGAAGGCTCAGGTTCAAAACCGAGGAGTCAGGGGAAAACACCCTCATAATCCACGGGGGACTGGCGGATGTAAAGGATGATACGATCAGCATCCTTACCGACCAGTCGGAGAACCCCGAAGAGGTTGACGTTGCGGCTGCCAGAAAAGACGCTGAGGCTTTCCAGAAAGAGCTTGACGAGCTTCAGGACGCGGAAGCTTCAGAGAGAGAAGATCTTGATAGAAAACTGAGGATAGCGCGCGCCAGGGCTGGAGAGTAATTTTTTTCAGATTTTCTCAGTACTCAACCGGCAGTTTAGCTGCACTTAGAGAACCCGCATCCCCTGCAGGTGACGCAGCCAGACTCAAACGCAAGTGCTCTGCTTCCGCAGTCCGGGCATTGCTCAAGTATCAGGTCCGCAGAGACTTTGCCCGCACCCCCGTTTGCTTCTGCCACAGTTACTTCTACTTGTGTCCCGTCTTCGTCAGCGTTTTTTTTTCCCTCGGGGATGAAGTGTCTTCTCAGCACCTTGGCTATGGCGTCGGGCACGGACATTATGACCTGTCCTCCCGAAAAAACTGGTGAGGAACCTCCTATGGCCTCCAGCTGTTCCACGACATCTCTGACATCGACCCCGGACCTCAGAGACAGAGATATCAGCCTTCCAGTTGCCTCGGCATCAGCCATCGTAGTAAATCCGGATTTTCCAATCTGGACGAAAACTTCAAATGGCTTGCCTTCGTAACTGTTGACAGTCACGTAGAGATTCCCGTACCCAGTTTTAATCGCCTCGGTAAAACCTTCCAGGACCTGGGGTCTTGTTACGGGTTTTACCGTTTCTTTTTGAGGGGGATGAGGGGATGGTGTGAGGTTGGAGTGGGTGGTTGACATCCCTTCATCCCGGGGTGGAGAGTTTGTTTTTTCTTTTGCCTGTTCTTCGGTTATCAGGATTCCTTCCCTAGAACCTTCCCTGTAGACGGTTACTCCCTTACAGCCAAGTTTCCAAGAAAGAAAATATATCTTCTCAACTTCCTCAAGGCTTATGTCCTTGGGAAGATTCACGGTACTTGATATGCATGAATCTATGTGTTTCTGGATCGCGGCCTGCATACGTACCCGCATCTCGGGTTCTATCTCGTGGGAGGTGACGAACGTGTCTGGAAGATCTGCCTCGTCATCCAGCCCGAATTTTTCCATGTACTCAGAAACGAGCGGATGGTAGACCTTGAATTCTCCTTCCGACAGGGATTCCGAGCGCCGGAGGTAAGACAGGGCGAACATGGGCTCGACTCCACTTGTGGTTCCCGCGAGAACCGAACCGCTTCCTACAGGGGGGACCGTGAGTATACACGCGTTTCTAAGACCCTGCTTTTTTATCTTGCTCATCACATTGTCACGCATGCCTTTTACGAACGGATTTGCAATATGGGTTTTGAGGTCAAACACAGGGAAAGACCCCTTCTCCTTGGCAAGATCGGAACTGGCTTCGTAGACTATGTTCTTTACGTGCTCGAAAAGCTCGTCGGTGAACTTTACACCTTCCTCCGTATCGTATTTTATGCTGAGCTTCGCAAGCATATCCCCTAGGCCGGTGAACCCGACTCCTATTCTCCTTGATCTCAGAGATGCCTTTGTCTGGACGCTTAGAGGATGTTTTTCAATGTTGTAGTCCAGGATGTCGTCAAGGAACCTGACGCTGTAGTGAAAAGCCTTCTCGAGCTCTTCCCATTCTATCGCTGCGTCTTCCTCGAAAGCGTTTTTGACGAACATTGAGAGGTTCACGTTTCCAAGACAGCAGTTCCCGTAATCCTCAAGCGCCTGCTCGCTGCATGGGTTCACGCCGTTTACTTCCATGTTGGCGTACTCAGTGGGCGAGTACCTTTTAACCGTGTCCCAGAAGATAAGTCCGGGCTCGGCCGAGGACCATGCTGATTTAACCAGTTTTTCCCATATCTGTCGGGCACGCACGGTTCTTTTTATTTCGGTTTTCTCGTTTGAGAAACTGAGCTCGTAGTCCGTGTCTTTTTCCACGGCCTCCATGAACTTGTCATCCACCTTAACCGAGATGTTGGCGAACTGGACCTTTGACCTCGCCTCGTCGTTTTTTATGTCGAGAAAGTCCATTATGTCTGGATGATCGACCTTCATGGTTATCATGAGGGCTCCTCTTCTTCCCGCCTGCCCTATGGTCCCGGTCGTGGTCGACAGGAGATCCATGAACGACACTGCACCCGTCGAATATATGGCTGAATTGTTCACCGGGGCGCCCTTTGGCCTCAGAACCGATATGTCGGTTCCGACTCCTCCGCCGAAAGAGTAGGTCCTGGCGGCCTCCTTGCACCACTCGAATATTCCCTCTATGGAGTCTTCCTTGATGGGCATGAAATAGCAGTTAAGGAGCGTGGCTCTTCGCTTCTGACCGGCGCCGAAGAGAACCCTTCCGCCGGGTATGAACTTGAAATCGGAAAGGAGCCAGTAGAAATTTTCCTCCCACTGCTTTCTCAGTTCCTTCTTTTCTTCGGGGGACGCTATTTCCCTGGCAACCCTCCGCCACATCTGCTCCGGAGTTTTTTCTATTATTTCTCCCTTTATGTCGCGAAGAGCGTATTTTTCGTAGAAAACCCGTGCCCTGAGCTTGTCTCCGCCGAAGGCGTCAACTGTTTCTGCGGGAATATCTATAGTGTCGCTTGGGGCTTTTACATGTTCCGGAGAAGGTTCTTGGATCTGTGTTTCTTGTTCATTAACTGCTGTAGTTTCATGATCGGATGTTCCATTCGCAACGATTTCGGGGGGGGTCTTATCTCCGGGCACATTCTCCTCCTTTTCTGTTCCTTATAACCACTGCCTTCCGGTTTACGTGCAAGATGTATTGCTTATCTTGTGCGTGAAGTTTATTTAAACACAATATATTGGGTCTTGTCAAGAAACTATTTTATTTTTGTTAAGATAAAGTTAAAGAGGACTCCATAAAGGGAGACTGCTAGGTCCTAAAATTTCAGTGAGATCAGATGCTTAGCTTCGGATTATGAAAGTTTCTTTGTAACTCCGGGGCGGTTAAAAAATTCCTCATAATTGTAGAGTGAAAGGCTCCGGGTTGGAGGGCGGGGCTTCCATGAGGATTTTGGCTGCCTGTGGTATACTCCCAAGGCATGAAAAAGGGAACTTCAACAGCAGACGGATTCGAGGAAATTTCCGAAGTGCTGAGTTTCTGGTTCGGCGACTTGCGCGAAGGCGAACTGCCGGATAAAGAAAAGCAGATGACTTGGTGGATGAAGTCAGAGGAGTTTGACGATCTTATAAGGCAGAGATTTGAAAAATATGTTCTGCTTGCCGAAGAAGGAAAACTTTCCCACTGGCTCAAAACGCCTCTGGGCACCGTGGCGTTTATAGTTGTCGTCGATCAGTTTCCAAGGAACATCTACCGTGATACCCCGGAAGCGTTTTCAAAAGACCCTCTTGCGCTTCGTACATGTCTTGATGGTATTGAAAAGGGATTTGACCATGATCTTCACCCAACACATAGGACATTCTTTTACCTTCCGCTTATGCACTCGGAGGACCCGGAGATCCAGAGCCTGAGCGTTGAGAAGTACTCCGCTCTTGAAAAAGAGTACACCTCGCACCCGCAAATCAGGGAAACTCTAGCCTGTTCTACAGATTTCGCGGGGCGGCACTCTGACATAATAAAAAGATTCGGAAGGTATCCCCACAGAAACGCGGCTTTAGGAAGAGAATCCACTCCGGAAGAAACTGAATTCCTAAAAGAGCCAGGAAGTTCCTTCTGATTGTTTGCTCCGACTTTCCTTGTTGTTTAAGGTTAGTCAAGCGGGTATCTATATGGTGGCCGTACACGAGGACGGGCGTATTTTTGTATCAGAGAGGGAATTAGATTGAACATCGAGGAAATAATCAGCCGTACATATCTTGGCAATTCCGTTGAGACGTGGCTTTGGGCACTCGGAGCGGCAATCGTTTTAGCCTTTGTCTTTAACTTTATTCTAAAAAGGTTTGTAAGGTCGTTTGCCGGCTTTGCGGAGAAAACCGAAACCGATTTTGACGATCTGGTTTCGGCGCTCGTAGAGAAAACCAGCATAGTGCTGATCATAATTTTTTCAGTCTACGTGGCGACTTTCTTCCTTGACCTTACCCAGCAGATAAGGGAATTTCGAAAAAGCGTGATAGTCATCTGCCTTCTCGTTCAGGTCGGTTTCTGGGGAGGCGGCTTCATCGACTATTACGTAACCAAGAAGCTTGCGGATGTCGGAGCCGGGGCAGGCGCTTCTATAACTCACATAAAAACCCTCGGTTTTTTCGCGAAATCGGTTCTCTGGGTAATCCTCGTAATTCTAACGATCGACAATCTTGGTTTTGACCCGACCACTATAATCGCGGGACTCGGCGTCGGGGGCATAGCCGTGGCGCTTGCGCTTCAGAACGTTCTGGGCGACCTCATAGCTTCGCTTTCCATTATTTTCGACAAGCCTTTTGAGGTCGGGGATTTCATAGTCATAGACAGTATGAGCGGAGACGTGGAACACATAGGGCTTAAGACCACTCGCCTAAGGAGCCTCTCGGGCGAGCAGCTTGTTTTGTCGAATAACGATCTGCTGCAAAGCCGCGTAAAAAACTACAAGAGGATGGACACTCGCAGGATTCTTTTTTCCCTCGGCGTTGTTTACGAGACACCCTACGACAACCTTGTGAAAGTACCTGAGTTGATAAGGGAGATAATAGACGCGGAACCTAAAGCGAGGTTCGGCAGGGCACATTTCAGCAGTTACGGTGATTTTGCCCTTAACTACGATATAGTTTACTTTGTTCTTACTCCTTCGTTTGATGATTACATGGATATACAGCAGAACGTTAACCTCAAGATATTCAAAAGGTTCTCCGAGGAGGGGATAGAGTTCGCTTATCCCACCCGGAAGGTTTTTCTTGATTCAACGGATGCCGCATCGAGCGACGCGGGAACTGGAGACTGAGTTGGCCAAAAAAGCGTGGGGAGGTCGCTTCGCTTCCCAGACACACAGTATTGCCGAGAAATTCTCGGAATCGGTAAGTTTTGACAGGCGTCTTTACAAAGAAGACGTGCGGGGCAGTATCGCCCACGTGAAGATGCTTCGCGAAACCGGGATTATTTCCCGCAAGGACGCCGCACGGATAACCAAAGGTCTTCGGGAGATCGAGAAGGAAATAGACCGCGGGGAGTTTCCTTTCAGCGAGAGCTACGAGGATATTCATCTCAATATAGAAAAAAGGCTTATCGAGAAAACAGGTCCTTCGGGTGCCATGGTGCACACGGCCAGGAGCAGAAACGACCAGGTTTTAACCGACACGAGGCTTTTTCTTAAGAGGGAAACGGAAGAGGTGATTTCACTCGTGTGTGCCTTGGCGGAGCAGTTTGTTGAGCTTTCCGCGAAGAATCTGGGAGTGATTTTCCCTCTCTACACTCACATGCAGCGCGCCCAGCCCGTGCTTCTCTCGCACCATCTTCTGGCCTACTACGAGATGCTGAAGCGCGACCGCGAGAGGTTTATTAACTGCCTTTCGAGGGTGGACGTGAGTCCGCTTGGAAGCTGCGCCGGGGCGGGAACTTCGTTTCCCATAGACAGGGAGATGACGGCCGGAGATCTGGGTTTTAAGTCGGTTTCCAGAAACAGCATCGACGCGGTGAGCGACCGTGATTTCTGCGCGGAGTTTGTATTCTGCTGCTCGGTTCTGATAATGCACCTAAGCAGGTTCTCCGAAGAACTTGTCTTGTGGAGCGCGAAGGAGTTTGACTTCGTTGACCTCGGGGACGGGTTCACCACGGGCTCTAGCATAATGCCCCAGAAAAAGAATCCCGACATGTCGGAGCTTACCCGGGGAAAAACCGCTAGGATCTACGGGAACCTGAGTGCGCTTCTGACTCTGATGAAAGGACTTCCTCTTTCCTACAACAGGGATATGCAGGAGGACAAAGAGCCTCTTTTCGATACGGTTGATACGGTAAAGCTCTGCCTTCGGGTTAATATCGAAATGCTCAAGACCTTGGAATTTAAGGAAGAGAACATGAAAAAAGCTCTTGAGGGGGGCTTTGTCACCGCGACCGATGTGGCGGACTATCTGGCTCGCAAGGGTGTTCCGTTCCGCTCGGCCCACGAAACCGTGGGAAAGATAGTTTCTTACGCGGAGCGTGGAGGGAAGGAGCTTCCCGATCTCAAGCTTTCCGAGTTCCGCAGGTTTTCTAAGAAAATTGAAGAGGACATTTTCCAGGTGATAACGTTTTCGGGTTCCGTTGAGAGCAGGAATTCATTCGGGGGCACTTCAACCGCAAACGTCAGAAAAGAGATAGCAACAGCCAGAAGGTTCCTTAAGAGATGCATGTAGCCGAATGTTCCGAAAGGGGTTAAGAGTGATTTCTGTTCCGTTTACGATGTGCCATGGGTTTTGAACTTAAGGGACTTTACGTGATTACCGATGAGGGACTTATTCCGCGCGACTCTTTTCTTGAAACAGTCGAGAAATCCTTGTCTGGAGGAGCCGACATCGTCCAGTTAAGGGACAAGACCTCTCTGCGTTCGGAAGTCGTCGCCTTGGGCAGGAAGCTTCTCGGTCTTACGAAAAGATACGGCGTGCCGCTTATAATAAACGACTCCCCGGAACTCATGATGGAAATAGGGGCCGACGGGGTGCATCTGGGCGAGGACGACCCGAACATAATACCCACGAGAAAGAAGCTGGGTAACGGCGCCATCATAGGCGTTTCCTGCTACTACTCTCTTCCAAGGGGCATACACGCAGAGAGAATGGGAGCGGACTACGTTGTTTTCGGCACGCCTTGGTCTACTCCGACAAAGCCCGGCAGGATCCCCACACCTTTCGAAACTCTGGTCGAGGCGAAAACTGCTATCACGGGAATCCCGATATTCGCCATAGGAGGGATATTTCCCCATAACGCGGCGCAGGTGCTTGCTACAGGAGTAGACGGGGTCGCGGTGATAACAAGCGTTTTCGGGTCAGATGACCCGCAGAGGGCTTCAAGGGATATTTGCTCCGTTTTTAAAAGCCGCCCGACTGTCTGACAATTCGGGGAAGGCGGGAGCGAAGTTAGAAAAAAATGGAAATGAGTTGATAAACCTTATTCGGGTTTTGAGCATATGATGAGATGATTTGAAGCTCTTCCCTCATCAACTAGTTTCAGATACGTATCAAAATATTCAATGTGATACCGGGTGTTCTCCTCTCCCTGTTCCTCTGCGATCACGGCCGAGTGTTTCTTGTAAGCGTCTCCCCATTTTTTGACCTGAACCCGGAAATCCGCCACATACTCAGTTATTTCTTCTATTCGGAACCCGGCTGATTCAAGCATTTCCCTGTAACTTTCAAGCGAATCGTAATATTGAGGGATAAGATAGCCCCTTGCCATCTTCTGTTTTGTTTCCTCGTCGCCGGATATCTCAAAGGTGCCGCTTAGAAACGCCCACGTCCCTGAAGGCTTAAGTACCCTGAGGATTTCCTTGAAAAGTCCCGTCTTGTCCTCAAACACGTTCATCACGTTAAGGCTTATGGCGAGGTCAAACGTATTTTCTGTAAATGGCATTTCCATCGCGTCGCCCAGGTGAAATTCTGTTTTATCCTCAAGTCCCGAGTTTTTCGCGAGTTTCCTTGATACGTCGACTCCCACCTCGTTAATCTCTATTCCGGATACCCTGCATCCGGTCCTGTCGACTATGTATATCGCCGGACCGCCCGCTCCGCTTCCAACGTCAAGCATGTGGGTTGTTTTCTCTATGGCGAGCCTTGGGATCAGCTGATCAAGATAGCGGGGAGTGATAAACGACTGCTGTCCTATATCGCCTTCCGTTCCCCATATGGATTCTCTTATGAGTCTGTTTGCGGGGCTGTCGAGCTGGTGAAGCTCGGAATAGTCTACCCCTATGGGTTCTTCGCTCATCTGCCGTGTGTTTCCTCCGCTTGGGTTTTTAAGGAATTTCCATAATTGAATCTACACTTTAATTGCCTAAACGCAACGCTCCAGGCGGTTGCGGAAAGGAACTCTAAAAGTTAGTCGACCAGGAGATAAAAAAAACGGGGACATATCTGAAGAAAACTCCAAACATGTCCCCGAGAATATTAATCACGACAAAGTCCCCGTCATGATTCTGACCTTTAGATCTTAAAGTCTATGGCTGACTAGAAGATTGCTACGTCAAAGTCATAGCGGAAACCGAGGCTGAAAGTATTTATGCTGTCGCCCTGATCCTCGTCAGTCAATACCCATTCGGCAAAGACGTCCAAGGCAGGATGCACCTCTTTAATCAAGGTAAGGTTCCCACCTATCAGCTCGTTTCCGTTGTCTGGATCAGACATGAAAAATCCCGCAAGCGCCGTAACCCCGTGGGCAAAAGAGAAGGAAGTGGCTACGTCGAGAGTATAGGGGTTGAGCTCACTGCCGTCATCATACTCGTCCGTTATGTACTGGTAGGTAACCGCCAGGTAGATATCGTCATTTACGTTCAGGCTGCTGCCTACACCGAAGAAATTTCTATCACGATTATTATCGTCCTGATTCTGCCGCAAGTAGGATACGCCGATATAAACCGGACCGGAACTGAGACTCACGCCGACTGAAGCCGCGTCAACATTGTCAGAATGAGTGCCCCCATCACTGCTTCCCGACGTGCCGTCTACCTGCATACCCGCATTTACGTTTAACCCCCCAAAACCGTTCGCGTAGGTTACAAGATTGGTGCTTCGGAAAGGACCCTGCTGGTCATATCCGAAGGGGCTTGCGCGATGATAGAAAATGTCGGTTACTTCAGCAACGGTGTTAAAATAGGGATCCCATTGCTTACCGATAGCTACCATGCCTAAGTCCTCGCTTCGTAAACCCACGTAAGCCTGACGCGCGTCGCCGAAATTGCCGTTCTTTTCAATATCAACATCCCACTCTCCGTGCAACACCGCGCTGAGCGTTTCGGTTATCTGAGTATTGGCTTTGATCCCGACCCGGGAAAGCGCGTCGGTTATGTCGGTTGACGAGTCCCCTCCATCAACATCGTTATAGGTAACCCTAGGCCAGAACCTGCCGTAAATTGAAACGTCGGTATCCTTAACCATAGGTTCCTCGGCCACTGCTTCTTCAGCCATAGGTTCCTCGGCCATTGCTTCCTCGGCCATAGGTTCCTCGGCTTCTCCCCCGCCCGCAAATGCTGAGAGCGGCACTGCCAACATACCGGATGCCAGCAGACAAATCATTAAAACCCTTTTGATAAGGTAATTCATTTTTCTCCTCCTTTTATCGTAAGGTCAAATACGTTCAATTTAGTTAAAGTATACCCAATTTCCCCAGACAAAACATTATACCCAATTTCCCCAGACAAAACATTCCTCGGTGGCTTTGAAAACCGTTTGGAGATAGCACCAGTTAGACCTAGTGCTACAACCAGTCCATAAGATCCATCCACTCAATCAGCCTTTATTCTATCACAAGCATCAGGTGTTTTTAAAGGAATTTTTCAAAATCCGTTGGCGCGAAACCTTGCAGACGGTTAGAACGTATGATATCGGGGAGGGGTTAGACATTAATGGTTTAATTTTCATGTTTTCAGGCGTTCTATTGCACTGAAAACTCTAAAACTTTTCTGGTTAAGAAGATCAAATCGTGATACCTAACAGTCAGTCCAAGTGAAACCCGATTCCCAAAAATATCCTGATTATATTCTGCGAGAAAAGCGGGTTAATCGTCAAATTTTAAAATGGTTCCTTTCCTTTTCACCTTTGTTTTTTCCGAAAGAGCGTGGGAGACGATGGGAAGAGCTATAGTGGCATCGCAATAGCACTGAACCAAGCTGCCTTCGGGGTTTTCCTTTCCCCAGGAAACTGCCTCCTCGAATGTGCATCCCGAAAGTCCTCCCCACTGTGGAGAATCGGTCGTAATCTGGATTGCGTATTTATGAGGATAATAGGTTTCCTGCTCCCCTGTTCCCTTGCGGTTAAAACCAGCCGTTCTTCCCGGAATCTTCCTGTCTTCGTAGAGAAGGTCGCCCGTGACGGCGAAAAGCTGAATGAAATCTTTCGGCACTCCCCCGCCTATGTAAATCACTCCCGTGTCAACCACATTCTCCCCCATTCCCATAAACTCCACGTAGTCCTGTATGGCGTCGATAGCAAGATGATGTCCCCTGCTTTCTGCTATAAGTGCCGCGTCTCCATAAGGACTGTCAGCTATGGCTGGGCAGAAGACCGGGACTTCGTTTCTCGCGGCGGTGGCTACGATGCTGTTTATGTTTTTCTGTTCGAGCCACTGTCCGCATCTTTTTAGAAATTCCCTTGAAGAATAGGCACGGGACTTATCGAGGGTCATTATGAATTCGGCCAGAAGTTCGGTCATCTCAAGGTAGTCGGGTTCTGTTCCGTAAACATCGTAGTAGCGGTTTATTCCCTCGGAAAAAAGCTTCGCGTCGTCTTCATTCGGGGTTCCCTGCCAGTACGAAAAACCCATTGCTTCCACTATGTCTTCGGAGATATTCGCGCCAGTGGGGATCAGAACGTCTATGTACCTGTTTTCAATGAGCCAGTTTATTATTTTCCACTGCCCGGTTGTGGAAAGAGAACCTGCGTAGCCGAAAAAAATAGTGAGATCCTCATCTTCCACCATTTTGCAGAAGACATCCGCGACCCTGCCCAGGTTTTTGCCTTGGAATCCCGTCTCCGCCATTTCTTCAAGCAGACTCGAGATCGACTTTTCGGGAGAGACCTCTATTGCCTTTACCTTTTTCCCGAGATAGCCTGGGTCTTCCTTCACGTTGCTTCTATCCTTGCTAAACTCTTATGTCCACGAGCCTTTTCGGTACGTAGACGAAGTTTTTTATTTCCCGCCCCGCTATGTATTCCTTTACCCTGCTGTCGGAGAGGGCGATTTCCCTTGCGGTTTTCTCATCAGCATCTGCGCTTAGGGATATCTGGTTTCTGACCCTTGAGTTGACCCGCACCGGTATGGTTATCTGGGCGCTCTCAAAAGCGTCCTCGTCCCACTTTATCCACTCCTTGTCAACCAGGTTTCCAGTTTCTCCCGAGAGCTCCCATAGTTCCTCTGCGAAATGGGGAGCCATTGGGCAGATAAGTCTCGTGACCGCAAGCAGTGCCGCTCGGGCATCTTCCCTTCCCACTCTTTTCTCCTTCCAAAGTGCGCTTAGTTCGTTGAAAAGCTCCATTATTGCCGAGATAGTGGTGTTGAACTTGAAGCTCTCTATGTCTTCCGTGACTTTTTTTATCGTCCGGTTGGTCGTGGCGGCCAAGTCAGCCGGTTTTCCCTCCCGGGCTTGATCCTCGTTCTGTTCGGAGAAAAATCCGACCGCGAAACGCCAGACCCTGCCCAGAAACCTGAACATTCCGTTCACTCCCTGCTCGCTCCACTCAAGGTCTTTCTCCACCGGAGCCGCAAAAAGCATGAACATCCTCACGGTGTCGGCCCCGTAGCGCACTATCATGTCATCGGGATCCACCGTGTTTCCGAGGGATTTCGACATCTTGGCTCCGTCCTTTACGACCATTCCCTGGGTAAGAAGGTTCGCGAAAGGTTCATCAAGCTCAAAAACGCCGATATCGCGGAGCACCTTGGTGAAAAATCTTGAGTAAAGCAGGTGAAGTATGGCGTGCTCTATTCCGCCTATGTACTGATTTACCGGAAGCCAGTAAGAAGCTTTTTCGGGCTCGAACATCCCTTCTTTGAAATCAGGGGATGCGTATCTTAAAAAGTACCAGGACGATTCGACAAACGTATCCATCGTGTCGGTTTCCCGCTTCGCAGGTTCTCCGCAGGCCGGACAGTTTGTTGCAATGAAGTTTTCGATCTTGGAGAGAGCCGGGATTCGCTCTCCGTCAATATCTATCTCGAGCGGGAGTTCCACCGGAAGATCGGAGTCCGGGACCGGCACCTCTCCGCACTGCTCGTGTTCGCAGTAAACTATGGGTATCGGCGCTCCCCAGTAGCGCTGCCTTGAGATTCCCCAGTCCCGAAGACGGTAGTTGATCTTCCCACCGCCCGAAGCGTTTTTCTGGAGAAATTCGGCTATTTTTCCGAAGGCCTCCTGCGAGGTGAGTCCTGAGAGCCACCCGGAATCTCCGAGCGTTCCCTTTTCCGTAAACGCTTCTTTTTCGATATCAAAGACACTTCCGTCACTGGGGAAAATCACCTGTTTTATCGGAAGGCCGTATTTTTTTGCGAACTCCCAGTCTCTCTGGTCGTGCGCGGGAACGCTCATTACGGCCCCCGTTCCGTAGCTCATGAGCACGAAGTTCGCGGTCCATACGGGTATTTTCTCCCCGCTTATGGGGTGAGTGGCTTCTATACCGAGGGGAATGCCGCTTTTTTCCATTGTCTCGATTTCTGCCTCGGAAACAGGGGTCTTGCGGCACTGGGCAATAAAATCCGCGATCTCGGAATTCTTCTCTGCCAGTTTGCTTGTAAGCGGATGCTCAGGGGCCAGAGCCATGTAGGTTACCCCCATGATCGTGTCCGGGCGCGTGGTGAATATTTTCAAAGCGCTTTCCTGCCCGTCCACGCGGAATTCGGCCTCAACTCCCTCGGATTTTCCTATCCAGTTCTTCTGCATGGTTTTGACAGCCTCGGGCCACCCTTCCATTCTCTCAAGCTCACTCAGCAGTTCTTCTGAGTAGTCGCTTACCCTCAAGAACCACTGCGGTATCTCCTTTTTTTCGACAAACGCTCCCGAGCGCCATCCCCTTCCGTCGATTACCTGCTCGTTTGCAAGCACCGTCTGGTCAACCGGGTCCCAGTTCACCACCGAGGTCTTTCTGTACGCTAGCCCCTCGCGGTGGAGTCTCGTGAAAAGCCACTGCTCCCAGCGGTAATAGTCAACGTCGCACGTTGCGATTTCCCTGCTCCAGTCGTAGCTGAACCCAAGGCGCATGAGCTGCTGTTTCATCTGCTCTATGTTGGCCCGAGTCCAGGTCGAGGGATGTATGGCGTTTTGTATGGCCGCGTTTTCAGCGGGTAGCCCGAAGGCATCCCAGCCGATGGGATGGAGAACGTTAAATCCCCTTGCCCTTTTGAATCTGGAGACGACATCCCCGATCGTATAATTCCTCACGTGTCCCATGTGGATTCTTCCCGATGGGTAGGGAAACATCTCGAGAACGTAATACTTTTCTCCGGAGGTCTCCTCGGAGACCTTGTAGGTATCTTTTTCCGCCCAGAAATCCTGCCACTTTTTCTCGATTTCCTGCGGTCTGTACTCTCTTTCCATTGCGAGGGGAAAGCGTTTGACGGATTTAGGTCCTAGGTTTTTGCAAACGCGGTTTTATTCTAATTAAAATCCTCTGCGCTTTCAAACCGTTTCACCTCCTCCCCGTATTTGTGTTAAACTTTCTTCCCTGCAGGCCATGAGTTCCAACGAATTTTACGAGACGACGCGGGCGCTTGAGAACTATCTTCGTTTCTGCAAGGAAATCGGGATAGGAGAACTGCCGGCGGGGCTTGCTGCAGGAGGAACCGAGATAGCGGGCGCGGAGAAAAACGGAACTGCTCTTTCGCATGACCGCGGGGAACCACGCGGTTCATCGGCGGTCCAGACGCTTTCCGAGATAAGGGAGGAACTTGGAGACTGCACGAGGTGCCGTCTGTGCGAGACGAGAAAGAGCATAGTGTTCGGCGAGGGCAATCCCAAGGCGAGGCTTGTATTTGTCGGCGAGGGCCCGGGAAGAGACGAAGACATTCAGGGAAGGCCCTTTGTCGGAAGGGCGGGGCAGCTGCTTACGAGAATAATCCGGGCTATGAAGCTTGAGAGAAAGGACGTGTATATATGCAATGTCGTGAAATGCCGTCCTCCGGGAAACAGAAACCCGGAACCCGATGAGGTGGCAAGCTGCGAGCCGTTTCTTGCAAAACAAATAGAAAGCATAAATCCCGAGGTCATAGTTTCCCTCGGAAGCGTTGCCACCGGATTGATGCTCAAGCTTAAGAACTTCAAGATGGGACAGTTAAGAGGCACTTTTCACCAGTACGGGAACTCAAAGCTTATGATTACGTATCATCCCGCCGCGTTACTGCGGAACCCCTCTTTTAAAAAACCTGTCTGGGAGGACATGAAGCTTGTGATGAGGGAACTCGGGATACCTGTTGACGGGTGATTAGCTCAGTGGATTAGAGCACAGGCCTCCGGAGCCTGGGGTCGGGGGTTCGAATCCCCCATCGCCCGCCATTACAGTTTTCACTCGACAGTTCGAAAATCCGACTAATATAAAGTTGACTTACATATTAGTCGGAAAAAGAGCAGGTGTCGGCTCGACGGGTCTCGGCGAAAAAATTCCCCGTCATTTCCTAAGCACCGTGTACATGGTTTTTTCGTCTGACCATTTGATCTTGCCGGGATCTTTATAGGATTCGCGGATATTTTCCCCGAATTCCTCAAGAGATCTCTCAAACTCTTCGCTCTCGTAGAGATAGAAAGTCGAGTAATGCTTGCTCTGCGCCCTCTCCGTGAGTTCCTCAAGGGAGTTCTCGCGTCCCAGGGTAAAAGTCTTTTTTTCAATAAGTTCGAGTTCCGGGGTTTCTTCAATCTCGGACTCAAGCCTTTCGGTTTTGTAAAAATCCGATTCTTTCCGGTTAAAAGACGGAAAATGCTTTCCCCATATGCTTTTCATGCTCTGGGTCCTGGTTCTAGTGTAGATGAAAAGAAACGATCCCTCGCGCAGCACCCTTGCACTTTCCCTCAGGAATTTCGGGGTGTTGAAAAAATGTATGGCGTTGAAGCAGAATATCGCGTCAAGAGAATTGTCCGCTATGGGAAGCTCCTGCGCCATGGCGATTTTGGTCGCGTAGTTCCGGATATCGTTATCGTCAAGGTACTGCTCAAGACTCTCAAGCATGAACTCGTTTGTGTCGTAGCAGTAAAGAAACAGGTTCTCCTTGCCAAGCTGCTCGAAGAAAAGTCTTGCGTACCGTCCGGCTCCGGCCCCCACGTCGGCGGCCGTTATTTTTCCCTTGTCCCCGATTATTTCCTTTATGTAGAGTACGGGTTCAGAGTCGGTAACCCTCAGAGATCTGTAGATGTCCGCTATCCGCGCGTAGTGACTCTGCGTTTTCTTTATGAATTTTGGGCTTTTCATTTGTTCCTCTCCGGTATGAGTATGAAATTCCTATTGTCGCCTGACCGATTAAGATTTCATCCGAGGGGCCGGGGACTCAGCATGTTTTTCTGGAAACTCTCCGCAATTTCCCGAAACAAGTAAGCTACTGTATCTGGAAGGTCATCAATCCTGCACCATTTTCTTTTCCTGTCCCTCTCGTAATCTCCCGTATCTTCTATGGCCTTAGCGCGGAAAAAAGTGTAAAGAACATGTCTTTTTCCGCCTTCGATGATCATTATGTCGAGAGGATGCTCTATTTCCACCCTGTATCCGCTTTCCTCAAGACACTCCCTCTCCGCCGCCTCGGCGGGAGTTTCGCCGTAATCGACTCCTCCTGCGGGAAAAACCCATGAATTATGGAGCTTTCTTGAACTCACCAGAATGACTTCGATTTCTCCACTGCTGTTTTTCCTGTAGGCGACGACACCGGCTTTTTGTACGGGTTTACGCATTTAGGTGAGAATGTTAGCCTAAAAATTGAATATGAACAGAAAGAAAATACTGTTTTTCTCGATCGGTAAAAATTTTTCTGACGCGTTTTTCAAGACAGGACATGATTTGTTGCCTAGAGTTTATTTCCAATCAGACTGTATAATTTTTTCGTTTCCCCGCGACGGAGGTTTAAGTGTCAAACAGGCTTAAAGACGAGAAAAGTCCCTATCTTCTCCAGCATGCGGAGAACCCGGTCGACTGGTATCCGTGGGGGGAGGAGGCGTTTGAGAAGGCCCGCGAACTTGGAAGGCCGGTATTCCTCTCCATAGGCTACTCGACCTGTCACTGGTGCCACGTGATGGAACGCGAATCCTTTGAGGACCCGGAGGTGGCGG
>JAJEGO010000008.1 GCA_022819805.1 Candidatus Dadabacteria bacterium
TGTTTATACCGTGACCGGCTTCGCTAAGCTGCTCTGGACTTCCAATCAGTACCGCTCTAAATTTCCAACTAGCACCACCCTAAACTTCCAATCAGCACCGCCCTAAACTTTTATTTTTCCTGTTATATAACCTTTAATTTCAGATCAAAATCTGAATTATAATTGTAAAAACTTCCAATTAGCACCACCTTGAATTTCCAATCCATGCCATTTTTAAGTTGCAATCAGCCCCGAAAGAACTTATAATGGATTTATGCCCAGTATCGGTTTTTATCCACGCTATATAGAGCAACGTCTCAAAGACGCGTTGGAGGATTCTCCGGTCGTCCTTATTTATGGTCCTCGCCAGTGCGGAAAGACCACTCTGGCACAGACTGTATGCGCACCCGGAAATCCTTCATGGAATAACGACTCGACAGAACGCAAATACCGGACAGCAAGTCCGGCTGATGATAAATTCGGTGAGTACACGTATATAAGCTTTGACAACAAAGGGCCGCGCGAATTCGCAAAAAACGATCCCGTAGGGTTTGCCTCTGCTCTTCCGCAACGCGTTATTCTGGATGAAGTACAGAAAGTGCCCGAGTTGTTCGAGGCTCTGAAGATAGAAGTGGATCGCAACCGCGTTCCGGGCCGCTTTCTCCTGACCGGTTCAGCCAACGTGCTGCAGGTTCCAGGACTCTCAGATTCGCTCGCGGGCCGTATGCTTATGATTCGTCTGCATCCTCTGGCACAGTGCGAGATGGAGAACCAGCCGCCACCAGGCTTTCTAGACACTCTGTTTGAAAACGGATTCAAGGTTTGCCAGACCAGACGACTGGGCGGGGAACTCGGCGAACGGATATCGGCGGGAGGATATCCTGCCGCGCTCGCTCTGCCGCCCGGTCAACGCCGCTTTGATTGGTACGACAGCTACATAATGACTCAACTGCTAAAAGACGTAAGCGGCTTTGCAAGGATAAGCACGCTTGAAACATTGCCGCAACTACTTACTATAGCGGCAACGCGGACCGCAGGCCTGTTCAACGTATCCGGTATAAGTTCATCTTTTGAACTAAGCAGACATACCGTGAAAAGCTACATAAAGCTGCTTGAAATGGCTTTTCTGCTTGAACGAATACCCCCATGGTACAAAAATCTCAACCTCCGTCTCGTCAAAACCCCGAAACTTCATATGTGCGATACGGGACTAGCGTGCGCCCTGCTGGGCATAGACGCCGATGGATTGATGCAAAACCGACCCTTGCTGGGTCAGCTTCTGGAAACATTCGTCCTCCAGGAAATGCGTCGCCAGGCAAGCTGGCATAAAGCTCGTTTGTCATTCTATCACTACCGCGACAGGAAAGGCACTGAGGTAGACATCGTTATTGAGCGCGGAGCTTTAGCGGTAGCAGGTATAGAAATCAAGGCATCGGGTACAGTTACAAAGGCAGATTTCCGCGGCCTTAACAAGCTTGAAAAAACTGTGGGTCGCCATTTTGTTTGCGGGGCAGTGCTCTACGACGGTAACACCTGTCTTAGGTATGGCGATAGAATGTGGGCCATACCTCTTCGTATGCTGTGGGAAAACCCTCAGGCATAGCCCGGATTTTTCGCAGAAGGCAGACAGAAACTGAACCACGAAAAGTTTGTCGGAAAAAGAGAGACAAACAGCCTAAAACTGCATATTCTCATCGAAAGTGAACAGTGATTCTCACTGAAACTCCAAGTGTTTCCCGGCTGGAATCAACTGAAGTGCGCGCCCGAGAGGATTCGAACCTCTGACCTACGGATTAGAAGTCCGTTGCTCTATCCTGGCTGAGCTACGGGCGCGGAAAACCCGAACATGCGTCGAATCACAAAAAAATGGTCGGGGTGAGAGGGCTTGAACCTCCGACCTCAGCATCCCAAATGCTGCGCGCTCCCAGCTGCGCCACACCCCGATTCAAAAACGAGTAATTATAACGACAGGAACCGAAGAAAACAAAAACCGCAATTCTGATAAAAAGCTCAAAAAGCCGCAAGCCTGTACTTCTTCCAGTACCTTATAAGGCCGCCAGCGTTCATGTGGTAAGGAGCCATAAGAGCATACTTTCTATAGACCTCTTCGTTTACGCCCTCACGCTCGAATATCTCGCTGAAGTAGGCGCCGAACTCCTCGGTTATTTCCTCGTCGCCCTTTCCGGCTGACACTCTCTCGCCGATCCACTCAGACCACTCTTCAAGCTTTTCGGCGGCAGCATCAAGCATGGGACCCACATCCGTGTACCCGCCAAAATGGGTTAGATAAATTATATCGGGGGATATCTCCCTCATCTTGTCAATGGAAGCGTTCCACTTCTCAAGGTGTATCTCGGGAGGAGGAGTCGCGGGAATCATGGGACCGCCCGCCATCAGGCACCCCGCCGTATCCCCGGTAAAAAGGGCGTGCTCAATCAGGTAGCAGTGATGATGCCCGGCATGTCCGGCGGTCTCTACAACCCTTATTTCAACGCCCCCGATGTTGATGCTCTGGCCGTCCTCAATGGCAACCACGCGGTCTTTATCCATTCCCCCAACTTCGCCCCAGAGGCGTTTCATGCTGTCCTCTCCGTATATCCTCGTCGCGGATTTCATAAGTTTTTCCGGCTCTATGAGGTGCGGAGCTCCAACCGGGTGAACGTATATCGTCGAACCCGTCTCGGCGAGACGCCAGGCGCCTCCAGAATGATCGAGGTGGATGTGGGTTACGAACACGTGCTTCACATCCGAGGGGGCGTATCCCAGATCCGAAAGCCCGCTTTTGAGATTCTCAAACACGGTCTCGGGACCCGTCTCTATAAGTATCGGCCCCTCGCCGGTTTCGATAACGTAAGAGGCTATCGTTTCAGTCATAAAGAAATTAAGGTCAATGATCTTTAAGTCCATTTAGTTTTGTCCTCCTGCATTTGTTCCTTGTTTAGAATCCGAAACGTAAACCTGCGTGAAAAGTAGTATTGTCGACTGATAGTGAGTCTATTATGTCGCTGCTTCGGGCGATCCCCAGTTTCAGCCTTGCGCTCTCTCCCAGGTTAACAAAACCCGCCAGGGCCAACGCAGTATTGCCTACGCAAGGGTCCCCGCCCTTCACCGGGTAAGAGGTACCGTTTGTATAGTGACTTACGCCCATGCCCAGTTTCACTCCCGCCACCTTGAAGCCCGCTCCCCCCGTAAACACGCTGATATTGTCAAGCTCCGAGTACTTTTCATTAAACGGGGTGTGCGACGCGCTTACGTCAAACGTAACTTTTTGATGAACAAGTTCCGGCACCGCGTGGATTGCCAGATTGTTGTTCTCAACGGTACTGCAATCGTTTGCGGTTGCCAGTGCCGGCATAATAGCTATTAAGCCCGCTATCAGGACCAGCTTGATTTTATACATTTCACTGCCTCCTTTCAACTAGAACCAGACCTTTTACACCCGATGGTCACTAAATCAGGATAATTTTTCCTTTTTAAATGTTTTTGGCAATTATCTCGATTTTTCGAAAAAGCAATACCCCTCGGGACAACGGTATCCCTCACGCACCGGCTTTCACCCGGCCGGAGTCAACGAAAAACGAGTGAAACTCCCCGCGACGGGGTATCTCGTCTTTGTCAGTCGAGGTGACAAAAACCTGCCCCGTAAATTCCGATAGCGTCTGGAAAAGAAAACTCCTGCGTTTCATGTCGAGTTCGCTCGTTATGTCATCGAGAAGAAGTATGGGGTTAGTTCCCGTATGCTCCTTAAAAAGCCTTATCTCGGAGGCCTTAAGCGCCAGAACCAGGTTTTTTGACTGTCCCTGCGAGGCGAAGCGCGAAGCATTCTGTCCGTTCAGCAGAAAACCGACCCGGTCCCTGTGGGGACCGACGGTCGTGTGACCCCTTTTTCTGTCCAAAGGGAAATTTTTCGAAAGCGCTTCTCTTATTCCCTCGCCGATATCCTCCCTACGCTCAAAAGAAAACCCGTAGCTTACGCGCGCTGAGGTGTCTGATTCGCCATGCTCTCCGTAAACTTCTGCGAGCTTGCGGTTAAAGCTTTTTATCATCTCGATGCGCCTGCTTACTATATCGGCTCCGTACCGCGCTATCTGCTCGTCCCAGAGTTCCACGGAAAGCGAAGACACTTTTTCCCCCGAGCCGAGCATGTGGTTCCTCTGGCCGACGGCTCTCTGGTAATCGCGAAGCTGCTT
Source organism: Candidatus Dadabacteria bacterium (assembly GCA_022819805.1). GTDB lineage: Bacteria > Desulfobacterota_D > UBA1144 > Nemesobacterales > Nemesobacteraceae > Nemesobacter. The sequence continues at coordinate 4,170 of JAJEGO010000008.1, forward strand.
GATGTGGGCCGGGTAAATAGCGCTTATAACGGAATCAAGATAATTTCTCCTCGCTTGAAGCCCTCCCTTTACTATCTCTATGTCCGAGGGGAGAAACAAAACGACTTTGAATCGGCCGAAGTGCTGGCTTATGCTTCGCACGGTCTTTGAGTTAAGCCGCGTGTGGCGGCCCTCCTTCTTCACGGTTATGTGCACTTCATTAAGACCGTTTCCCGAAAGAATTTCCCCTTTTACGAGCGAAGCTTCGCAGCCGAAGCGCACAAGTTCAGAGTTTTTCGCTCCCGAAAAAGGCCGAAGCCCGCAGACAAGATATATGGCTTCGAGAAGATTGGTTTTCCCCTGGGCGTTTCGGCCGTGGATAACGTTCAGTCCCGGATAAAAGGGAAGAGAAAGGCTCTCGTAATTCCTGTAGTTTCTGAGGCTCAGATGTTTGAGTTGCACTTGATTAGCTGACCGTATTCCCCCGGGAAAAATCGCATCTACGCTTCCCACAGGTGCTTTCTTGACCATAAAATTTTAAGCGTTAATATCTTTTTTGAAAGGTAAGGCTAATGATATCGCTTAAAATATCGGAAATCCACTCAAAGGACTGGGGAAAGGGTTACGCCAGGATCAGCACTCTGGACATGAAGGAACTCGGCCTCACGTCCTGGGACCTCATACAGATAGACGGCAGGAAAAAAACCGTTGTGAGAGCCCTGCCGCTTGACGCGGATGAACTGGAAGCAGAGTCCGTAATAGAAATAGATACGGTAACGAGAGAAAACGCGGGAGTGGAGCTTGACGACATAGTAATAGTAACAAAAGCAGACGTTGAGAAGGCAAGCAGGATAACCCTGTGTCCGAGGGACAAGGCCTTTCTCTACGACCCAGCCAAAAGCAAGCGTCTTTCCGACAGACTTGAAGGGCTTGCGGTGACGGCCGGGGACAGAGTGTCGGTCAGGGTGTCCTCCGCCAAGATCGAAGATTTCGACGTGCTTACCACCATGCCTGAACACTCGGTGGTCATAAGCCAGAAAACCCGCATGGACGTAATACAGAGGCCGAGGACCAAGGTAGATGCGGAGAGGGTCTCATACGCGGAGATAGGAGGACTTTCAAGCCAGATAAGAAGAATAAAGGAGATTCTTGAACTTCCGATACGCTTCCCCTCGCTTTTTGAAAAACTTGGGGTTCAGCCGTCCAGGGGAGTCCTTCTCACAGGACCCCCGGGAAGCGGAAAAACCCTGCTTGCAAGGGCCATAGCGTTTGAGACGAATTCAAATTTCCAGGTAATAAACGGCCCCGAGGTAATCCAGAGGTTCTACGGAGAAAGCGAAGCCAAGCTGCGCGAGATATTCGAGAACGCGACCAAGAATCAGCCTTCGATAATATTTCTTGATGAACTCGACGCGATAGCTCCCCGCCGGGACAAGGTAACGGGAGACGTGGAGAAAAGGGTGGTGGCGCAGCTTCTCTCACTTATGGACGGACTCACACACAGGGGAAACGTTACGGTTATCGGAGCCACCAATCTTCCCGACATGATTGATCCGGCGCTGCGCCGCCCGGGCAGGTTTGACAGGGAAATTCACCTTCCGGTTCCCGATACCAAGGCCCGTCTCGAGATATTTCAGGTTCACTCAAGAAGCATGCCCCTTTCAAACGACGTGGATCTTCAGAGACTCTCTGAGCTTTCAAGCGGTTACGTGGGAGCCGATATAGAAAATCTCTGCAGGGAGGCGGCCATAAATTCCCTTACCAACGTTCTGCCGGACATGGAGCAGGATGCTGACTCCGATGACGCGCACAGTTTTCTTGTCGAAGTCAGCATGGAAGACTTCCTTGAGGCGCTTCGGAGTATCCATCCCTCCGCAATAAGGGAGATAGTGGCCGAGATACCTAAAACCTCCTGGGATGACGTGGGAGGTCTTGAGGACGTGAAAAGTGATTTGATTGAATCCGTGATATGGCCGATGAAGCACAGGAATTTCTACGAAGCTCTCGACGTAACGTCACCGAAGGGAATACTGCTTCACGGTCCACCGGGAACGGGAAAGACCCTTCTGGCAAAAGCGCTTGCCAACAGAACGGAAGTCAACTTCATTTCCATAAAGGGAGCGGAACTTCTCTCCAAATATGTCGGCGAGTCGGAGCGTGCCGTCAGGGAAGTTTTCAAAAAGGCAAAGCAGGTTTCCCCGTGCATAGTGTTTTTCGATGAACTCGACGCTCTTTGCCCCAGACGCTCAGAGTCCAACTCGACCCGCGTAAGCGAAAGGGTCGTAAGCCAGCTGCTTGCCGAAATCGACGGGGTTGAGGAACTTCCGGATGTTCTTGTGCTGGCCGCGACAAACAGAATTGACATGATCGAACCGGCACTCCTCAGACCGGGGAGATTCGACCTGGTGGTTGAGATTCCCACTCCGTCAAAACAGGAAATTCTTGAGATTCTGAAAATCCATACCCGGAAAAAACCCCTCAGCACGGACGTGAAAATCCCCGCGCTTGCAGAACAGCTGGAGGGCAGAACCGGAGCGGACGTAAGACTTGTATGCAACAGAGCTTCCCTGCACGCAATAAAAGAGCATCTGGGGAAAAGCAGAAAAGTCATAAAGCTCTGCAAAAGACATTTTGACCTGGCGCTTTCAGAACTCCAGAAAAGAAGCGTTTAACAAAAGCAGTAACCAAGACAGGAGTCCCCTTGGAAAGTTCTTTTTTCTTTCTCGACAGCATTATTCCCGAAGTATGGTTTTTCATCCTGGGAGCGGTACTTGGAAGCTTCGCTAACGTCTGCGTAAGGAGGGTTCCAGCAGGGGTCTCCATAGTCTCTCCCCGTTCCCGCTGCGCCAGTTGCGAAACCCCAATCCGGGCCCATCACAACATTCCGCTTCTAAGCTGGGTCTTCCTCGGGGGCAAATGCGCCTACTGCGAAGAGCGGATATCGATCGAGTATCCGCTCACAGAACTTCTGTGCGGAGTGCTGGCGCTTCTTCTCTACAGGGAATTTGGAATCTCTCTTGAACTCCTTTTCTACCTGGGACTTTGCCTAGGGCTCGTTGTCATAACGCTGATAGACATAAGACACCTGATCATTCCTGACGTGATAACCCTTCCGGGAATAGTGGCCGGAGTGGCGCTAAACGCGGTCAGAACCGACTGGGGAGCCGCCGGGGAAGCGGTTTTCTCTTCGGGGCTTGCCGATTTTCTGCCCGCAATGGCAAATATCGCGATTTTCAACTCAATATGGGGAGCACTGCTTGGAGGAGGAGCTTTTTTGCTTATCGCTGCCGTGTACAGAACGGTAAGAAAAAAAGAAGGAATGGGAATGGGGGACGTGAAGCTTGTCGCGATGCTGGGCGCTTTTTTCGGGATGTGGGGGGTGCTGGTCGTAATATTTCTCAGTTCCATTCTGGGAACCCTGGTCGGACTCTCGGTTATAATACTGCGCAGGAAAGATCCGGGACACGCCATCGCCTACGGTCCCTTTCTTTCCCTCTCGGCCGTTTTGTATCTGCTAGGAGAAGATCTTTTTCTTCTTGCCGGAATAAACATCGGGCCGCTTGGATAGAACCATGAACAGGATAATCAAAAACCTTTTTCTTCTGGTCGTCATAGTTATCGCGGCCAAGTTTCTGCTTACGGTCTTCGGAAAAGATATCTCCACCGGATACCAGGAAAAAATAGTCCTTGGGAACTGGACGGAACAGAGCATAGAAACCCTTATGGAGCAGGCCGGCGCAGAAGATGGTACCGAAGCGAAAATAGAATTTCTCTCGGAGAGTTTTCTTGAGACTCCCTACGCGGGAAACACCCTGGGGGGAGGAAGCGGCGAGACGGAACAGCTTACAGTGGATCTCTCGGGACTCGACTGCTTTACCTATATTGACTACGTGGAATCGCTGAGACTGTCCGGAAGTTTCGGGGAATTCAAGGAAAAGCTCGCGAAGATCAGATACAAAGACGGCGTGGTGCGGTGGGATAAAAGGAAACACTTTTTCTCCGACTGGGTGAGAGGAAACAAGAAAAACGCGCATGACGTCACCCGGGAAATCGGAAACGATGCCGCGGTGACGGTGACCAAGGAGTTAAACAGGAAAACAGACGGCTCCCTCTGGCTTCCGGATCTTGCGACAGTAAAAAGGGATATAAGCCACATTCCCTCTGAGAAAATCAGCTCCCAGGTACTCGAAGGCATAGAGACCGGAGACTACCTAGGAATCTACTCCGATAGAGACGGTCTTGACGTCTCTCACACTGGAATCGCAGTGAGAAAGGACGGCGGGATCTATCTGCGTCACGCTTCTTTGGTGCATAAAAAAGTTCTTGACGAGGAACTTGCCGCCTACATGAGAAACAAGCCTGGACTTTTGGTATACAGGGTAAAGTAGTCGATTATGTGGTAGAATCAGAACTGCCCCCGGACGGGGCATTACAGCAATCGAAGGAGGCGGGTTAATGTCTTTAGACGTAAAGGAACTCACGCAATGTCTTAAGGAAGTGCAAAAAGCGCAGAAATCCCTCGACAATCTTCTTGACTTCGTAGACCTGATGAAAAACGTAAAGGAATCTTTTCCGGGAGATGTTGTGACTCCGGCCGAGAAGATCAAGGAAACTTCAAGCGCCGCGGCACCTCACTTAAAGGAAATAAAGGCCATTTTTGACGGGGAACTTAACAAGCTTCCGATAAACGAAGAAGAGGTTTCCGACGCAACGAAAAAACTGGTGCTTTACCACGGAGATCACATGCAGGTTCTTATCTGGGCAGAGCAGCAGAAGGCGAACCACGAACCGGACTCCTACTGGTGGAAATACTGGGACGGCATAACGGGAAACGTAAAAAAAGACATGGCGGAACATCAAAAACAGCTCTGAGGCTTCTTCTCAGACACAGTCGTCCGAAAAACCGTCCGGCCATCTCCGAGACCGAAGCCACCGCAAGATGATTTGCCCCAACCCAAGTAAAAATGCAGTTCATAGACGAGGCAAAAATAACCGTCATATCAGGTAACGGCGGCAACGGATGCGTCAGTTTCAGAAGAGAGAAGTTCGTCCCCAAGGGGGGTCCCAACGGGGGAGACGGCGGCAGGGGGGGAGACGTGGTAGTGGTTGCGGACGCGAATATGTCCTCCCTTCTTGACTACAGGTACAAAAAAGAATATAAAGCCCGAAACGGGCAGCCCGGAAGGGGGAAGGACCAGCACGGAAAATCAGGTTCTGACCTCATTATCCCGGTTCCCGCCGGAACCGTGATAACATCCTGCGAAGACGGGGAAACGCTTGCGGACCTGGTTGAAAACGGAGAGCGTTTTATCATAGCCGAGGGCGGAGACGGAGGCAGGGGAAACTCAAGGTTCGTCTCGCCGACTAACCGGGCACCGAGAGAGGCGGAGAGCGGACGCCCGGGAACAAGAAGGGAAGTAAAACTTGAACTCAAGGTACTGGCCGATGTCGGAATCCTGGGATTTCCAAACGCTGGGAAATCAACCCTTATATCGAAAATCTCGGCCGCGAGGCCTAAGATTTCCGGTTATCCGTTCACCACTCTGGTACCCAACCTTGGAGTTGTAAGCTACGGCGACCACCAGTCTTTTGTGATCGCGGACATTCCCGGAATCATCGAAGGCGCCCACAAGGGGCTGGGGCTGGGTATTCAGTTTCTAAGACACGTCGAGAGAACCCGCCTTCTGGTCCACATGCTGGATCTCGATCCAATGTCGGGAAGGGACCCTGTGGAGGACTATGACAAGATCAATTCCGAACTCAGGGAGTATTCAGCGAAGCTTGCCGAGAAACCCCAGCTGGTCGTGCTTAACAAAATAGACATCACCGAAGCCAGGGAGAGAAGCGCCGAGACAGTTCGGCAGCTTAAAGAAAGAAACATTGAGGCTCTCAGCATATCCGCGGTCACGGGCGAAGGTTCGCAGCAACTGGTCTACTCAATCGGGGAGAGGCTCAGGCTCCTTACTGAAGACTCTCATAATCAATCTCCTTACGAGGAATAGGCATCAAAGAAGCATGGTGAAGCGCCATTTTCCATTCTCCCTCCGCAAGCTCAAATATATTGGTCGCCTGAGCCAGCACAACGACCCTGCGATTGTCTATTGAGTAAGTCGCCCGCTCGACACAGTTAAGCCAAGCCGAATTTTCCTTCACCTCAACGAAGAAATCCGATATATCAACACGGTCAAACCCGCCCGTATCGAAAATAGTCTTCCAGCTCTCCTTTATGGCTTCCCATCCGAAAATTATCGGCCAGCCCGCATGAACGCACTTGGCCCGGCCGTCGGTAAGCCAGACCTGCTCTATGAGGTCAACATCGTAACGGTTGCGGGCATCGTAGAATTTTCTGTTCGCCCTTATTACTTCATCTTTTTCATAGCTCATAAGAAACAAACCTCAGCTTCGCGCGGAATCAACGGCGTAACGAATCTCTTCAAGCACTTCTTCATCGGTTTCGGTCTCAAGCAAATGCTCAAGTTCAGCCAGACAATCCCCGCCCTCAAGCCTCCAGAGCGCCCAGACCGCATGAGCCCTTATGACCGGCTCATCATCACCCAGAAGGCCCCTTACGTATTTTATATACTCCTTATTTCCCGAATTTCCAACAGCCACGAGCACATTTCTCATAAAGCCCCTGCGCTTGGGCCTCTTAACGGGACTCTTCCTGAAAACTTCCCGGAAACCGTCCCCGTCAAGCCCCATAAGCCATTTAAAATCGGGGCTGAGAAGTTTCTCCCGCGGTCTGAAACTTTCTTTCAGGGTAAAAAGGGCTTCGCGGTTCCACGGACACACGTCCTGGCACACGTCACACCCGAAAACATTGTTTTCCACCCCTTCCCTGAGCTCAAGCGGTATTTTCCCCTTAAGCTCTATCGTAAGGTAGGAAATGCATTTCCTGGCGTCAAGCACATAGGGCTCCACTATGGCATCGGTGGGGCACGCGTCTATGCATCTGGTGCAGGTACCGCAGCGATCCTCAACCGCCGAGTCGTAGTCAAGCTCAATATCGGTTATCACCTCTCCCAGGAAAAGCCAGGAGCCGACCCGCTGGTTAATAAGACAGGTGTTTTTGCCTACCCACCCCACTCCCGAGCGGCCCGCGTGCACTTTTTCCAGAACCGGTCCCGTATCCACATAAGCCCGAACGCCGGCTTCTTCGGGGCAGAGACCAGTTATGTAGTCGGCCAGTTCCCCGAGCATCCTTCCCATCACGTCGTGGTAATCATCTCCCCATGCGTACCTCGATATCCAGCCGCCGCCTGAAGCTTCTGTAGAGCGTGGGTTCTCCGTGTTGTAGTTAACGGCGCAGGATACAACCGACCTAGCGCCAGGAAGGACCCTCTCCACCTCCTTTCTCTTCAAAAGACCCCTCTCAAGATAGTTCATCTCCCCCGCGTAACCCCGCCCGAGCCACCGTTCAAACAGATCCGCCTCCCCGTAATGGCTCTCGGCCGGACTTATTCCCACAAGGTCAAAGCCCAGGGAAAGCGCCTGGTTCTTTATAAGCATCGAGAGTCGGGTGGCTTCGTTCATCAGAATCGATTTTCAACCTCCGCTCTTTGAGTTTACAATCAGGTTTCCAAGCTCCGTGAAAACGGCTTCTCCGTCAAAATTCGATACGTAATTCGAGACCATCCTGAGGTCAAGCGGAGCGGAGCGGGGAGTGGCGGAAAAAACCCCGGAAAGAAAGAAATCGATGTCGGAGAGCTCAGAACCCAGCAGTACGCAGTCTTTTTCCCCCAACCTTTCCCGGACGTAATCGTGGTCGCCAGTGACGCGGTGACCGTTTTTTTCGATCAGGTCCCCAAAACCGCTTGCCGAGGCGAAATCTCCGCCCCCGGAACCGTAAAAGACGATCTCGATACTTAGCGAATGGAGTTCCCCAAGAAGTTCGGGTGAAGACAGATTCTGAGGAACCCCAAGGTCACCGCTCGATGGAGAAGCAAACACCTCGACATTTATCAGAAGGCAAGTGATCTTGCGGAACCTCTCCTCCATGTCCGTCCTTATCCTTGTCAGAACATCCGTGCGACGCTTTTGCAATTTACCCTAACTCCCGGAACTGCCTCAAGTATAATTGTCACAATAATGATACCGATTAGAAGTACAATAAAAACCGAAATCGTACCCTATGTGAATTACGCGCTTTTGGCCGTAAACGTGCTGGTTTTCGCGTACACCCTTTCTCTGCAAGGCGGAGCGCTTGAGATGTTCTACCAGACACACGGTATCGTTCCCAGCAAGATAACCGCCCTTGAGACCTACGGATTCTTTGAGAGGACGGCAAAATACTTCAGTTCCATGTTCATCCATGAGAACTGGATACACATAGCCGGAAACCTGATTTTCCTCTATATATTCGGAAACGGAATCGAGGACCTGCTCGGCCACACAAGATACCTGCTTTTCTATCTAGTTTGCGGACTGGTGGCCGTATTTATCCAAGTGACTCTAAACTCCCACTCCGCAATTCCCGTAATAGGGGCAAGCGGGGCGGTCTCCGGAGTTCTCGGCGCGTACATGCTTTTTTTCCCAAGATCAAAGATCCTCACGCTTCTGTTAATCCTGGTGTTTGTCTACTTTGTACGCATAAGGGCCTATCTTTTCATAATTTTCTGGTTTAGCGTTCAGTTTCTGACCGGAATCGGCTATATTGGTGACGCGGGAACCGAGGGGCTCTGGGCTCACCTAGGGGGATTCGCCTGCGGAGCCATAGCCGGAGGCGGTTTTCTTTACACGCGGGGATATCGCAGTAAAAAATACAAAGCCGGTTACGGAACCGGATGGTACGGAGAAGACTAGCAGGACGATGGACAATCTGGGAATAATAGCGGCCGGAGGACCCGCGCCGGGTATAAACGGCGTGATAAGTTCGGCGACGATCGAGGCGAGAAACAGGGGAAGAAAAGTGATCGGAATTCTCGACGGGTTTAAGTGGATCTCCATGGGAGACACGTCGAAAGTCCTGAATCTTGATATTCAGAACACCTCGAGGATCTATACAACCGGCGGCTCGATCATCGGAATATCAAGACAAAGTCCCCTTGCCACTGAGGAAACCTTTAAAAACACGGTTTCCTCGATTGAAAAACTCGGCATAGGCAGCCTGATAACCATAGGCGGCGACGGAACAATGTTTCTCGCGAAAAGGCTTCACGAACACTTCGGGGGAAGATTAAAAATAGCGCACCTGCCCAAGACCATAGATAACAACATCCCACTGCCCGACTATATATCCACCTTCGGATTCGAAACGGCAAGGGACGTCGGGGCAAAGATAATGAACAATATAATGGAAGAGGCAAGGACCACGGCAAGATGGTTTCTGGTTATAACCATGGGCAGGAGAACAGGCCATCTGGCGCTGGGTATCGGACAGTCATCCGGAGCTACAATTACCATAATCCCCGAGGATTTCGAAGAGGAGAAAGTGCCGCTTGATAAGGTCATAGCCATTCTTGAGGGCTCCGTAATAAAAAGAATGAGCATGGGAAGAGAGTACGGGGTGGCAATACTCGCCGAAGGGATGCTTGACAAGATAGACCCCGTTGATCTGGGGATTATGGACAAGGACGGCATGGGAAGAATAAGATACGTTGACGTTAACTTCGGCCAGCTTCTGAAAAGCACCCTTAACGAAAAACTCTCCGAAAAAGGAGTCGAAGTGGAACTGGTGCACAAGAGGCTGGGCTATGAAATGCGCTCTGCCAATCCAATTCCGTTTGACGTGGATTATACGCGAAAGCTCGGCTACTGCGCCGTCAAGTATCTGCTCGACGGAGAGGGAGACGGGGGGGCCCTTGTATACGTAAGGACGGGCAAAATGCAGGCGGTCCCGTTTCAGGAACTCATAGATGAAAAGACAAACAGCATCAAAGTGAGATATATGGACAAAAACACCGAAGCCTATGAAGTTTCGCAGAAATATATGATCAAGTTAAACCGCGACGATATCGAAACGCCTCCGACTCTAAAAAAACTCTCAAAGCTGACCAACCTTAGCAGCAGCGAATTTAGGGAGTATTTCGCGAAAATCTTCCGCTAGACGCCGCACGCTACGTTCGGTTACAGCGTGAGCGGTTTCTCAGCAAAACCGCCGGGAACACGGCGGATACGATCAGAAGCAGGTTGAACACGGCGGCTTTAGGAGCGCTGGCCGTCCCCGCCGCAACCGCACATCCCTTCTCAACTTTCTCCACTTTCGGGTAGATACCGGAGCCGAAAATAATAACCCGATCACTCTTGGGCAGGTCCAGGGCTTTGACGTAGCCCAGCTTGGGCGAAATGCCGGGTGCGCCGCCCGGGTCGTAGACGTCGTCTTCCTCTGTTCTCGGGTCGTCCCAAAGATATAGAAAAAAGCCGTCCTCTCCGGGTTCTTTCGCCTCTTTAATAATCGTGGGACCTATATGGACTCCGTTGGCGTCCGTAACCAGCAGGCTCCCGCCCTCAAGGGATTTGTTGCCCCCGTTAAAAATCACTCTTTCGCCCTCATCATACATCATGAAGAGGTAGACAGCGTTTTGGTCAGACTTCCAGGGCCCTTCCGCCGACCTCATGACCGGCCGGTAAAGTGAAGTTTTCGAAAGATCGCAAGTCATCGGGTCAGAGGAATCAACGCAGTGCCTCGCGCTGAAGACCTTGTAGGCTTTAATCGCCTCCTCCACGAATTTCTTCAGGGTCTCGCGGTCGCGCACCTCGCTGGCCGTTATCGAAGGCTTGTAATCTGAACCCGGGAGTTGGGCAAAAGTTCGTGCGGGCAGCTTATCATGATGATAGCCCGCAACCAGAAGAAGCCGCTTGCCGAAGTCCAGACCGGAGAAATACGTGGCTGCGCAGCTCCATCTCTGCGTGCCGGAATCGTCATACTTTAGGCAGACTTCCCGCCCGGCCGCCGCGACCGCGGCTGCGCTTAGCCGCTTCAGGCTCGCAATGTCGATTCCTTCGGTGTCGGTCGGAAGACTGAACAGGCTTCTTTCTTCCGCTTCTCTGTCGTTTCCGTGAATGAAGACCTGGCCATCTTCAGGATCCATGACGATGAGATAGATGGAGCCGGACTTCCAAAGCCCTTCCCGCCTCATCTCCTGGCGGAATCTTGATGCCGTAACAAAGTCAAGGCTCTCGATATGCTCTTTTGCGTGCAGCATAAATTTTTTCAGGGTCGACTCCTTCATCTCGCCCGTCGCGGCCACCACGTCGCCGGCCGTTTCGCTCTGGACGTTGAAATCTTTATAGTGCGCGCTGGCGGGATGAGAGTCGAAAAAAAGGCCGACCAACATCAGTGCGCACGAAAAAAGACCTGCCAATGTTGCGGTTTTCATGACACTCCCTCTTTTATTCCACTCTAGCACACATCAGTCCTTTATGTGATGTTTTTCGTGAACCGGTCTTATCAGGACGTTGCTTATCAAAGCGATTATTAATAACGCCGCCATTACATACATTGTCGAGTTGTACAAGGAAGCCGTCGGGTCCACTGTCCCCTCAGGCGCGATATCCATGAGTTTCGCGAGCGTTACGGTTTTATTTTGCACCAGTATCTCGAGGTTGTTAACTCCGGCTCCGAAAGTCTTGACGAATTCATACGGTGACACCTTTTCGGCAAGGTGATTGATTTCGACCATAAGCGAACGATCCCTAAGCGAGGTGACCGCCAGAGGACCGAGCACGCCGGCGACGCTCCAAGCAGTCAGCAAACGTCCATAGATGCCGCCGACGTAACGAGTACCAAACAGATCGGCAAGATATGCCGGAACGGTAGCGAAGACACCTCCATAGAAAGTGAAAATTATCATCGTCGCCGCGTAAAACATTAACAGCCAGAAAATCGAAGGATTAAGATTCACCTGATGGGCGGCCACGGGAATGGACAAATACAACAAAAGACCGACTATGCAAAACATCGAACACGTATTGCGCCGCCCGAGTTTATCGGAAGCGCTCGCCCACGTAATGCGCCCCAGCATGTTGAACACGCCGATCATGAAGACATAAGTGGCAGCAAAGGTGACGTCAACAATGTCCGGAAGCGCGTTACTGAATATCTCGGTCATCATTGTCTTGGCGACACAGATAATCCCGATGCCGGCTGTAACGTTAAAGCACAGCACGATCCACACCTGGTAGAACTGAGGTGTTTTTAACGCCTGATCCGTATGCACATCCTTCTGACTGATCATCCGCTTGCTAAAATCTTCGTCGGCCGGCGGTTCCCATCCTTGCGGTTTATACCCCGGAACCGGGACACGACATAAAAATGCCGAGGCCATCATCACAAGGAAATAAACCACTCCGAAAAGAAGAAATGTCTGGGCGACTCCCGCAGAACCGGTGCCAACCATATACACCCCGGCCGCTTCGGCTCCAGGCGCCAGCATATGTGCCGCATCGGCAGCCCCCGCGACGACGACCTCCTTGAGCTGACCGCCGACTTCGGCAAAGCGTCGGCCGGAATGAGTGATCATATCGACGGCGTCGACCGTCCCCAAGTATTGAGGCGCCCTGTAAAAGTACTGGAGGAAAAATTCCTTAAGCGGCACTGCGATTATCGCCCCGCCACCGAAGCCCATGATTGCCATTCCGGTAGCCAAGCCGCGTCGGTCCGGAAACCAGCGAATTAGATTGCTGACCGGGGAGACATAACCAAGACCCAAACCGATACCGCCAATTACACCGTAGCCCAGATAAATCAGCCACAGTTGATGCAAAGTAACACCTAGACTGCTGAGCATGTAGCCCCCACCCCAAAAACATGCTGCCATCACGCCGACCGTGCGCAGTCCCACCTTCTCAATCCATTTGCCGGCAAACGCCGCCGTAAGCCCAGTGAACACGATCGCGACGGTGAATATCCACACTACTTGGCGCAGGGTCCAGTCGTCCGCAGCGCTAGTGGCAACACCAAGTGTCTCAATTAACGCGGGATTGTATATGCTCCAGGCGTAAACCGATCCAATGCACAGGTGAACCGCAACAGAGGGAGGCACAACCAGCCAGCGGTTGAATTCCGGACCTCTAAGGATACGTTCCTTTGATAAAAGACTCGCCATTGGCTGTATTACGCAGTTAGTTGCCAAGGTGGAAGTGAGCCGACGAGGGGATTCGAACCCCTGACCTGCTCATTACGAGTGAGCTGCTCTACCGGACTGAGCTACATCGGCGGTAACAGGCGTTTAATTGTGCCACAGTAAAAATCTTTGTAAACAGAAAAGGAGAATTTCGGGGCCGAGGTAGCGGCGAATAAGTACGGAAAGCTTCGGATCGGCATAGAGCCGGCTGCCCGCGTTAGCGTGAAATCACCCTGAACCGGTTACCATATCCTCTTGGTTTCCTGTATGTCTCTGGCTATAATGTGAAAATATTTCCACGGGAATCAGCTTCACAGGCTAGTTGCCGGTTCTATACAGAAAGATGAAAAATCTTTACGGATTCTTGATATTGGCAGTTCTCTGCGCTACGTTCCTTAAGGTTTCTGAATCCCGCGCGGAAGTGCTTTTCGCCGACAACAGCCTCACAGTTCTCAGGGGACATGACTACGAGCTGGGTGACAGAGAAAGAACCGTATTCACCTACGAACATTTCAGCGACCATACGTGGGGAGACGTCTTTGTTTTCATTGACCGTCTGCATTCGGACAACGGAGACGAGGAAACTTACATGGAAATCATACCAAGCCTGAAGCTCGTTTCCTTCGAGCGTGGATTCATCAGGGCTTTATACCTCTCGGGCACGGTGGAGTTCGCTGAAGATTTCACGAATATCCTGGTGGGAGGCGCGGTGGCCATGGACCTTCCCGGCTTCAGGAATCTTGTCGCGCACTTCCACGCACACGAACAAGGAGGATTCCAGATCACTCCAGTCTGGGCCATACCGATGAGCATCGGGGAGCTTGAGCTTCTCTACGACGGCTTCATCGACTACTGGTTCCTGACGGACGACGGTTCCTCGTCGCAGTTTCATTTCTCTTCGCAGTTCAAGATAAACGTGGCAAGGGCGCTTGGATTTGAAAAGAGGTTATATCTCGGTATCGAGTACGAATTCTGGCTGAACAAGTTCGGCATCAAAGACGTGGATGAAAAAAACCTTAACGCCTTGGTCAAGTACCATTTCTAGCGAAAAATCCGGTCGGGTCACCTTATGCGAATAATGAACATTCTTGAAAAAATATTCTCCCTTAAAAAAATCGGTGCCGCTCCCTCAACCGAGATCATAGCCGGAATCACGACTTTTCAGCGGACCATGTCAGCGTAAACTTTCCGGGCAGCCAGATCCCCCGAATGCACGCAGTCGGGAATGCCAACCCCAAAATAAGCCGCTCCGCAAAGCGCAAGCCCAGAGTGGCGTGAAAGCCTGTGCATAACCCCCGAGATTTCCTCTTTATGTCCCAGTGCAAAGCGCGGCATGGACATCTTATACCTCCTGATATAAATCTCCGCCGGGTGGTTATCGAATCCGAAAATTCTCGCAAGTTCTTCCCTTAAGACAGTTTTTATTTCTTCCTCATCCCAAAGCACCGCATCAGGGTTAAGCTCTCCTCCGAGAAAGCACCTTATCACCACTTTTCCCCTTCCAGACTTTCCGGGGAACTTGCGGCTGTAAAGCGAACACGCAACGAGGTTCATTCCCTCCGCAGAAGGAATTATGATCCCCAAGCATTCTGGAAGACCGCGGAAATCCTTTTCATCGAAAACAAGGGTCACAACGGCAGAAGAGACATATCGCACGCCCGAGAGGCTGGTTCCAAGCTGCGGGTCGACATCGGAAAGCAGCAGACCGGCCGCACCGGCCCCAACGGACAGGATGACAGCGTCAAACTCCTCCTCCCCACGATCAGAGCCTAGAACCCATCCCTTTTCTGATTTTTTAAGGGAAAGGACCGGGGTCTTGTAATCCTGCCTTGCAAATTCGGCACTCCTGCAAAGTCTTTCGACGATAACGGACATACCCTCCGCCGGAGTGAGAAAAAGACCGTACCTGGCCCCGCTTTCCCCCCGGGACGTGGGGGGATTTCGAAGAAGGTCCCAAAGGACGCTTCCGCTTCGCCGCTCCATCTCAAGGAACTGGGGCATGGTGGCCGAGAGGCTGAGCTTATCAGGGTCAGCCATGTAAATTCCGCCCAGAAGAGGCTGGGCGGCCTTTTCGAAGATTTCCCTCCCGAATCTCCTCTCTACAAAAGAACGGATGCTTTCGTCCCCTCCGCTACCTTGCGGAACTAAGGGTTCAAAAAGCACCCTGAGCTTAGCCCCGGCACTGAACAGTCCGCTACGCAGAAACGGGAGAAGCTTCGAGGGAGCCATCAGGAAAAAACCTTCGGGAAGTGGCAAAAGTTTTCCACCGTAGTATACGAATGTGTTTTTCCCGCGACCGTAACCCACCCCAAGGAGCGAATCCCCAAGTCCGAGTTCTTTTGCAAGATCAAGCGCCCAGGGCTTTGACGTTATAAAGGAGTCGGGCCCGAGTTCAAGAACCATGCCCTCCTTTTTTACTGTATCAAGAACCCCGCCCGGATGTGTGGAAGACTCGAAAAGAACAAGCTCAAGGGGGACACCCCCCTCCAGGCAAAGCTTTTTCAGGTAGTGAGCAGAGGAAAGACCCGAGATTCCTGCGCCGACAATCGCGACTTTCATACCGAACTATCTTACACTTATTGCCGGGAGTTTTCTGAATCGATGAGCCTCAGCACCCCGTCACCCAAGGCCTTTATGTAGCGATCATCATCGTTTACGGTCTCGGCCCTGTAGAGGTTCACCCCGCGCTCGCGCGCGGCTTCGGTGGCCTCAACCCCTATATCGAAAAGGACTTCAATATGATCGCACACAAACCCTATCGGCTGAATCACAATGTCCGTAAACCCCCGGTCAGCAAGGTTCCCTATCACGTCGCACACATCCGGTTCAAGCCACTTCTCGTTCGGAGAACCGCTCCTGCTCTGATAGGCAATCATCCATTTTTTGTGGCCAGTTCTATCCGCCACCAGCATGGCGGAAGTTTCAAACTGCAAAGCATAAGGGGATGAATCCGACATTCTCTTGGGAATGCTGTGAGCCGTAAACACAAGCATGGTGGTATCGAACCTGCTCTCGGGAATACCGCGCATTTGCTCCACCACCTTGGCCGCAGAACCCTCTATGAAAAGAGGATGGTTAAAAAGTGGTGGAACATATTCCACATGAAGTTCCATCTTGAGATCTTCGCAGGCGTCGCTCACATCCCTCATGTACCTCTCCCAGCTAGCATCGGAACGGTAAACGGCCATTATGAGGCCTATAAGATTTTTCACTCCATCCTCCCGCATCTGCTCAAGGGAATCCTTAATGAACGGGTGCCAGTTCCTCATCCCGACGTAAACCGGAAGATCGTACCCCCACACTGAAAGGAGCTTCTCAAGTTTCCGGGCCTGCTTGTAAGTGAATTCGTTGAGCGGAGATTTTCCGTCGAAAATTTCGTAGTGATGGGCGACTTCCCGCAGCCTGTCCTCAGGTATCGGTCTCCCGCTCGCCACGTTCCTGAGAAAGGGCATTATGTCCTCTTTTTTCTCGGGAGCGCCGTATCCGATCATCATTACGGCATCAAAATTATTTCGCATGGAGCTTTTTTCTAGACCTCCCCCCGCGCGGAATATTCGTGAACCTCGTCGATCAGCCTGAGAACGTTATCAACCGGTGTCTGCGGGAGCACTCCGTGACCCAGGTTGAATATGTGCCCGGGCATCCCTCCCACTCTGTCAAGTATCTTCCTCGCCTCTCCCACGACGTGAGACGGGGTCGAGAGCATCGAAACGGGATCAAGATTCCCCTGAACCGCAAGAGAACTGCCGGCCCTGCGCCAGCCGTCAAGAATATCGACCCTCCAGTCAAGACCAATAACCCCCGCTCCGGTTTTCCCCATGAGTTCCAGCAGGGAACCCGTTGCGGTTCCGAACAATATTACCGGAACGTCCGGCGGAAGCGCCGAGATGAGTTTCTTTACGTGGGGGAAAACGAATCTTTCGTAGTCCGCCGGTGAGAGACACCCTACCCAGCTGTCGAAAATCTGCACGGCATCGGCCCCGGCATCTATCTGGGCGCAGAGATAATCCGAAATGCTCGCAGTCAGAACATCCATCAGCCTTTCCCACAGGGAAGGATCTCCATACATGAGTTTTTTCGTGTTGACGTAGTTTTTCGAGCCGCTTCCCTCAACCGCATAGGAAGCCACCGTAAACGGAGCGCCGCTAAAACCAATAAGCGAAACTTCGGGAGCAAGCGCCCGTCTTGTGGTACGCAGGGCCTCGTAGACAAAACTCATGCTTTCCGGGTTAAAGTCCCTCAGGGCCTCTATGCGCCTTCGGGTCCTAAGAGGCTTGGCTATCACGGGACCGTCGACGCTCGAATACTCAAGGGAAAGTCCCAAGGGTTCCAGTATGAGCAGTATGTCTGAGAAAATGATGGCCGCGTCCACGCCGAAGCGGTCAACCACCATGAGCGTGATTTCCGAGGCCATATCGGGAGTCTTGCAAAATTCCTTGAACGAAACGCGGGAGCGGACTTCCCGGTATTCCCGAAGAAACCTGCCCGCCTGGCGCATAAGCCAGATGGGAGTATGATCGGCTTTTTCAAGGCGACACGCCTTCATAAACGCCCCCGAAGACGTGATTTCTCTCCTTTGGGACTGCGCTTCGTCCCCCGACCAGACCATCTGCGTGCGGTTCCAGTTTTGCGTATCGACCCCGTTTTGAAAAGCCGTTCTTTTCTTCGCCAGAAGCGCTGATGACCTTCTGGCCACCTCTCTCACCAGATTTCCCATCTTCGGGCTGTCGGGCTCGTAGTCAACGGATATCCCATTTTCCCTGAGCGTCTCCGTGGTGGTCGGCCCGATTGAACATACAAGAGCTTTTTTTATTCCTTCCATGAAGCCGGCCCCGCACTCCTCCTTGCCCGCAATCTCAAAGAGGTTTGATACCTGCCGGGAGCTTGTGAACAGAAGACAGTCCTCTGTGCCCTCGGATATGGCCCTCACCGCATCCTGGAGGGGGCCCAGGTCCTCCGGCAGTGCCCACCTGTAAATGGGAATTCTTCTTACGTCCGCCCCCTTTCTCTCAAGGGAAGCGAGAAATTCTTCGTTGGAAACGCCGTACTCCTGAACGTACACTACCAGGGTTTCAAGCGACATGTCCCTGCGGTCAAAAGTGGTGAGTATATCCCTCCACGTGTTCGGCTCAGGAACGGTGATATCCGGCCTTATCCCCAATTTGCGAAGCGCCGCAACGGGTTTCGGGCCTCTTGCAAGAATTGTCGTTTCGCGCAGGGCATCGATATATCTCTTCTCCCCAGACTCCGCGATCACCATGTCGGATAGAATTCGGGTGCCCACCCCCGTCATAAGAACAAGAATATCAACGTTGCCCGAGAAAAGGTCTTCGGCGAACCTGTCAACGTAAGGACTCCTAAGATCGGGAACTTCCCTCATCGAGGGCGCGACCCTAGGCACGCCGCCATGATAGGAGATAAGTTTTTTCATCTCCTCGCAGCGGCGACTTTCAAAAGACGTTACTCTGAGTCCGTTAAAACCCTGTTTCATGACTTAAACCCCAGGCACTGGCACAGCAACACCATCTCAATACTAGAGAAACTCCGCGATGCTCTCGGCTTTAAGCAGGTCCTCAAGAGTTTCCCTTGCCCTTATCTCGCAGTACCTCTCACCGCTCACAAGAACCTCGGCAGCCCGGGGTCTTGTATTGTAATTAGACGACATCACGAAACCGTAGGCTCCCGCGCTGAAAACCGCAAGCAGTTCGCCCGCGGAAACCGTGGGAAAACTCCTGTCTCTTGCCAGAAAATCGCCGGATTCGCATATGGGTCCGACTATGTCCACCACCTCGGAAGATCCGGAATCTTTCCCGCGCACCGTTTCTATGCGGTGAAAGGAGTCGTAGAATGCGGGTCTTACGAGGTCGTTCATCGCGGCATCAACTATCACGAATTTCTTCGAAGTTCCTTCCTTAACGTAAAGCACCCTAGTGGCCATTATTCCCGCGTTGCCAACCATCGATCTCCCGGGCTCAAGGACCAATCCGTAACCGGTATCGCGAAGATGCTCCTCGAAAACCCGGGCGTACTCTGATTTCGCCGGGGGCTTTTCCTCGCTCTCATAGCTTATGGCAAGACCCCCTCCTATATCTATGTAAGAAACTTCAATCCCGTCGCTCCCGAGCCTGTCGGCGAGATAGACGAGCTTCGATATGGACTCTGAAAACGATGAAAGATCAAATATCTGGGAACCTATATGGGCGTCAATTCCCCTTATCTCAACCCCCTTCATCAGCGAAGCGTTTCTGTATACATCCACCGCTTTTTCGATCCCAATTCCGAACTTACTCTTCTCAAAACCCGTTGATATGTACGGGTGGGTATCGGGGTCAACATCGGGATTCACCCTTATCGCAACCGGGGCTTTTTCCCCGACGGAAAGAGCCACTTCGTTTATTTTCTGAAGCTCCTCTTCGGATTCCACGTTGAAAAAAAGTATCCGGGAGCGGATGGCGGCCTCTATCTCCTCTTCGGTCTTCCCGACTCCCGAGAACACCACTTTCGAGGTGTCTCCCCCGGCAGCAACAACCCTCTGCAGTTCCCCTGAGGAGACTATATCGAAACCGGAATCCATGGAGGAGAAAATCTTGAGCACGGATATATTGGAGTTCGCCTTTACGGAGTAGCAGATCAGGGGATCGATTTCAGAAAACGCCTCCTTGTACTCAAGGAAGCTTGAGCGGATGGAATTGTGGCTGTAGATATAGACCGGAGTTCCAAAATCCTCGCATATTTTCCTTACGGGAACTCCCTCAACGTAAAGTTCGCCGTTGGTGTATTCAAAATCGGAAGCCATCATATAAGTAAATCCCCGCAGGTTTGAAAGTAGAAAACTTACCCGAAAAAAACAGTGGAAACGATTAACGACAAGAGAACCAGAATGCCTCGTCAAATTCTACTTGGACAAAACCCGGATTTGTTTTATAATGGTTTGGTCGTATCGAAAACCTAAACTTCGGAGCAAAACCTCTCTATAAGGACAAATTCCCATGGATGCAATTATCGATCTGTTTACCAAGGGTGGAATATATATTTTCCCTCTAGTTCTATGTTCTATATTCGGGCTTGCGATTTTTCTGCAGAAGCTTCACACGCTCCAGCGCAAAAAGCTTCTCCCCGAGGAATTCCTTTCAAGCCTTTACAACACCGTTGAAACAAAAGGGCTTGAAGAAGCGAAAACGCTTTGCGCGTCAAACGATTCCGCAGTGGCCAAGATAGCTCTCGCGGCCTCACAGAACTCGGGCAAATCGAAGGAAGAGATGCACGAAGCCGTTGAAAAAGCCGGAAAGGCCGAGGCACAGGGCCTTGAGAAATATATCGAGACTCTGCTCACCATAAGCAGCATAAGTACTCTGATAGGACTTCTAGGAACGATATCGGGCATGATAAAAGTGTTCGCCGTAATATCGGAGAAGGATATAGTGGATCCGCCCTCCCTTGCCGGAGGCATCTCAGAAGCTCTTTACACAACGGCTCTTGGACTCACGATAGCGATCCCGGCGCTCATAGCCTACAAATACACAGACGGAAAATTCAAGGAGATAATCTCCGAGCTTGAGGACGAAGGCAAAAAAATACTGGAAGCTTTTTCCGCAAAGGCATCTCTATGAACTTCTCGCAGAGAAAATCAGGTAGCAGGTCCGGCATAGACATGGCTCCCATAGTGGACGTGATTTTCAACCTCCTTATTTTCTTTGCCCTTACGCTCAATTTCGCCATATCAAGCGGCATAAAAGTCAACCTCCCGAAGGCGACCGGCGAAATCGTTGAGATAAAAGACGTAAACATACACATTGACAAAAACGGAAAAGTTTACTTCAACGACGTGCTTATGCGTTCCGCCAACTCCTTAAAGCGGGAGTTTCAGAAGATACCCAACAAAGACACCCTGGTAATAATAAGGGCGGATTCCGAGGCCATGCACGGTCCGGTGGTAAGCACCATGGATCTCGCGAAAACCCAGGGGTTCTCAAAAATAGCAATCGGAGTTGAGCCGAAGCGATAAAACCTAGAAATCGCTTCCCCGGCTGCCCCGACGGTAACAAACAAAATTGAATTCTGTACAAGGTGTTCTAACTTCGTTAAACGACCTCATAACAAGGTTCTTCATCCTCTGGATAATACTGTTCTCGGCCGTCGCGTACTTTTCCCCCTCCGTTTTCGAGGATCTCGGCTTCCTCATAGTGCCCATGCTCGCGGTGATAATGTTTGCGATGGGGATAACGCTGAGAATAGATGACTTCAGAAGGGTTTTCTTAAGACCGCTTGAGATTCTGGTGGGCGTTTGCGCTCAATACGTCGTGATGCCCCTTTTGGGCTTCCTGCTCGCCCTCGCGTTCGGAATAAACCCGCTGATCGCGGTCGGAATCGTTCTTGTGGGTTCCTGTCCCGGGGGAACGGCGTCAAACGTGATTACCTATCTGGCAAGGGGCGACCTCGCGCTTTCCGTAACGCTGACTTCAGTTTCAACGCTCCTTTGCCCGTTTCTCCTGCCCGCACTGATGTACGTTTACGCGGGAAGGTGGATAGATGTTCCGGTTGCGGATCTTTTTATCTCCGCGCTTCAGATAGTACTGTTGCCGGTGCTTTTCGGAGTGGTCTTGAGGAAACTGCTCGGGAGAAAATCAGAGACCGTACTGCCCTTCCTGCCCTCCGTATCGTCTCTCGTGATAGCGTTTGTCGTAGGAATAGTCGTGGCTCTTAACGCAGAATCCATAAAAACCATCGGTGCCGTGGTCTTCCTTGTAGTAGTTATTCATAACGCCCTGGGACTTATCTGCGGTTATCTTATGGCAAAGGCGCTGGGCTTTCGGGAAAGCAGCGCCAGGGCGATATCCATAGAAGTGGGAATGCAGAACTCCGGGCTCGCGGCGGCTCTCTCCCAGCTGCATTTCGGTTATCTCTCCGCCCTTCCTGCCGCGCTTTTCAGCATCTGGCATAATATCTCGGGCGGAGTAATAGCCTCGTTATGGAGAAACAGTAACGTTCATGAACAAACCTGAGAAAAAAGATAGGCTCCCCATAAAGGGCTATCTTTTTCTGATAGCCACCGCTTTTTTCACGGCACTCTCCTACGCCATAGGAAAGGCGCTTGAGCGAAGCGATCTTCACCCCGAGACCACTACGTTTTTTTGGTTCTTCGGGGCTTTTATAGTCGCCCTGATCCTGTTCCCATTTCTTCGCGCGCAGAGAGAAGAACTTAAAAGAATCCGCAAGTACCGTGACATTTTCATCTGGAGTTCCGTTATAACCTCGGCCGGAGCCGCCTTGTGGATGGTGGCGCTCTGGACGATCGGACCGGCCCTTACCTCCTTTCTGATGAAAGCCCAGACGCTTTTTGCGCTTCTGCTCGGCATAATTTTCCTCGGGGAAAGACTTAACAAGGGAGAAAGCATAGGAATAGCGATGACGGTGGCCGGAGGAGCGGTAGTCGCCTATCAGAGAGAAGACTACCTCATCTTCGGGACGGCCATGGCTCTGGGGGCCGCATTTTTGTATTCCTTTCTCTCTTTCATGGTAAAGAAGATAGCGCAGGACCTCAACATGCTCACAGTCGCGACTCTCAGGACCCTAGGGGTCTCGATTGTTCTTTTCCTCTACCTTATAGCCACCGGAACCTTCGAGCCCCCCAGTCTAAATCAGGCGCTTATAATGGCGGGCGGAGGGGCGTGCGGAGCGTACATAGCCAAAGGAAGTCAGTTTCACGCCATAAAGCTGCTTGATATCTCAAGAACAACGGCCGTTATGCCGATGGAATCAATCTTTGTGCTGATTTTCGCACACGTTTTCTTCGACGACCTGCCGTCGATAACGAAGCTTCTGGGGGGAGCTTCCATAATCGCCGGAGTCGTTTTCCTAGTGCTTTTCCGGGGACAGAAAAACGATATTCTCGGCAAGTGAGCTCTACTGGAAGTCCGAGAAGTCCGTTCTGAGCTCTCTTCTCATCCGATGTCTCTGCTCCGCAAGCTCAACCAGCATCTCGAGCATCTCCCCGACGGGAATCCCGCTTGCCTCCCAAAGTTTCGGGTACATGCTTATGGGCGTGAAACCCGGGATCGTGTTTATCTCGCTAACAAATACCTGCTCCGTACCGGCATCGACCAGGAAATCCACCCTTGCCATACCAGTGCAACAAAGAGCGGAATAGGAAGCAAGAGCGAGAGCCCTGATTTCATCCTGAACCCCCTGGTCAAGGTCGCAGGGAATCCGAAATTCCGTGGATTCGTCGTGGTACTTCTTTTCGTAATCGTAAAAACTTCCTTGCACAAGAAGTTCCCCTGGAATCGATGCTTTTGGATCCTGATTTCCCATTACGCTTACCTCGACTTCCCTTAGATTCAATACGGCCCGCTCAACAATCACCCTCTCGGAAAAATCAAAAGAAGCCTCCACAGCATCGGAAACTGCCCCGGGAGAATCCACCTTCGAAACTCCTACGCTTGAACCGAGGTTCGAGGATTTTATGAAGCAGGGAAAGCCTATTTCGTCCTCTATGCGGGAGAGAATTGCTTCTTTATCGTTTTCCCATCCGGTTTTTGAGAAACCGAGAAAGGGAACTACCGGAATGCCGTTATCCCTGAGGATGTTTTTTGAAACCGTCTTGTCAATGCAAAGCGAAGACCCGAGCAAATCCGCTCCCACGCAGGGAACACCCATAAGATCAATCAGGCCCTGTACCGACCCATCCTCGCCAAAGGTTCCGTGAAGAACGGGAAAAACAAGATCCACGGAAAAGATTTTGGTTATCTCTCCTTCGATTACTTCACCAAGACGACCGGGAGGAGAACCTTGGAGCATGGGTACAATTTCGGAATCGGGAATCAGGGCGGGAGATTCCCCCTCAGGCCAGTTCTCAATAACGGCTCTCCGCCAGCGACCCTCTTTGGAAATGAAAATCGGCAGCAGAGCAAATTTTGAAGGGTCGAGGTTACTGATGACGAACTTTGAGGAAACAAGCGATATTTCATGCTCAACCGAAATACCGCCGAAAAGGACCGCAATGGTTTTTTTGCTCAACTTACAACTCCCGGCGCGTTTCAGGAAAAATCCTTATGAAAAATTCAAGAAAACAAGAATCTGGAAAATCTCATTTTTACGAAATTTTCCACAACTTACTTTGACTACTAGAACCATGTGGTTACAATTATTATACAAATAACTAACGGAAAAATAAACCGGAAGGCTCTATTCGGGGATTGCCGTTCCCGCCATTGATTCAAAATTGCGAATATACATGCATAAATTTACTTCAGACAGAATTAACTCTAGCTTAATCTTTACACTTTGCGCCGTTTTCATCGTTTTTCTGCCGTGGGATTCCGCTACCGCACTCAGCAAGGATTTACTGGGGCCAACCCCATTTTCGCAAGAAGGACAGAACCAGTTCATCGAGTCAGCACGGCAAACCGAAGAGCCCGAAGAAGTCAGAAAAATTGCGGAAAAAAGCCCTGATACCGCAACCCAGTTATCTTCCGAATCCGCCAAGCAAATCCCGCAGGTTCCCCAGATAGAGCTCGGTACTCAAGAAACTTCGGCAGTCGGACGGACAAATCCCCAACAAAGTTATGAGGACATAAAATTCGAGGTAAAGAGAAACTCAAGAGTTGAACATTACGTACGCCGGTTCTCATCGGGAAAAGGGAAGAAAAACTTCGCCGAGATCCTCAAAAGGTCCGGCATATTTCTCCCGGAAATCAAGGAAATCCTCCGCTCCGAGGGAATTCCCTCAGACATTGCTTACCTCCCTCTAATAGAAAGCGGGTTTAACCCTAGGGCCGTTTCAAGAAAAAACGCCGTCGGGCTCTGGCAATTCATAAGACCGACCGGCCTGAAATACGGACTCAAAGTAAACTACTGGGTAGACGAGAGGATGAACGTAGAGAAATCAACCTTGGCAGCGGCCAAATATCTCAAGAAGATGCATGAGGAATTCGGTTCATGGGAACTTGCTCTCGCGGGCTACAACTGCGGAGAGAAAAGAGTATCGAGGGCCATTAGGAAAACGGGTTCGACCGATTTCTGGACACTCTCGAGAAAGCTTCCGAGGGAAACAAGAAACTACCTGCCGAAATTCAACGCCGCTTTGATAATAGCCAAGAACCCTGAGAAATACGGCTTCAGGGTCACGAAAATGGAGAAAGATTATCTAGCCGTGAGCGTTCCGCCCAGAAAGAGCATTGCGGAAATCGCCAACCTGCTTGACATGGGATACAAGGAAATTTCCAAATACAACCCCTCGCTTATAGGACTCTCCACTCCTCCCGGAGGAACTTATGAACTTAATGTTCCTAAAGACTACGCAAAGAAGCTCATTTCAGTCCAAGACCAGGTAATTGCCCTCAAGGACGTTGAAATTCCTTTCAGGACAAGGCCCACAAGATACACGGTGAGACAGGATGACAGCTTATGGAAAATAGCCAGGAAATTCGGAACGTCTGTAGAGAAACTCAAGTACGCAAACCACCTTTCCAGTTCGATCATACGTCCCGGACAAAGGCTTAAGATACCCTCGAGAGGAAATCTCGTATACGTAAAGCACAAGATCCGCCCTGGGGAAAACATTTACCTTCTGGCGAAAAGATACGGAACTTCCATCGATGCGATAAAAAGGGCTAACAACCTCAAGGGTTCGCTTATAATAGCGGGGAAAACCCTCTCTATTCCCCAGAGACTCTCATCCACCTACGTATCGCGCGACGTTCCGAGGAAAATGAACCACAAGATAATCCCCGGCGACACTCTGAGCGAACTGGCGCTTCGCTACAGGGTCTCGGTCTCCCAGATCAAGAGGTGGAACAACATGTCCTCAACCACCCTGATCGCCGGAAGAAATCTGGTCATTTACAAGTAAGCCCCGGATGTTGACAGTACGGTCAATAAAGGAAACCCTTCCGCAAAAAACCCCCGAGATACAACACAAGCTCAAGGAATTTGAAAACATCATTAAAAACGCTTCTGAAGAAGTGATCTTCGAAGAACTGGTTTTCTGCATATTCACGGCCGGAACAAGCGCCAGAATGGGACTCAGTGCAGTTAACGCCGTAAGAAGCATACTTCCGAGCGCAAGCGAGGATGAACT
The DNA here is from genome assembly GCA_022819805.1 of Candidatus Dadabacteria bacterium. GTDB lineage: Bacteria > Desulfobacterota_D > UBA1144 > Nemesobacterales > Nemesobacteraceae > Nemesobacter. The sequence goes on from JAJEGO010000008.1 coordinate 30,291, forward strand.
CAAGGCAAAACTTCGGGGATTATACAGATTTCCGAACGTGCGCTCAAAACACGTGATCCACACAAGAGACTATCTTGCCCGAGAATATGGACTCAAGCTGAGGCCGCTTCTTCTGTCGTTTGAAGATCCGGTCAAGAGAAGAGATTTTTTCGCCCTTAACAAGGATGTAAAGGGGCTCGGTTTCAAGGAAGCAAGCCATTTTCTAAGAAACATCGGTTTTCGTGGTTACGCAATACTTGACAAGCACATACTCCAGTGTCTTTTCGAACTCGGTATAACGGAATCCCCGCGGGCACCGCACTCAAGGTCGAAATACATCGAGATTGAAAACAAGTTTAAGAGATTCTCCGAGAGAAACGGATTTGATTTTGATGAAATGGATCTGTTTCTCTGGAGTGAAAAAACAGGCGAAATACTGAAATAAGGCCTCGGAAAAAAGAACTCCTCGTATGACTGAGAAACAAAAACGGGAACTCCTGGAACTCTACGGGCTCAGAAAAGAAGAAATACGGAAGCGGCTTTCGGAATTCAAAGAGACTTTCCAAAAGGCCGATGACCTCCAGGTATTCCATGAACTCTCATTCTGCATATTGAGTTCCGGTGTCGGTCCCAAAATAGCCGACCGGTGCATTAGGGCCATGGGAGAAAAACTTGCGAAGGGAGAAGAAGATGAACTGTTGGGCCGCATCGAAGCGATTCATAAATATGCCGAAAACTCCTCCCGCTATATCGTTTTTACAAGGGAATACCTTAAAAAAGAACACGGGTTTCTTCTTAAATCGCTTGTGAGTTCCTTTGAAGACAGGGTGGAGAGAAGAGATTTCTTTGCAAAGAACCCGGGAATAAAAGGACTCGGATACATGCAGGCAAGCCATTTTCTGAGGAATCTGGGATTCTCCGGCTATGCGATTCTTGACCGAAATAACCTGGTGTCCCTTTCCGAACTGGGGATCACGGGCGAGATGAAATATCCCCTGTCAAAGAGAAGGTACATCGAGACGGAAAACCTGATGGCGGATGCCGCCCGTGAACTGGGAATGAGTCTTGATGAATTTGACCTGCTCCTTTGGTCAAGGAAAAGAAAATACATCCCGAGATAGGATCACTCGGAGTCGTGTTTTATAAAAACCTCGGCCCAAAGCGGTGCGAATCCATCCGCGGTATCGTGAAAAGCACCCCTGTACCTGTTAAGGCCCATTATACCGTCGGTGTAGTCCTTGTAGGCAGTCTGGCTCCTGTGCGCCTCGATCGCCTGACGCTTGCGGTCGGCAAAAGACGTTATATCCTCGATACGGTCGTATGAGGGAAAAGGTGTCCATACCTCATAAAACCAGCATTCGCTCTCAAAAGTAGTCTCCTTAATTGCCGCCTTAAGACAATCAAGCGTCAGACGCGAAACCGTCCTGTGGGTTCTGTGCTTGTCAATTTCGGGATGCGGGAGGTATACCTCCCCCGGGCGGAGATCTGTTATTATTTCCACCATCCTAGAACTGAATTCATGCTTGTTCAAATCGGATTCCATGTCGGAGAACCCGAGAAGAGAAATCTCCACTCCGAGTATTTCTGATGATTCCCTGACTTCGCGCTCCCTTGTCCGCACAAGTTGCTCCTGCGTGATACCAAGAGGATTAGCACTTCTTCTTCCATCCGTAACGACAACGGAAATCACGTCAATACCTCTTTCCAGAAGCAGGCAGACCGTTCCTCCCATGCCTATTTCAAGATCGTCAGGGTGGGGAGAAATTATAAGGGCTTTTGTCTCTTGCATATCGGTCCTTCTCAGTGAAAAGAGTACCGGAATCTACATTACACCGTGAACTCGAATTAGGAAAATACCAATAACAACCTGTTACGCGCTTTGCCGAGAAAGAATCGAAAAGTCCCTTGGTTCAGAAAACCCGCCTATCCTGCAGTAATTCATCTATGATTTTAAAAATGCCTGAAAAGGACATCTGCCAATAGGTCGTGCTGCTTTCTAGGCCTATCGGGATTTATATCTCGTAGCTCTCTGAAATTCCGAAGTCTCCGCCGAACTGCAGAAAATTTCTCAGACGCATAAAGACTCCAGCCAGATTCAATATCGCCAAAACGAAATTTAAAGATGGAATCGGGCAAACAATGGACAAAACAACAGAGGTGAAAACAGACTATCGGATTGCCGCTTGATTATGCTCCTATACTCAAGACTTGACTATACTTCTAAATGCATCCCTAGAAGTAGGTCTGAACCTGCGCCCTTACCATCGACTCATCAGACTCTGCGCCAGTGAGATGCTCTTCTCTCTGGAAGGTGTAGTCAAGCTGCAATTTCCACCTGTGGTTTCCGCTTAGGTAGTAGTTAAGACCCTGGGTGAACGTCCATACGTTGTCAAGATCGCCGTCTACTCCCGGAACATCGTCGTCAAACATGACCATCGCGTACCTAGAGGCAAGCTCGATCTTTTTCGGAAGGAGGAAGAAACCGCCCTGAACCCTGAACCCGGAATCATAGGCAGTGCCTACGCCGGCGTCGTCGGGATTCACCCATCTTCCGATATACTCACCGGTAAGGTTGAACCTTGGGTCCCTGTAGTTTATGTCCGCCGCAAAGGAAGTTACCCTGCCGCTTTCAAGCGCTCTCTCTCCGGATGGAATTCCGATATTGCCGTCACTGCCGTCTTCAACATCTATACCCGCAACAGCAGCTGCAACCATGAGCGTTGGCCTCTTGGCGAAATTCTCTTTTACCTTCTTTGCGTTTCCGCCCAGAAGAGAGGCCTGGACTCTTCCTGCCCAGAGCATGCCGGTGTCGCCCGTGTCGTTTTTCTGGTTCGCACCTTCGCCTTGGAAAACACCCGCATCATAGCGGATCATCCCGTCGCCGAGAAAACCGTAAACGCCACCGCCGATATCCCTGCCATACCGAAAGTAATCGTCTATGATCGAGGTTCCCACAAGCTGCAAGGCGGTAATTGAGTTAAGAAACTCCCTGTTAAACGGAACCTTGTACTGACCCACAGTAGGAATGAACATCTTGTTCTTGGCAAACGAAAGCCTCATATCCTTTAGCCCTCCACCTGCGAGATCATACTGAAACGTGTATTTCATCCAGGGAGCGAAGGCGTTACCGTTCCAGATCAACCAGAGGCTTCTTACACTGGAACCAAGACCTTCATTGTCATCTCCTTCAGGGTCTGTGTAGTTGGCCAGAAACTGACCAAAAAAGCCCATCCTGAGCTTGTAGTTCTTGTCCGCGGTCTGGAAAGTAAGGCCGATGCCCTTTTTGGTTTTTACCTTCATCTTGTTGTACCAGGCCTTAGAATCTTTCACCGTGGCCTCGTACGCCTTTGCGTTCATCTGCTGCTCAAGCTTTTCTATCTTCTTCTTAAGTTCCTCTATCTGCTCCTTTATGCTCTGGTCGCCGTCGGCTTGGGCGGGAAGTGACATGAAGAGAAACAGAGTGAAAAAAGAAACAGCCAAAATTGCCAAAATTCTCATCTTAATGTCCTCCTCTGAGTTGTATTTAAATCTGGTGTACGGAGAATTTGGAAAAAAGCGGCATATCCGGTTGGTTTGAATTCACCTAAACCAATCAATAAGAAGACATGCCAATATAAATAGAAAGAATAAAGTTTTTGAACCGAAAGGTCAAAAAAAGATGAATCTGTTGAGAGAGCTTTCCGCTAGACCCGCTCCTTGCCCCAGACAGAAATACGCGGGCCAGAGGTTGCCTGCTGGGCAAGTACATATATAATTTTCCCTCGGCTACTTTATCAAATTTCCTCCGAAGGAACGGTCAATGCAATACGAAGCGGTAATCGGTCTCGAAGTACACGCACAGCTCGCCACTGAATCTAAGATATTTTCTTCTTCCTCAACGAAATTCGGAAATCCCCCCAACTCCCAGGTGAATCCGGTCTGTCTGGGCATGCCGGGGGTGCTGCCGGTTTTTAATGAAAGGGTTCTTGAGTACGCAATAAAAGCGGGACTGGCGACCAACTGCGAAATCGCCCGGAAATCCAGATTCGCAAGGAAGAACTACTTTTACCCGGATCTTCCGAAGGGCTACCAGATTTCCCAGTACGACGAGCCGCTTTGCCTTAGGGGACATCTCGAGATAGATTCGGGGAACGGCAAAAAGAAAATCAGAATAACCCGGATACATCTGGAAGAAGACGCAGGGAAACTGGTGCACGAATACTCCGACTTCGAAAGCCACGTTGATCTCAACAGGGCAGGAGTGCCGCTTGTGGAAATAGTAAGCGAGCCCGACATCTCAACCGCCGAAGAAGCGGTTGAATACGTAAAGAAACTTAGGACAATCCTCAGATATATCGAGGTCTGCGACGGGAACATGGAGGAAGGAAGCCTGCGCTGCGACGCGAATGTTTCCGTGCGGCCGGTAGGACAGAGCGAACTCGGGACAAAAACCGAGATAAAAAACCTGAATTCCTTCCGCTTCATACAAAGAGCCATAGAGTATGAAACAAAGAGGCAGGAGGCGGTCCTTCAAAGCGGAGGGAAAGTTGTTCAGGAAACAAGGCTTTTTGACTCACAAAAAGGGGTCACGTTTGCGATGAGATCAAAAGAAGAGGCTCATGACTACAGGTATTTCCCGGATCCTGACCTCCTGCCGGTAGTCGTGGAGGAAGATCACCTGGAGGAAGTCCGTCTCTCCCTTCCGGAACTACCTGACGAAAAACTCAGAAGGTTTGTGGACGAGTTCTCCCTACCGAAAAATGATGCGGAAACGCTTTCATCCTCAAAACCGCTTGCCGAATACTTTGAAGAGTGCGCAAAACACGCAAATGACAATAAAACGGCAAGCAACTGGATTTTAAACGAGCTTTTAAGAGAAATTGAAAACGAGGACGGGATAGCGGAATTTCCCGTTAAGCCCGGGGATCTTGCCGAACTGCTGAACCTTATCGGGGAAGGAAAGATAAACCGCAAGACCGCCAAGGAAATATTCTCCGAGATGATAAGCGGAGGTAAACGCGCCGGAGAAATAGTAGCGGAGAAGGGGCTTACCCAGATCACGGATGAAGGCGAGATTTCTTCGATTATAGAGAAAATAATCAAAGAAAATCCGAAGGAAGTTCAAAGGTACAAAGCCGGAGATACTAAGCTTCTCGGATTCTTCGTCGGTCAGGCTATGAAGGCGACCAAGGGGAAAGCCGACCCCGCAGTTGTGAACCAAACGCTCAGAAGATCCCTTGAAGAAGGATAATGGAGCACAGGGGCGAATTCCATTAAATATCCGCAGCGTAACACTGCACGAGGCAACAGACCTACAGAAAGAGGGTCGCATGAACGAATCAAAGAGAATTTTCATTATCGCGGGACCGAACGGCGCCGGAAAAACGGTCTTCGCTACGGAGTTTCTGCCTAACGAGGCACATTGCCCGACTTTCATAAACGCAGACCTGATAGCGGCGGGTCTGAATCCGCTTCAACCGGACCTCGCCGCTCTTCAGGCAGGCAGACTGATGCTGAAGATGATTCACGATTGCGTGGAAAAAGGAGAGAGCTTCGCCTTTGAGACCACACTGAGCGGCCGTAGCTACACCCGCCTGATTCCTCTTTGGCAAAAAGAGGGGTACCTAGTAAAGCTGCTCTTCCTGAGATTGCCATCACCTGAGATGGCTATAGAACGCGTCAGCCAGCGGGTCGTTGAAGGAGGACATGATGTGCCGGAACAAACCGTTCGTAGGCGATTCTATTCAGGATGGAACAATTTCAATTCAATCTATAGAGATATAGTAGATGAATGGGTAATATATGAGAATTCGGGAGATTCTCCCGTACTGTTGTCGGAGAAGAATCAATTATGACCACGAGAAATCAGGGAAGCCACGACCCAAGCAAAAAGTTGCGGGACCCGGATTTAGCTGGTGCGGATGCGGCAATGCTAAGAGCATCTGAACGCGCTCGTCGCCGGGCAATAGAAACCACTGGTTCGGTAGCTATTTTCAGGAACGGCGAGATCGTCCGAGAAAAAGATATAAAAAAAATTTTTCCAGAGGATTCGGAAAGCCGCTCATCCTGAATTAGGGATTTCGAATATCAAAAATCTCTGCATTAATCAACCCTTCTAAGGCTGAACACACTCAATATCTCCCGCAAATCCTAAGACTGCCCTCTTTTTTTCGAACTCGTCCCCGAATTTCCTCACTATTGATTCAATGGGCATGAAGTCAAGCTGAGCCCTAGCTCACCGCCTTCGACGTTTTGCACTCTTCATTTACGCGGCACCGTTCATCCTTCCTCGCTGAGCTTCGTTCCATCGGCACTGCATTCGTGGAGGAGATCCTTAGACAACTGCTTCGCCTCATCAAGACTGTCCACGAAGTGTCCAGCAGGGACACGGCGGAAGACTTCGAGAGATTGCAGCGTCCTGGCAACGTCACCAGACAGGCCCGATACAACGCAGGCAGTGTCGTCGTCGATGGCAGCTTGGACAAGTTCCTCGATCGCCAGTGCGGCGCTATCGTCCACACCGGTGGTCTCGGAAAAATCGAGGATGATGATGTCGTGATCCTCGATGTCCGCAGCAATCACTCGGGTCAGTTCGTTTGCGGAAGCGATCGAGAAACTTCCCCTCAACTTGATGAGTCCGACCGGCAGGTCGTAGGGATCGATGTCTTCCAGAGACGAAAAAGACTCGAGATCCAAGAGTGGTACAGAAACCACGCTTTGCAGTTCGCTACGCGCCAAGTCTCTTGAGTGCACAACACCCGCCGCGATCAAACCGAGTGCGACGGCGGTAACTAAATCGACAAACACGGTCACAAGCAAGGTGAGGAGCATTACAAGAACGTACTCAAGGCGGATCGCCCGCAGGTGGACGACGAAGCGCCAGTCAATAATATCCCAACCGACTTTAATAAGAATGCCGCCCAGAGCAGCGAGCGGGATTGGTTCGGCAATCCAGCCGAAACCGAGCAGCAGGCCGAGCAGGAGAACCGCGGCCAGGGCACCCGCCAGCGGGCTGCGCCCGCCGGCCCGGATACTGGTAACGGTACCCATAGTGGCACCTGCCCCCGGCAACGCACCTAGAACACCGGCCGCCAGATTGCCGAGGCCTTGCCCCACGAGCTCCCTGTTGGGATTGTGACGTGTGCGGGTCTGGGAGTCCGCTACCAACGAGGTCAGCAGGCTGTCGATGGAACCGAGAAGCCCGAGGATCAGTGCCAGCTCCACAAAACTCCCGATCAGGCCCCATTCCATCTGCGGTGCCTGGAACACAGGCAGGCCCATAGGAATCGCACCGATGGTTCGTGCCTCGGTGAGCCCAAAGAACGCAACGCAGGTGCCAATCACCAAGGCGGCCAGCAACGGGGGCAGGAAGCGTCGTATCCGGCGGGGCCAGAAAACGCAGACAGCCAAGGCGGTCAACCCAACGACGAGATCGTGCGGATTGGGATTGGCAATGGCATCCGGCCAAGCCGTGATCTGGACAAGTGGCCCTCCCGGAACCGGATCGGCACCGAGAATGGTCAGGATTTGGAGAATTATGATAATTGTGCCGATTCCGGTCATGAAGCCGGAAATCACGGAGTAGGGAGTATAACTCACAAAGGTGCCGACCCGGAGGAATCCCAGGGAGATCTGTATCAGACCGGCCAGCATTACGATAGTGAAGGCGGTCGCCAGACTGTCGGCATACAGGGTGACAATCGCAGCCATGGCGATAGTCATCGGACCGGTGGGACCGGATATCTGCGAAGGCGTACCGCCGAACACGGCAGCAAAAAATCCCACCGCAGCGGCTCCGTAGATTCCAGCGACCGGCCCGAGCCCAGAGGCAACGCCAAAAGCCAACGCCATCGGCAGCATTACAATCGCGGAAGCAACACCACCGAATACGTCACCCAGAAGAGTGGACCTAATCGACGAGAAAAAAGAAAAAATCCCCTCTTCTTTCCCGAACAATTTCAAGCTGCCTCCTTTTTCGGCAGCTTCACATCCAAACCGTAATAAACTTCATCAGGAATACGCCTCCCAATGCCCTGATGACGCCGAAATTCGTTTGAAATCTACTCTACCTCCCCATACGACTCTTTGTTCTCTAACCGGCCCGTTAGCTTTTAGCTGGTATTTTGAACCAGGAGCGCTAAGAATGTCCTCTTTTTATATGCTCTTCGAACTCGTCCCTGAATTTTCTCACTATCGATTCAATGGGCATGGCGCAGCCGTCGGCAAGGGCGCATATGGTCGTTCCCCTCATCTGCGAGCACGCGTCAAGTATTATGTCGAGGTGCTCAATAGCCCCCTTACCTTCGTCAATCTCCCTAAGTATCTTCTCAAGCCACCATGTCCCTTCTCTGCACTGAACGCACTGTCCGCAAGACTCGTCCCTGTAGAAATGAGCAAGATTCTGGGCTACCTTGATCATGCTCACCGTTTCGTCCATCACCGTTACTCCCGCAGTTCCAAGCATGGAACCCGCAGCCGCCACGGTATCGAAATCCATAGCAATATCCAGTTCATCCGCAGAGAAAACAGCTGAAGAAGAACCACCGGGAGAAACAGCCTTGATTTTTCTTCCCCCGGGAATTCCGCCGCCGTACTCCTCAATCAACTCAAGAAGGTTTATCCCGAGGGGAAGTTCGTAAAGCCCGGGATTGTTTACATGCCCGCTTAACCCGAAAATCTTGGTTCCGGTGTTTCTGGGAGTCCCTATTGAAGCAAACCAGTCCGCCCCGTTGTTTATTATATGGGGAACGCAAGCAAGCGTCTCCACGTTGTTAACTATGGTGGGACAGCCGAAAAGGCCTATCTGGGCCGGGAAAGGGGGCTTAGGCCTTGGCTCTCCCTTTTTTCCCTCTATCGACTCAAGAAGGCCGGTTTCCTCTCCGCATATGTAGGCACCGGCGCCGATGTAGAGCTTCATATCAAGATCAAAACCGCTTAGGAGTATATTTTCGCCGAGATAGCCGTGCTCATAAGCTTCATCTATGGCCTGCTGTATCCTTTTGGCTCCGTACGGCATCTCTCCCCTTATGTATATGTAGGCCTTGTGGGAGCGGATAGCGTAGCAGGCGATTATTATGCCCTCGATCATCTGGTGAGGATCTCTCTCCAGAATTTCCCTGTCCTTGAAGCTTCCGGGTTCACTCTCATCGGCGTTGCAGCAGAGATAAACGGGCTTCTTTGAATCTGGCGGGATGAAGTTCCACTTTATTCCCGCCGGAAATCCCGCCCCTCCCCTTCCGCGGAGACCCGATTTCTTAACCATGTCTGTTATCTCCGCGGGAGCTATGCCGAGTGCTTTTCTGAGGGCTGAATATCCGCCCGAGGACAGGTAGGACTCTATGGTGTAGGAGTTGTGCCTGTCAACATAATTTCTTATGATTCTCTGCTCGGGCATTTTAGAGTCCGGTTAAAGCAGTTTCTTAACGGAAAAAAGGATAAGTACGGATAAATATTAAATGCGATTGCCGGGATTTTTCAAGGAAAAACGGAAAAAATAAGACCGGGCGGAAAAAAGCCTCGCGTTCACTGCGTCTGGGCTGCTTTTTCCTCAAGGAGCATGTCCGCCGCATACTTCGCAAACGACATTGAGGAGGTAAAGGCGGGCGATATCGTGTTTAGAACGTGAAGACTGTCTCCTTCCTTGTGAACAATGTAGTCCATGACGAGTTTTTTCTCCCTCCAGTCCACAAGCTGCGAGCGGATACCGGTTTTCGCTGAGGAGACAAGATGACGGGGCGCAAGCCCGGGAACCAGCTTTTTAGCCTCGGAGTAGAAATGTCGCCCCAGATATTTCTTTGCCTCAGATAACGCGTTTGCCCTGAAGCCACTGTCGCTCATGAACATCGACGCGTTTCTGTAGATAAAGCGAAACGACTCGAGTCCCAGGTCCTCAAGAAATCCGTAGCTTTCTCTCCCGAGAACCGGCACGGCTGTAGGGCCGATAAAGACACGCCCAGAGGTGCTCCTTGTAAAGTGCACCCCCAGAAAAGGCATCCTCGCGTCGGGAACCGGGTAGATATTGCCGCGGACAAGATGGGAGCTTTTCTTCGTAAGCTCCCTGTAGGAACCCATAAAAGGAATCGACCTGTATCTAAGACCCACTTCGAAGTGACTAGCTACCACATCCGCGTGGAGTCCCGCGGCGTTTATGAGTTTCCCGTAATTTATGTCTCCCTTGCTCGTATGAGCAACGCGGCCTTCTTTTTTTCCGACAAAAGTCGTATCAAAAAGGACACGGACTTTCCCAGTTCCCTCAATTTTTGAGTAAAGAGCCTCAAGAACGCCCAGAGGATCAAACACGGATGTCGAAGGAGAATATATCGCCTTCTCAAACGTAGCGGCGTGCGGCTCTATATCCGCAAGCTCTTTTTCATCAATAAAATACGACTCCACGCCGTTTCTCTGTGCTCTCTGCTGAAGCGCCTCGAGTCCTTCAAGCTTCTCCTCTGAGTCCGCCACGATGACCTTGCCGCACTCAGATATCGCAACTCCGTTTTCCCGGCAGAAATCCCTCATCAGCCGGTTTCCCTCAATGCAGTACCTTGCCTTGAGAGAATCGGGCGTATAATAGATCCCGGCATGTAGAACGCCGCTGTTTCGACCGCTTGAGTGGGCCCCCAGATTTTTTTCTTTTTCCAGAACAAGGATGTTCCCACAACCGCGCAGAAGGAGTTCGTTTGCGATAGTAAGACCCACAATTCCTCCGCCAACTATAAGAAAATCGCAGCTTTTCTCCATTATTCCAACCCTTCTAACCCGTTTTCTGGTAAATCGGCCGTAAATCAGGTATAGTGTTTGTTTTGTATAACTTAATAAAATGAGCAAAAAATTTAAAGCCGGTCAAAACGCCGTGTATCCCGTACATGGGGTAGTTGAGGTCCAGGGAGTTGAGGAAAAAGAGATACTCGGTTCAAGAAAATCCTTCTACATTCTTAACGTTCTTGAAAGCAATGTAAAGCTCATGGTTCCCACCGACAACATCAACTCCGTTGGTTTAAGGCCCGTAGTGCCGAGAAAAGAAGTAAAGAAAATCCTTGACATACTAAGGGAAGAAGACGGCGAAATACCCAAACTGGGCGTGCAGAGCTGGAACAAGAGATACAAGGAGTACGCCGACAAGGTTAAAAGCGGCGACATATACGAAATAGCCAGAGTGCTAAGGGACATACATCACCTGAAGAAGGTAAAAAACCTGTCATTCGGCGAGAAAAGAATAATGGAAAACGCCCTCTCCCATGTGGTTAAGGAACTCTCCATAGCGCTTCGGAAGAAAGAGGGAGACGTAAGCAGCCAGATAGAGGAGATCTTCTCCTAAAACCACTCACCCAAGAATATCCCTTCCGTCAACACCCCGGGGAACGTCAAGCCCAAGATATCGGACGATGCTCGTGAATATATCCGCAGTCCGTACGTAGTCGTGCTGCGCCGGTCGGCTCATGAGAATGGGTACCACCATGTGTTCTTTGTGCAGGGAGCCGTGGGAACCGTGATGCTCAGGGTTCTCGTGGGTAGACCGAAGGTCATAGCCCGGTTTTGAACTCACCACCACGTCGCCGGTGCGAGGCGATTCGAAAAGCTGGAGAATCTGGAGAAGAGCATCAGGGTAATCAGAATCTACCGTGAGTTGAAGCGACTCCAAGGTATCCATCTTCTTTGAGGAAAAACCGTAGCCGAGAGGGTCGCCCGAAACATTGCTGTAGCAAATAAAACCTTTTTCATCCATGCTCACCAGAGCCTCTCCCCTAGGGTTTACTATTTTTACCTCCCCGCCTGCCCCGCCGGTTCTGGCACATACAATATCCACTTCCGGACGGTTGGAGAGTTCATCCACCACATCCGCTATTTCTTCACAGCGCGTATGTCTTTTCCATCCATCGGAATTTTTAAAATAGTAATGCGCCATGGAGTTCCCCGAGACCATGACGGATGAATCAGCGTCTAAGTAATGCCTGAACACGTTGGTGTAATAAAGCGGTTTAAAACCCCGTCTGCGAAGAAAACCCAGGGAATCGAAATGAGAATGCGTGGGCGTAAGACCGTGGTCGCTTCCCACGACGAAGAGCGTATCGTCAAGTTCCCCTCGCTCTGCGATTTTTTCCGCTACAATCCCCACGTACCGGTCAAGTCTTCTGTAGGATTCCATAACCTTGTGGTGAAACGGATGGTAGCGGTGGGAGTAGGCATCTGCCGCGGTGAAAACACAGAAAACAAAACGCGGAGAACTCTTAAGAGAGTCAACCAGCATTCTTCCCGCGGCCTCTTCAACGTCGTCGCTTCTGTCCGTGAAGTGGCTTTTTACGACCAAGTAATACTTAAGATACTTGGTCTTGTTGTTCCCCGAGGGATTTATATCCCTGGTTATCTCGTTTAGGATGCTCACGCTTCCCGGAACCAGACCGAAAAGCGTCGGGGAATCGCTTTCTATGTCCCGGTTGATAAGGGCCGCCTGGGGACCCGCGTAGCTTCTGAATCTTCGCAGGGAAAACGGGGTCTTATCGTAATACCTTCTGTCAAACCACCTTATGCCGGGGAGGTTGCACCTGCCTGGAAACTTGCCAAGAAGGTACGGAGTATAAGCCGGACCCGTTGTCGAGGGAAAAACCGTGATTCCCCTAAGAAATTTCCCCGGCTCCACGACATACTTCTGTATGTTCTCAAGTTCTCCTCTTCTGAAAAGTTCAGCAAAGACATCCAGCCTCGTACCATCGGCAAGAAAAAAAATGCATTTCCTTTTATCCATCAGGAGTTTCCCAGGAAATATTTGTTATAAATTCCCCTGATATCCCCGGTCACGCGCGCGTATTCGGACCTGAGAAAACCTCCCTCTCCACCGGAACCACCGAACTCAGGTGCCATCCGGTCAAAATCGCCCTGCGTGATTTCGTTCTTGCTTCTGTCGTTGAAAAGACTCAGCAGATTTCCCATTTTTCTTAAAAACAGATAGCCTTCGCTAAGCGTCAGGGCCTCGCCGCTTTTAATTAACCCGGCCCCGTAAAGCGCCCCGATAGCCTCCATGGTGTTTGCCGTTCTTAGATCGGGGTTTGCGGAACCATGGGCAAGCTGGAGCATCTGGATGAGGAACTCAATGTCCACCAGCCCTCCCCTTCCCGTCTTTAGGTTAAACCTAGATTCCGTCTCGTTGGCGAGTTCTTTTTCGACCCTCCCGCGCAACCTGTGGATTTCCTTGGGAAAATCCGGAGCAATCTCTTTCGCATAAACGAAATTCTCTATGACTTTCATTACCTTCTCGCCTAGCGCACGGTTTCCCGCAACCGCCCGGGCCTTTACAAGAGCCTGCTTTTCCCAGATATCAGCACTTGATTTATGATATTCTTCAAAAGCCTCAAGTGAGCTAACAAGGGCACCCGAGTTTCCCGACGGACGAAGTTCCACATCCACCTTGTAGCAGAAGCTCTTGGAAGTGTAAACCGAGAGATTGGATATGAACCTCTGACCGTACTTGGAGAAAAGCTCGTGGTCATCTCCCTCGTAAATGAAGATTATGTCAAGATCGGAAGCATAGCTCATTTCTTTTCCTCCGAGTTTGCCGAGCCCCAGGACAACCATTTTATCAAGAAGCTTCCTCTTTCTGGCAGAACACTTAAGAGAATACTTGGCAAGCTCAAGGCTTGAGTCCATTACCACGTCTGCCACCATCGACAGATATTTCCCCACGTAGATCGGTTCCAAGTCCTCGGAAAGTTCCTTGAAGCAAAGTTTAAGGGACTCAATGTGCTTGAAGCTTCGAAGGGCGTTGAGTTTGTCCTCAAAGAATTCCTCTTCCGAAACGGCTTCTCCGAGAGCCTGCGCCATGGCATCTTTCGAATCGTAAAACTGCGTCACGTCCTTCAGTATGATGGAGTCAAGATACTCGGGGTGCCTGATAAGAAAATTAGACAGCATTCCGCCTCTTGAAAAGAGTCTGGAGAGCAGAGGAATGATTTTTGGGTTTTCAGTCAGAAGAAAGTAGACCGACGTCCTGGAACCCAGACCGGAGATAAATCTTTCAAGATTTAAAAGCGCAGAGTCCTGATTGCTAAGCTTGATTATGTTTGAGAGAAAAGCCGGTATCACTTTTCTCGAAAGCATCCTTCCCCTTTCCGTGAGTCCGGCCCTTTGGGGATTCATGAGGCTCGATATTATTTCGATCGCATCGTCCGGTGCCGAGAACCCGAGATTTCCAAGGGTCGAAATCGCTTCCTCGCGGTTTACATTTCCTTCGGCCATAAAATCTGCCACCTCCCAGAATTCCCTGCCTTTTTCCTCAAGCTCCACCCCGGGATCGAAGAACAGGTTCCCGCAGTTCTTCACGACAAGCGAGGTTGTCTCTTCGTAAGCAGCCTCGAAGTCCGCCGTCCTTTCAAAACCCATCCTCCTTGAGAGTCTGGCGAGCGAACTCTCCTCCGTGGGAATGCTGTGCGTCTGAAGTTCATCCCAGAGCTGAATCGAATGCTCCACTTTTCTAAGAAAAAGATAGCAGTGCTCCATCTCTTCCTTTACCTGTTTTGTTATAAAACCCGTCGCTTCCATGGCCCCGAGAGCATCAAGAGTATTCATAAGCCCCCTGAGCTTCTTCACCGCCCCACCGCTCATAAGCTGGGTCGCCTGCACGAAAAACTCGATATCCCTTATTCCTCCCCTGCCGAGCTTCACGTCGTTTTCCTTCCGGATGCCCTCGAGACGAATCTTCATGTCCTTGAGATCCTCTATGGATTCGTAATCAAGCAGCTTGCGGTATATTATCGGCTCAAGTTCCCCGAGGAACTCGCGACCGAGTTTAAGATCCCCGGCAACCGGAGTCGCCTTGAGCAGAACCGCTCTCTCCCAAGTCTCGGCCCAGTGGTAATAATGATCAAGGGCCGCGTCAATCGACACCGCGACGGGACTCATTGCGCCCCCAGGGCGTAGACCCAGGTCGACTCTGTAGAGAAAACCGCCGGGGGTGACGGAGCTTATCGTTCTGGTAACTGACGAGGAAAGCGTGAATATCTGTTCGGCGTAGCTCTCGCTTTTGTAGAGATAAACGAGATCTATATCGGAACTGAGGTTAAGGAGTCTTCCGCCCAGTTTCCCCATGCCAAGCACCACGAACTCAAATTGGTCTCCGTCCTCGATTCGAGACCTGTAGAAATCAAGCACCGCCCTGACCACGGAACTGGCTAGGTCGGAAATCTCCTCCATGGTCTGGCGAAACGTGCAGAGACCCAGAACTTCCCTGTAGATTATTCTCGAGAGTTCCGTGTACTTGTACCCCTTGAGTCTTTCCGAGAACCTCTCTGAGCCCTTCGAATTCCTCACAATCGAGGCAAGCGGAGCTCGGTGGGAAGAAATCGTTTTTTTTCTCCCGAGGGCCTTTTCATTA
Organism: Candidatus Dadabacteria bacterium; assembly: GCA_022819805.1. Classification (GTDB taxonomy): domain Bacteria; phylum Desulfobacterota_D; class UBA1144; order Nemesobacterales; family Nemesobacteraceae; genus Nemesobacter. Next base: position 45,610 of record JAJEGO010000008.1, read on the forward strand.
GTAAGTACGTTTAGCGCACGGGGATTTCTTATGATTGAATTGCCGAGGAATCTGCTGTGCGAAGAGATGACGCGTAGGATTCTTTCCTTTTCCGCGGAGAGTCTGCCGTTTATCTCCTGGAATCTTTCAACGGTTAAGCGCGCGTTTTCCTCGTCGGGAAGAAGGGTTTTCTTTTTCATCAAACCGGGTCACATGAAATCATAGGGATCGACATCAACTACAAGCTTAATTCCCGAGGCGTGCTTTTTCAACGAATCGTAAAGCGCCGAGGCGTAATTCCGAAGCAGCCCCAGGTTACTTGACACGATAATGATCTGCCATCTGAACCTGTTTCTAAGTTTGTATATGGGAGCCTCGGAGGGACCGAGCACCCTGAGCGACCCGGGCGGAAGCCTGAGAAGAAATTTGTCCGCCGTACGTTTCATTCTTTCGGCGAAATCTCGTGTTTTCTCCTCATCAAGTCCGTTTGCCCTGAAAGATATGAACCTTGAGAAAGGAGGCTGATCAAGGGACTTTCTAAGCTCCAGTTCTTCATCCAGAAACCCGGAACTGTTATGGGAAATGGCAAATGTTACCGAAGGATGTTCGGGGTTATATGTCTGCAGAATTACCCCCCCGGGCTTCTCCCCCCTTCCCGTTCTTCCGGCTACCTGCGTGAGGATCTGGAAAGTCCTTTCTCCCGAGCGGAAGTCGGGAATCCCCAGCATATGATCGGCTGAGAGAACACCGACAAGCGTGACTCCCGGCAGATCATGCCCCTTGGCTACCATCTGGGTCCCGATAAGAACGTCCACCTCCCCGGACTCAAGCTTTTTGTAAAGGTCAAGAAGTTTGGTTTTTCCGCGGGTGTAATCCCTGTCCATAACAAAAACCCTGGCATCGGGAAGCATGCTCTTTACCTGCTCCTCCACTTTCTGGGTCCCGAGGCCCTTGCCCATGTATTTGGCCCCGCAGCTTGAGCAGACGTTCTCGAATTCCTGCCTGATTCCGCAGTAATGGCACTTAATCGAATTATCCTTTTTGTGAAAAGTCAGGGTTATCGAGCAGTTCGGACACTTAAAAAGTTCACCGCAGTCCCCGCAGACCAAGAGGCTCGAGAAGCCCCTTCTGTTAATGAAGAGAATCGACTGTTCCCCCCGGCTGAAGTTCTCCACCAGGGCGTTTCTCAGACGCGGAGAGAAAACGCTTTCGTTTATGTTTTTCATATCCACAAGCTCGACATCGGGAAGCCTGCTCGTCCCCACTCTCGCGGGAAGAGAGAGATATTCGTACTTGCCCCTGATCGCGTTTGCGTAGGATTCAAGGGAAGGAGTCGCCGAACCCAGAAGCACTGGACAGCCGTATACGGTTCCGAGCACAACTGCGGAATCGCGGGCGTTGTAGCAAGGCGCCTCGTTCTGCTTGTAGGAGGATTCATGCTCTTCATCCACCACCACGAGGCCGAGGCGCTCAAGCGGAGCGAAAACCGCGGAGCGGGCACCTATCAGCACGCTTAACTCACCGCTACGGGCCCTTCTCCACACGTCAAATCTCTCGCCTTCGCTGAGCGCGCTGTGAATTACCGATACTGCTTCACCGAAACGTGAACGGAACCTTTTCACAAGAAGAGGGGTAAGGGCTATTTCGGGAACGAGAACTATTGCCTGCTTCCCCCTGGCAATGACTTCGCTGACGGCCCTTAGGTAGACCTCGGTTTTCCCGCTTCCTGTAACTCCGTGAAGAAGAAAACAGCGGTACTCTCCCCTCTTGACGTAAGGAAGAATTTTCTCCATAGCCATCCGCTGATCCTGTGTGAGCTCCTTGGGGGACTCCTCCTCAGTATTGAAAGCACCGTAGGGATCCCTCCCGATTTCCCTTAGTTCCACGGAGACCAGGGAATTATCCACAAGCCATTTTACGTGAGTTGTGAAATTGCCAAATATTTCCTTGAGCTCCGAGTGGGGAGCAGAACCCCGGCGGGTTATAAATTCAAGTATTGCTCCCTTGGCCGGCTTTTTCCGCTTAATCTCCAAAACGGCGTCAGGGTCGCAGGAGGCACCATAGATCTTCTCGTACTTTACCTTCTCGTCGCTTATAACCCTGTAGTCAAACTTGACATATCCCCTTCTCTGAAGAGAGTTAAGATTCTCAAGCGATACCCCGCCGGCTAGTTCTAGTAGTTTCTCCGAGGCAAGTTCCTCTTCAAGCAAGAGAGTTTTTAGGATTTTCTTCTCAAGATTACCCGAACCCTTTTTCCCAAGGCGGTTTTCTCCCTCTTCCGTGATCCGCACGGTTTTCCCCACGCTTTTGCCAAGCCCCAGGGGATGGGCAAATTTAAGAACGATTCCAAGAGGCGCCATGTAGTACTCGGAGATCCGGCGGAAGAATTCCAAGCGCTTTTCGTCAAAAAGAGGGGATTCATCGAGAACGTCGATTATATCCTTTAACTTGAAGTCGACTTTCTGTTCTCCCTCGCGCCCGACCACATACCCTATGGCCTTGCGGTTTCCGAGTGGAACAAACACTCTTTTCCCCGTAGCAACGCCGTCTCGCAGAGGTCTCGGAACCGAATATAGAAAAAGCTGCTCGGAATGAATCGGCAAAGCTACCTGAACAATTTTTCCTGAATCCATAGCTATATTAGAAAACCCGAAGATATCCTACCCGCCGTATGAGCAATGATGAAGATAACGCTAAATCCAGACGACGATTGCCCATCCGTCACTGCTCCCCTCATAAACTCTTGACAATTTAGATCAAAGCTTATATTTTTTTCTTATCCCTTAGGGATTAATCTAAACACACAGAGGTTTTCATGACTAAGAGTCAGCATTTATGGTTGAGGTCGGCCAGGTTGCTTTCGGACCCTGGTTTTTTTGATTCTGAACGTGAACGGGTTTTGGCGACCTATCCCATGCTCAATTCACACGGCTTGGGGCAATCGCATCGTCGGGCTTCTTCAGCAGGTAGCGAGCACTCGGGGCGTCGAAAAACGGAGCGTATTCCCGATGACTTGGATTCAGCACGGGATGAGTTGCGGGCAGGCGGACAGTATGAGAAGGGTATTCGCAACACGCTGGAATACTTCGTAGAGGGACGGATATCTCTTAGCTATCGACTGAAGGGGTGTGGCTGGGCGCGTCGTTTCAACGGGCCGTCCCCGCCGAAGGATTCGAGTTATCATCTCAAGCACCAAGTAGAGTCATATTTACGTAAAATGGATGAGAGTAAGGGGATGGCGGAGAGTGATCGATATACGTCCAACGGGGCGTTTATTTGCGCGGCACTCATGGCAGGATTACGAATATGGTCTTATAAGGATTCAATAAATCCGGACCTTCGTTTGGGGCGGCCTTGGGCAGTCGCTGGTCTGCGGCCGGAAGACTATATTCATCCAAACGATGAATATATGGCGAAGTTCTGGCGTTGGGCTGTACAGCAGGATACCAGCGATCCCCATGTCGAGGGTTTCGTTGCCGATACGGTAGACATCCTTTACAGGGGAGCAGACTTAAAGCAGTTACGGGAATCTGTAACTCAAGGCTGTTTTGAGGCACGGAATGTGTATAACCGTCTGCGGCATCAGTTTGGCTTCGAAATTTTTGATGAACCTGTATCATCCCGGTTGGGCTTTATGGCCGGACAAATTGAAGTCCCCGATGACTTCGATAGCATAGGGACTCCAGAAATAGAGAAGATGTTCCGAGGCGCCGGGGAGTGAAGCTTTTACTGGATACACATATCCTGCTGTGGGCGGCGGGCGACCCGGGACGCTTAACACCGGAGGCTAGAAACCTTCTCGGCGACCCCGCCACGGAACTACTGTTCAGCACAGCAAGCATCTGGGAAGTTGTAATAAAAAAAACGCTAGGGAGGAAAGACTTTCAGATTGATCCGCGGCAGTTTCGAGACGGCCTGATACAACATGGGTACAGCGAACTTGCTATTCGATCCGAACACACACTCGCTGTCGGTTTTCTTCCACCTATCCACAAAGATCCCTTCGACCGCATGCTTATAGCACAAGCGCAGGTCGAAAATATCACGTTGCTGACCATGGACAACAAACTGTCCGGCTATTCCGACCCCGTCAAAGTAGTCTAAAGCAGTCTATCGTGGGGATGAGGTTGAAAAAAGCCTTAGAGAGTAAACTGAAGTTCTGGGGAGAAATTCTTGCTGTAGTTGTTGAAGTCTCGGCATATTCCGACCGGAAATACGGCCTCTGACAACTCAGCAGGCCCGATCAGTTGTCCGCCTCGCACTCGCCTGCGGGATTCCCTTCCAGGTCAATGAGAACAGGGTCAGGCCTTCGGCCCATGTCATCATAAGTGTGTACGTAGTAAAAACCCTTTGTTACGTCGCCGTTAGCATCGAGATCAATCTCGCCTGAAAAACCGTAATAATCGATATCATCGTTGGTACTGTCGCCATCGGTGAGAAATCCCGCGCATTCTGCATAAGTCCTGCATTTGGTCCCATCCCTGCTTATTCCTATCATTTCCCTGACATACACAGCGGGATCAGAAGATGCGCTTTTAATGGACGCAAGCTTCATCAGCACAACAGCATCGTATATCTGCCTTGCATATCTCCCCGCTTCATCAAAAATTTCTTTCCTGTCTTCCAGTCTGCAGGGATCAGGACCCGCGATGGTGGTCACAAAACCTTCCATGTCCTCAAGCGAAAGCACTTCGGGGTCAAGGGCGACAACTATTTCAGCAAAGCCCTCAATTGACAATGAATCCGCCCCATAGTATTTCACCTGTCCATTCAGTTCCTTCCTCTTTAGCATACTTGCCATAAAACTCGCTCCCCCTTCACGAAACAGCGCAAGAATCACAGAGTCTACAGGATTAACATCGGCATTTACCGCACTGACTACGGCATTTACCGCCGCCTCGGGATCTGCCCCGTACTCAATAGGCTCAATTAAGCTTACTCCCGCTTGTCTAAGGGATTCGACAAGACCGTCCTTAAGGTTTCTTCCGTAGCTGTCGTCACGAAACAGTATGGCCGCGCGGGTTCCCTCAGCCTGTTTTATCAGCCTGACAAGTATGGGTGCCTGGAATGCGTCCGATGGAATAACTCTGAAGAAGTAGCCGTCATCAGCGAAAGTGCTTATTTCAACCGAACTAGCCGAAGGTGATATCGCTACCATCTTCGCTCTGGCAAAATCATCCACAAGACCCACAGAATCGGCAGAAGTAGTCGGACCTATTATTCCGTCGATCCCCCTATTTAGAACATCCCTTAGAGCATCAGAATCAAAAGAACGGTCAGTGTCGCGACCAAAAACAAGCTCTATATCACCGCCTGCGGCATTGATATCTTCTACGGCCGAAATTACCGCCTGTCGTCGGCTGTCATAGCTGCCGTCAAATATCCTCTCGGGAAT
>JAJEGO010000015.1 GCA_022819805.1 Candidatus Dadabacteria bacterium
ACAGGCAAAAGCTTATCTCTCACGTATCGGCTTCAGAGTCTCATAACAGTGCCGCTCCCAGAAAAAGGTAGAAAGCCGTTCCGAATATATCGTTGAACGTAACCAGAAACGGTCCCGAGGATACCGCCGGATCCATTTTCAGTCTGTTAAGAACGAGGGGGCCAGCAACCCCGAGGAAGGAAGTCGTAAGAGTCGCTCCGACGATTCCCGCGAATATTACAAGAAACAGTCTTGTGAAATCTGTATCCGCGGTATTCAGCAGAAGCCCGATTAGGGAGCCCAGGAGGCCGCTTATGATTCCGAGCACCAGTCCCACCTTAAGTTCTGCCAGAAGAAGACTTTTTATCTGATCTTTCAGGAAATCGCCGGTGGCAAGCACCCTGACAGTGATGGTGTTCGTCTGAACTCCCACGTTTCCGCCGGTAGCCATCACAAGGGGAAGCAGAGCGGCCAGAATAATGAAATTCTCAAGAGTGGTCTGAAATTTCTGCATTATTATGAAAGCCACCAGAAGTTCACCAACAAGGGCGAGCATTATCCACGGGGCCCTTAGCCTGACATTGTCGTATATGGACGTGTGTATGGGGTGGAGTCCCTCGCCGGCTATACCTCCGAGTTTGTATATGTCTTCCCCGGCTTCTTCCGAGATAACGTCGAGTATGTCATCGGCGGTTATCCTGCCGAGCAGCACTCCAGAATCGTCAACCACAGGGAGCGACATTTCATCGTATTTCCTGAAAATTTTGGCTACTTCCTCCTGGTCCATGTTCGGAGTGAGCGTCACCTCGACCGGATCCATTATGGTCCAGAGAGGAGAATCAGGCGCCGCGGTTGAGAGCTTAAGCGGGAACACCCTTCCGACAAGCCTTCCCGTTTCGTTAACCACGTAGACCATGTGCAGGTCCTCCACGTCGTCTTCATCTTCCTCCTCGATCTTTCTTATGAGTTCGACGATTTCCCTCGAGGTGGCGTCGTGTGCACTTTTCAGAACCTCCGTCTGCATGATTCCGCCCGCGGAATCTTGCGCATACTTTAGGAGCGGCGTCACCTCTTCGCGTTCTTCCGGATCCATGGATTCGAGAACCTTCTTGGCCACATCTTCCGGCAGTTCTCCCAGGAAGTCGGCGGCATCGTCCGATTCCATTTCTTCGGCCATCACGGTGAGGGATGTCTCCCGCATGGACTTCAGTATGCTTACGCGTTCCTCGGGGTTAAGCTGGAAATAAACCTCGGATGCTACCTCCGCGTCGAGAGCCTCAAGTATCAGGTGTTTTTCTTCCCGAGAGGAAGCCTGTATAAGTGACGCTATTTCGGAGGGGTGCATGGACTGGGTTATGCTTCTTATGGCATCCCAGTTCCCCTTCTTAAGAGCCCTGTCTATTTTCCTTACCGTCTTTTTCACATTAACCGCCATCGCGTTACTCTCGGTTTCGTATTTTCTCAGGAGGAGTGTTGAGCCACTACCACTTTTCTGAACAGATTAGAATACAGTTTTCGGTATCGATTACTACAAAAAATATATTCCGCGGTTTTTTGTTATTCCAGTTTTCAATCGCGAAACAAATTTTTGTGAAGCTGAGGCCGTCCCTAGGGAAGTGGTATTTCAGAATCGAGCGAGCGACCGCCGCGCCTGGCACTCGGCAAAGGCTCCATTCTCCGAGGGGTTAGGGCAAGGGGGAGCGGAGAAAACGCGTTACGCGGCTTCCTGCGGCCCCGGCTTCAGCTCCGAGAACGTCTTCAGCTCGGTTCCAGGGAACCTGGCCGCCGGGGCCGTCGACTACTCCGCCTTATAACGACCTGACAACAGAGACGTTTTCCCTATCTTCTTACCGGAGCGATTGTCGAAAATGTCAATGGAACGAATCCATTCGTCCATTTTAAAAATATGACAAGATTGGTATATCGCAAACAGTCTTGCCATCTCTTCTTTTTCTCCGAGAGGAATCTCGGCCCAAGTCCGCGAATCAACATATAGGCCGTCATACGTAACCTTGAATACGTTCGAGTATTTCTTAATCACCGAATCGACCTCCGCCATTTTTTCAGCTGACGGGCAGGTGCGCGTCCCAGCAAGTCTTGCCCGTCTTGCCCTCTCTCTCTCTCCGCTCTTACCTCTTGCCCTCGTCGTTGGTATTCCGCTTCCCTAGCCGCGAAATTCTCACGCCACTCTTTGACCCACTTTTTTGTTCGTTCCGCTCGTTCTTCTCTTTCTTGTTGGCATTTCTGAGCCAAGAGGGGGTTTTTCTCCATCATCCAAGGAAAGCATTCTTTCAAAGGGTGGCGGTCTGCCCATGCCGACTGCGAAAAGCAAACCAGAAAAACAACTAAAAAGAAAAACTTCATGTAAACCTCCCTCTGTAAGTATTCGGCTTTAGCGTCGCTTAAGCCCTTCTCTCTTTATCATGTCCTTTACTTGATCGGTTGAGAATAAAGCTTTCGAGTCTATTAGGCCGTTGCAGTTTTTTCCGTAGTTCTGAAACATCCAGAAAGTAACCTCCAAGTCCCCCTCGGAAACTGTGCCCTCCACTATTATGCTTGTATGCTTTGAGGGCGAACCCGGGGGAGTTACAGCGATTATTTTGAGTCTTCCGTCGTAGACGCCGCCCGATTCGTTGTTAACCATGCTCTCGAAAACCTCGGGATTTTCCCTGATTATGTCGCAAGGGCTTACTCCCCAGCTTGCCGCTTGAAATCCGAAGAGAAAAACCCCTGAAGCAAAAAGAACGTAGGCAACCGCTAACTTGAACATCTGATCCCCCTCTCTGTCTTTTCTCCGGCGCACGCAGGCGCCGGGACTTGTCGATAGTCAAAGAAGATCAGACTTCCGCTTATTCCCAGCTTTGCAGGTGTTTTATTCACGGAGCCCCGGCATAGCGGGGGTTCTCTAACTATCAACGTCGGTAATCTTAACAGGGTTTGCCGCTTCCTGTCTATATCCGTCCCAGAACCGCACTTCGAGCGCAGAGCCTTCAGCGCCCCGCGCACGTGGAAATATCCCAACTTGGGACATTCTCCCAGGAACAGGGACAAGGGGCCGCCCTGGGTATTTCCCTTGGAAACCCCCGCGGGGACCGCAACCGCCGCGCTTGGCACCCGGCAAAGCCCCGATTCTCCGAGGGGCTAGGGCAAGGGGTTAAGCGAAAAACTTAATTCTGTCAGTTCTTATTTATTTCAAGAACAAAGAAGGGACATAGCGAATTCATATTCCGAGCCACCGGGAGAAATCCCCTGGTCAACTTCTACATAAACCCAAGAAACCACTCTGGAACTGGGTATGTTAAACAAATAGAGCCTTCCCCCGTCGTCCTTCCTGTTCTTGCCCTTGGCGCTGCCAGCAAGTTTTACTACAACGTGAGTGCCATCAGAAGATATTCCCACTCCGGAGAGCATGGGAAGGTTAGAGAACTTACGGGAAAAGAGCAATTCCCCCTCTTTGCAGACATACAACTGTGAACCAGAACCAAGTTTGTCTACGGAGAAAACATCAACAAACGCAAATATCCCGACATTTGACACACAGCCCTGTTTGGGACGCTCGCAATCGTCGACCAAGCAGAGCAGTTGATTCTTGCTTGTTAGAACGACTTTTCCGGGTTCTCCTACGGTTTGGCAAACCAATAAGTACTGTCCATTTTCCGATTCGTGAAAGCGTCCGACTATATGAAAATCTCCTATTCGGATACTGGCAACTCGCTTACTTATTTTTTCAATACTCACTTCCACACCCATGTTAAGAACCTCCTCTATCATCGTTTCCCCAAGTGCTGCTGGTTTTGCGTTTTGTCTCCATAATCTGATTATGCCGTTTAACACGAGCAAAAATGTCCTTTAAATCCTCGCTCGCAATTATAAAGTGTTCCGCATAAGGCTTATGGAACTTCAGTTAACGAAGATGATTATAACTTTTGCCGTGCGTGGTTCAAATTCGTACCGACAAAACTAATTAAATCGAAAGCTGCCAGCCGATTGTGAAACTGTAATCGTCTTTAAGCTGGGGGCCATCCAGGTCCTGATAAAGCGGCAATCCGATCTCAACCGCCAGGCGGTTCCCGGAAAGGGCGCCCTTCGGCTTGTAGAGGTTAATCCCGGCAAATCCCTTGACGCTTTTTCTCGAGCTTAGGTCGGGCCGCGCTGTCGGCACCATGCCGGGGTTAAGTTCTTCGTCCCGGCCCTCGATTTCATCGCGGATTTTCCCGTGAACGCGAAGCGAGAGGCTTGCATATTCGTTGAGGTTCTTGGCGACCCATGCGGTGGCTCCATACTCATTGCCGAGCCTGTAGCCCTCGTCGTTTTCCCCGAAACGCAGCACGCAGTCTGACTGAAGACCTGTTGACCAGTCGGAGTATTTCCTTACCCACATGACGGCAAGAATCGGATCGTAGGTTCCCGAGCCGAGTTGCATGGGATAGGGAAGTTTCTGATTTTCTCCCGCCGGTGTGTCATCCCGCTTATCGATGTCTCCAGTAGGAAAGCTTACTCCCAGATTCAGGTGGACCTTGTCCTCTGTACGGTGGGAGCCTTCTGCTCCTCCCGAATCGAGGACCGTAAAAAGCCCGAGCAATTTCATGTCGCCGAGACCACGGGTTTCTACCTCAAACTTTCTCTGCATGCGCGTGACTTGATTCATGGATTTTCTCAGGTAAGATCCCATGCCCATCAAGGTGAGTTTGTCCGTAACCCCGTACATGAACCCGAACATGTGCATCTCCATCGTCATGTCGAGTGGCGCCACCATGAAGTCGGCAAGCACATCGGCGCTTGTAAGGTCGTCAGTGCCGTCGCGGGTGCCGTCCATTTTCATGAAGCCGTAGCGGTAGGAAAGCATCCATTCACCCGCTTTGTGAGCATGGTCACCCATAACCCCTGTGGGGGCGTGGTCATCTGGAAGCGAGACCTGATCGGCGAGCGAGATTTCACAGAGAAATAAGAGAAAAAGAGTCGCAGCAAAGGCGAAAAGCGACACTTTCCGCCTTTGCCACGCACAAAAACAGAATCTATTCAATTCGGCATTCCGTTACTTCTTTTTGCGTCTACCGGTTTTTTTCGCGATGAGCTTCTTGAGTTCCCTGCGGTCGGGGCTAAGCAGCTCCTTTACGTATTCGATGTTCACCTTCGTCACTATTATGTGACCGACTTCGGTGTTGACCGATTCGTAGATCCCGAGCCCCATCATCCCCTTGGTCTGCATGAGGTTGTCTTCCGTGGGACTTACGTAATGCACAAAATCCGTTTTGTAGCGGTGAATCAAAAACAGGTGAAGCATAGTCGCGAGGCGTTTCCGGCGAAGGGATGTATCAAAATTGTTCTCGTCCCTCACCGTCAGTATCTTCTCTCCCTTTCTGTCCTGCAGTATCTCGAATATGACATCTGCCACCTTATCGCCGTTGCCGTTCATGATGTTTAGCTCAAGAACGAAAGTTCCCACGGTGTGAGGCTTGAGTTCAACGGTGAAGCTGTTTTCGATCTTGTAGTGCCTTGTCCAGGCTTCGAGCCACTCTTCGAGAAGCTTGATCGAAACTTCCGTCTGAACCAGGTGCTGGAACTGGGTCGAACCCTTGCCCATGGCTTTCGTGGTTGCGGTTCTTCCCGAACTTGCCACGAGTGCTCCGTCCATGCGGGGTCCCCCGACATGGGTCTGCGGAGTCTTGTAAGGCGAATCTATGAGTCTCAGCCTTCTCTGCACGCGCGCCAGAGCGAGCATGCCGTCTTCCATAAGCGCGGTTGCGAACTCTTCGGCGGCCATCCCGTCGATCTGATGGCCTCCGTAGGTTATGAAATCGAACACGAAGCCGAGCTTTCCTATCTCCTCGGGGAATTTCTTCATTTCCTCGTCGGTCATTCCCGTCGTGTCCCAGTTAAAGGAAGGAGAGAGGTTGTAGGCAAGCATTTTGTCTGGAAAAACTTCGTGGATGGCGTCTGCGAACTGCCTTGCGTCCTCAAGGTCCGCCGTCTTGGTTTCCATCCAGAGCAGATCGGCAAAAGGCGCCGCGGCAAGCGACTTGGCGATCGCGTATTCAATCCCGCCTTTTACCTGGGAGTATCCCTCGGGCGTTCTTGAAATCTCGGGGTCCCATATGTAGTCGATTCCCAGAGAATCGGCTTTTGCCATTGCGTCTTTCGTTGAAGCAGTCTTGGCAAACTCCCTCCACTGCTCGACGGTTATGTCGAATTCAATACCCTGCTCGATGTTAAACTGCATGAGCGTCTCTATCGTTTCGCCGAAGGTGGTGAGGCCGGATTCCTCTTCCCATATCTCGACGAACTTGGTGACAACAGAATCAAGAGCGGTCTCAAGCTCTTGTGTATCCCCTTTCATTGCGTCTATGTTCTCATCTATAAACGACGCTATGCCGGTTTCCTCAAACCACTTGTCCGTTTCTGCGTAGGTCTCTTCGCTTATCTTGTAGAGCTTATGGCCGTTTATCTCCTTTACGCCTTTTTCGTGGATTCTCTTAAGGATCGTAAGGTAGGCATTTTTGTAACTTGGAATGTTAAGCTTGGTCGCTCCCAGGATAAACGGCTGGTCCCGCTCGTCCCCGTTTCCGTCAAGAAGGGTGGCGGCTTCTGCGTCGGTCCTTGAAACTATTATCCCCGGCACTTCCATGATATCGAGCTGGAACCGGGCGGCGTTAAGTCTCTTTATCTGCTCGTCAGAAGGCACGAGAACCTTTCCGCCCTGGTGACCGCATTTCTTGGTTCCGGGCTTCTGATCCTCTATGTGATAGCCTGTAACGCCCGCCTCGACGAACCTTCTGATAAGGTTTCTAACGTGGGCGTCTCCTCCGTGTCCAGTGTCCGCGTCGGCGATTATGAATGGACTGTAGTCTATCTCGGGCGTCTGCTGCCTTTCCTTTTCGGTCATCCTTGCGCGGTTGTATCTCTGGTTCTTGTCCGCGGCGAGAAGGGCTCTCACTATGGGGGCCGCCTCGTCGGGCACCTGGCTGAGGGGATAGCTTGCCAAGTCTGCTCCCTGGTCCTCGCCGATCGATCCTTTCGCCGAAGTGGCCCATCCGCCGAGATATATGCCCTCTATCCCCTTTCTTTTCATCATGACCGCCTGGCCGGGCGAGTAGGGGCCGAAGGACGTTATCTGCTTCCGCTCCGAGAAAAGCTCGCGGAGTCTCTTGTAGAACGCCCCCGCAGCGTTTTTCGCGATCGAATAGTCCCTTCTTATGGTTCCTCTCTGCTCCACCACCTGACGAGGTGAGTAAAGACGGGTTATTCCCCTAAAGCGCGCGCTTGAGAAATACCTCTTCGTCTTCCTTATCTCAGCTTCTAACTGGCTCATTCGATATGCTCTCCTGAAAATAAAAAAAGTTGTTTTTTGCGGAACCTAGATTACGAAATCGAGGTTCTCGGTGATTCTCCTGTCTTTGCTTGCGAACTCCGTCATGTAGAGTTCGATTCTCTGCTCGGCCACGCCGTGGTCATGGTTGTTAAGGTTTATGTTGAGCAGGTCTATGTACCACGGCACCTTTACGTCGTCAAGCACGTAGGCTCTCACTATCTGCTTCGCTATCGGAAGGGTTGTGGGCTTTGAGATGTCATGGACGTCCCTGTCGCTTGCCGCCTGGAGCTTTTCGTATTCTTCCTCAAGAAGCCTCTCGAAGACCTCGGCGGTGAACACGTCTCCTGCCTTAAGCCCGGTCTCGGGGTCGTCCTCGGTTAGCTCCGCTCCCTTGTGGATCCACTCCCAGAGTATGCTGAGCCTTATCTCCCCGGTAGCGGCGTCCTCCATGAGGTAGAGGATGTCGTCGTTTCCGAAGAAATCGGCGGGCTTAAGCGCTGCGGCCTGGAATCCCTGGCCGAACGCGTTTCCGTACTGAAGTCCGACGCTAAGCAGGTTGCGCGCCCCTCTTATGGTTCTCGGGGCTGGCTCCAGAAGTGTAAGGCCGTCCGCGTCTTCTTGGGTATAGGTAAGGGGAGGGAACTCCCTTCCGAGCTGGTTCTCCTCGCCCGCTTTTTCCCATACGGGTCTTATTATGTGGACCATCTTCCAGTGGGCGACCCATTTGCCGCTTGCTCCTTCCTGCTGCTCCCTTACGGCCCCGGCGTAGGCCTTTTCCATGCTGCTCTCGACACCTTCCTTCGACCCCACGGGTATGTTAGGCTCCATGCCTCCCTGCCAGAGTGCGAAGTTCCCGTTTACGTCCGGGGTGTTTACGGCCCTTCTCACGCGGTCCTCGTAGTTTCTCATGTAGCCGTACGTCATTGTGATCGACTCTATGTTCGGGTTAACGAAATCCGCATCCCACGCCATGGCGTCGGAGACGCTGTTTATGTAATCCCATCTGCCGGTGTTAAACCCGGCGAAGTGCTTGCCCAAAACAGCCCTTATCTCCATGAGCTGAAACGTTTCCTCAAGCTGCTCTATGAGCACGTATACCTTTATAGTGCCTTCGGGAAGCCCTATGTGGCCCTCAAGCGCGGTGAGCATCTCGTTCCAGAGGGCGGCTTCCTCCGCGGTCTGGATCTTCGGCAGGTAAAGGACTACGGATGAGTTCCTCTTGGCGAGTTCCCTGTAGTTGTTAACGACAAAAAGCGTCATGTCGACTACCGAAGCGGAAAGAGCCACGCCGTCTGCGTCCCGTATGTGGCGGTCATCAAGGTGAAGTCCCCTCGCCCGGAAAATCACGGTGGTGAAGTCAAGCTGCTTTTCCCAGTCCTCGATTATGTCGTGTCCGAAAAATTCCTGTCCCCAACTGTTCATCTGCCCCGCCACGACTTCCGCGGTTTTCATGAACACCTCGTCCCTTGCGATCGCGAGCTTGAGGTTTCGCTGGTTGTCAAGGGACATGGTCGAGATCTGCCCCAGCGCGTCCTCGCCGTCGAACATCCACCCGTCCGCGCCCGAGAGAAGGGCGTAGGCGACGTTTCTTATGCTGTTTTCAACCGGAGAATTGGGTTTTGCCGCGGGGCCCGTTCCCTGTATCCACTGTCTTTTGAGGTCATGGGGGATCTCAGGGCCCTCGAATTTTCCGTCCCTCGCGTCCTGGACCTTGATATTGGTGCGCTGGATGAGGGAGTCGGGATCAAGAAAGGTTATTCTTTCCTTGGATTCGTAGCGCCTTTTTCTTCTCTGGGTCCTTTTTTCCATGATGGCCTTCTGCTCGCCGTTGAAGCGGGTCATGAATTCAAGGGCCTCTAGCGCCTCCGGCGTGTACACGTCCCCGTAGGATTGCTCGACGTTGTCTCTTATATGCAGTGTGGTAGCCATTGGTTCTTCGCTCCTCGGATGCCTGTTGTGGTCAAATAAAAACAGCCTAGTATAAACAAGTTCTCGATTAAATCAAATATCCCGGTTGGAACCCGTCAGGGGTCGGGGAAAACGGCGGTTTCTTAGCCTTGAGCGGGATCTTACAGGCGAGCGGAGATGGAGCTTTTAAGCTGGCGGTACGCGAGACTTTGCAGGGGAAAATGGGCGTGTGGGTGAGGTTGAAATCAATACGCGGGCGGCAGGCCCGCGCGTGCCTCCTCCTTTAACCGCTCAATCGGACGTAGGAGCCGGCGCCTTCACGCGGATAGTGAGGATATCCGTGTCGTGATATTGCTGATGTTGTACCGACGAGGCGATGTGTCGCAACAGTCGCAGGGACACATCTTGTTCAGTTGAGGCTTCCGACGCTCGCTCGCCTAGCAGCGCGATCCGGTCTTGGAGATTTTCTTCAGTGGCTGACGCTATGAATTCAAGCACGGCCTCGTCGCCTTCCTTGTGCGCAATAATGTGCAATCGCCGTGAAGGTTCTTCCTCGCCTGACATCGCCTTTCGCTCAAGCAGCGTCAGCAGGGTTTCTTCACTGGCGGCGTCAAGGCGGTCAGCCATCGCCTCCCCCCAGCCGCTGTGAGAAGCAAACGATTGCAGAAACTCCCGGATTTTCGGCAATGTCGTAATGTGAAACGGAAGATTTATGCGTCTGCGCCGAGGTTCAGTGACTTCGACAAAAAGCGTAAGGAGCAGAGCGGTGAGGCCGCCTGCCGTCATGCCGTTCTGCAGCAGGCCGCCGGCAAATTCCGCGAAATACTCAGGGAAGATCGCGCCATGCTGAAAGCCGACACCCACCCAGAATGAAACTCCCGCAATCATGCCCTTGCGGTAGTCGATTCCGTCCTGGACGACAACCTTCATTCCAACCACAAACAGTATAGCCACCAGGATGGCCAGGTACCCCGCGGCCACCGGATTCGGAATCGCGAGAATTGCGCTGAGCGCTTTTGGGAAGCATGCCAAGACAATAAAAATGGTGCCCGCGGCAATTCCGACTCCCCGAGCACCCACTCCGGTAAGTTCCGTTACCGATACGCTGGAGGAGTACGTCGTGTTTGGAACTGTGCCGGCGAGCCCGGACAGCAGGTTGCCCACCCCGTCGGCAGTCACGGCCCCCTGAACGGAGCGAAAGTCTACGGCTCGCGGCCGTCGCCACGAAATGCGCTGAATTGCCACGGCGTCGCCAATTGTTTCGATCGCGCCGATCATGGTGACAAAGATGAACCCGGGCAGAAGCGTCCAGAACGTCGGTCCGAAACTCAGATCAAAGCCGGGCCAGCCTCCTTGCGGAAACCCGATCCAGGCGGATTCGGAAATGCGCGTCGTGTCATAAATTCCGAAGAAGCCGCCAACAATACACCCTGCGATGATGCCCGCTACGGGAGCCCAAAGTCGGAATACGCCGGTGCCCTTGATGGCGATGGCTGTAATGACAAGCACGGTCACAAGTGCGCTGAGGGGAGCGGCCTGAGGGTCTGCGGTGTCCTTAACCTTGTCCAGGAGATCGAAAATTATCGGCATCACCGTGACGGAAATCAGCATGATTACCGTGCCCGCGACCGTGGGGGTGAGGATCCGGCGAAACAGGGAAAGGCGTTTCGCCAGGGCAAACTGGAACAAAGACGAGATAATGACAAGCATCGCCAGCATGGCTGGTCCGCCTTCCGCGATCGCAGTAATGCAGATTGCGATGAATGCGCCGGAGGTGCCCATCAGGAGGATGTATCCCGCGCCAATTCGACCAACTCTGACGGCCTGCAGTATCGTGCTGACCCCGCTGATCAGGACTGATGCGAATACCGCCCACAACATGTAGGTTTCGGATCCGCCGGCGGCCTTGATCACGATGACCGGCGTGATGGCGATCCCCGCTATGGTGAGGATGGCCAGCTGTAAGCCCAGCCCGGCTACGAGTAGTGTCGGTGGCCTGTCGTTAGGTTCGTAGCGAACGCCTGATTGCGAAGCGGGAGTGTCGGTGGCCATCCTGACACTATACTAGGTACGACCAGATTTTTCCACGGAGCGATAAATGCAGGTTGGAAGCATAGCAATGGGGTGTCAATCCGGCACTGCCGAAAGCAAACGTAGAACTTTTGGCGACTTTCTCTCGGCAATTTGTTTGTTAACCAGGTTGCCGGTATATTAGCAAATTCGGTTTTTACCCCATAGACAATGAAGGTTTCGACGGTGGGTGTAGCTCAGTCCGGTTAGAGCACTTGGTTGTGGCCCAAGAGGTCGCCGGTTCAAATCCGGTCATCCACCCCATTTCCTAACAGGCAGCGGAAAGCATAAGAACAGATGGGACTTCGATGCGGAATAGTGGGACTCCCGAACGTCGGGAAGTCGACTCTTTTTAACGCGCTTACAAACGCTGGCGCGGATGCTTCCAACTTTCCTTTCTGCACCATAGATCCGAACATAGGAGTGGTCGGGGTTCCGGATCCCAGACTTTATGCCATCTCGGATATCGTAAAACCCCAGAAGACGGTTCCCACAAGCCTGGAAGTCGTTGACATCGCGGGGCTTGTGAAGGGAGCTTCCGAGGGAAAGGGCAGGGGAAACGTCTTCCTCTCCCATATAAGGGAAGTGGATCTGATACTTCATGTGGTCAGGTGTTTTGAGGATGAAAACGTTGTCCATGTGGAGGAGGGGATTGACGCCATCCGCGATATCCGCACTATAGAGGACGAGCTTATCCTGAAGGACCTTGAGACCGTTGAGAAAAGGGAGGAAAGGCTCGCGAACCAGTCTAAAAGCGGGGACAGGGACGTAATCAGGGAACTTGAGACGGTAAGGCCGCTTAGGGAATTTGTCGAGACGGGGAAGCGCGCGCGTGATTTTCCCGGGGGAGAGGAATGCGCGGATACCATGCGGGGGCTTTTTCTTCTCAGTTCAAAGCCTGTTATCTATGTCTGCAACGTCTCTGAGGACGAGGTTTCGGGAGTCGGGGGAAACGCGGAGGTGGAGAAGGTGAGGGAGCACGCGGCTAGCTCGGGAGATGATGTTATCATTGTTTCGGCCAAGATAGAAGCCGAGATCTCCGAACTTGAGGGCGAGGAGAAGGAGGCTTTTCTGGAGGAACTCGGGCTTTGCGATTCCGGCCTTGACAGGCTTGTTAACTGCGCGTACTCGAATCTCGGGCTTCTTACCTATTTCACCACGGGGCCGAAAGAGGTAAGGGCCTGGACAGTCAGGCGGGGAACCAAGGCGCCCCAGGCGGCCGGGATTATCCACAGCGATTTCGAAAGGGGCTTCATAAGGGCCGAGACCATATCCTACGAGGATTACGTGGGGGAAGGTTCCGAGCAGATGGTGAGGGAAGCCGGGAAGATGAGGCTTGAGGGAAAGGATTACGAGGTTCGCGACGGGGACGTCATGTTTTTCAGGTTCAATGTCTGACCCGACTGCGCTCCATTTGGGAGTTGGTTTTGCCTGTGCACGCCTTGTTCGGATAGAATTTTCCAAAGGGCATGATCTATAAAACTTTCCTAAGACCGGTTCTTGACCGTCTTGATTCCGAAACGTGGCACCATAACGTAAAGGAACTCATGCACCTCTGCGAGTTCTCGGGCCTTACGCTGAGACTTCTTGAGTTCGCGGCAAGCGGAGGAGCCAGAGTCAGGGACAAAAGGCTCGGCGTTACGGTTGCCGGGGTGCCTTTTGAGAATCCCCTTATCGTGGGCGCGGGATGGGATAAGACCGCGAGGGCGGTCCGGGCGCTTTACTCGCTGGGTTTCGCCGGGGTTGAAGTGGGTTCGGTGGTTGAGAGACCCCAAGGGGGAAATCCGAAGCCGAGACAGTTTATGGTGACCCCGGAGGTGTGTCTTAACTCCCTTGGACTTAACAGCCCGGGGATGGATGCCGTTTTCCGGAACCTCGCGCGGTACGGACGCCTTGATATGCCGGTTGGAGTGAACCTGGGAATAAACTCGGACACAAGCCACGAAGACGCTCCGCGGGCCTACGCGGCCGTCGCCCGGAAATTTCGCGACAACGCGGCCTACTTTGCCATAAACGTTAGCTCTCCGAACACCCCGGGGTTAAGGAGGCTTCAGGACAGGGGGAGGCTTGAAGCGATAATCCGGGCGGTAAGGGAGTCCCTCCGGGATTCCGAGCGACCACTGTTTGTAAAGATCTCTCCCGATCTTGCCACCGAGGCGATAGACGATGTTGTGGGGGTGGTAATCGACTGCGGGATCTCGGGAGTGATAGCCACCAATACTACCGACAGCAACTCTGTCAAAGGAAAATACGGTACGAGGTGGGAAGGTCTTCGGGGAGGAATAAGCGGAAACGATTTTGAGTACAAGTCGCTTTCCGCGTCCATTATCTCTCACATTTACAGGACTACGGACGGGCAGGTTGAGATAATCGGAGTCGGAGGGGTGTGCGACACCGCTTCGGCGCTTGAGAAACTTCGCGCGGGCGCTAAGGCCCTCCAGATAGTCACTGGCCTTCGGGGGGAGGGGCTTTCGGTTGCTAACTCCATAAACAGGGGGCTCCTTGGGTTCATGGATGAAAACGGAATTGGGAGTCTGAGCGAGATTACCGGTTCGGGTCATGGGTGAACCGGATTAAAACACAAAAACAAAGAGGCCCTAGAAGTTTTTCCCGGCGCTTTTTCGAAGAAACTTCAGCATCGCCAAGACAAGGACCGACCGTTCCGTATTTCCCTATAATCACTTCCAGACTTTTTGACAACTTCTCTTTAGAGCGGTAAATATGAATAGCAATTATAAAGGATTTTCCGCTATGACCAATAAACCTGACTTCGACGGTTTAGAATTTCCCTGGAGTTGTAACTAACTGATATTGGTGTTTTTTATTTTTGGTTTTTCAAAAGGCGTCTTGTAGTGTCTGCATATGCCTGCCTATTGACTTCTCTTGCGGCTCCAGTTATTCTTCTCTCCATGTTCGTTCGCACAGTCAAACGCAAAAACACCGAGAACCTCGGAGTGCAGATAGTGGAGTCCTACCGCAACGCCCAGGGCAAGCCCCGCCAGAGAATCGTCCGCAACATGGGCTCCGCTCCCCCGGGCTCCGCTCTTGACGAGCTGGTTCGCATAGCGGAGATAGAGAAGCAGAAGCTTGTTCACGACATGAAGCCTTCGCTGTTTCCCCCGGACACCGTGGCAAAGATAGTTATGGAGTCCCGCAGAGCAAAGCGGGAAGAGAGGCCCCTTCCCATAGCCAACGCACGATTGCTCAAGGAGCAGAAGCGTTTAACTGTGGGCTTTCACGAGGTGTTCGGAGAACTTTACCGCCAGTTGGGGTTTGACAGGGTGTGGGGGGTCCGTCATCGGATGAGCGCGCGGTTGTTTGAGCAGGCGGTCATGATGCGGCTTGCGGCTCCGGGGCAGAGCAAAAGCGCTTGCGCGAGGCTGTCGTGGGACCACGGGGCGGAAGTGTCGGTGGAGAAGTTCTACAGGATGATGGACAGGGTGGATGAGAGGCGCATTGATTCTTTGCAGAGGACAGTGTCAAGGGAGGTTATGGGGTTGCTTGGGGGGAAGGTTGAGGTTGTGTTTTTCGACGTCACTACGCTGTCATTTGCGAGCGAAGGGGAGGATGCGCTTCGCAGGAAGGGGTGGAGCAAGGACGGGAAGCCGCAGAGGGTGCAGGTGGTGTTGGCTTTGCTGCAGACCACGGAGGGGCTGCCGATAGGGTATGAGCTGTTTGCCGGGAACACTGCGGACGTGAGTACTCTTGAGCCCGCGCTTGAGGGGCTGAGAGAGCGTTTTGATATAGAGAGGGTGGTGGTAGTGGCTGACGCGGCGATGGGGAGCGGGGATAACCTGGAGGAGCTTGAGAGGAGGGGATGCGAGTGGGTGGTGGCGGCACGGCTTCGCAGGCTCGGGAAGGAATCGGAGAAGAAGGTGGTCAACTGGGAGCAGTGGGAGGAAGCTGGGGATGAGAGGAAGGTGGGGGATCTTGATATAGGGGGCAGGAGGCTTGTGCTGCGTCATTGCGCGAAGCGTGCCCGCAAGGACGCCCTTGATCGCGAGGCTGCGGTGCAGAGGGCTCGGAA
This sequence comes from Candidatus Dadabacteria bacterium, assembly GCA_022819805.1. GTDB lineage: Bacteria > Desulfobacterota_D > UBA1144 > Nemesobacterales > Nemesobacteraceae > Nemesobacter. Next base: position 15,294 of record JAJEGO010000015.1, read on the forward strand.
GCGGCTTTCGGAGGGGATAAAGGGAAGCGGGCGGCGGGGGCGTTATCTGAAGGTGGAGGCGGGGGCCGTATCGATAAACGAAGAGGCGATAAGGAGGTATGAGCAGTTCGACGGGCTGCACGGGGTGTGGACAAGCCTTGATATAGACAGGCATTCGGCCGGGGAAGTCTACCGTTATTACGGGGAGCTTTGGAGGATAGAGGAGAGTTTCCGGGTGATGAAGCATACTATGGCGGTGAGGCCGGTGTTTCACTGGACCGAGCGTCGGGTAAGGGCTCACGTGGCCATCTGCTTCGTGGCGTTCGCGATGCTTCGGATACTGCGCTGGAAGCACAATCGTTCTCATCCGGCGCAGGAGCCGTTAAGTGAGCAGACTATACTCAGGGAACTTGGGAACGTGGAGGTTTCTTTGCTTCGGGACGAAGGAAACGGGAAGCAGTACCTGGTTCCTTCAAGCAGTACGAAGACCCAGCGTCTTCTGTACGCCACGGCCGGATGCAGGCTGAGAGGGGAAACAGTACCGGTTGACCCCCCGCTGAAGTTGTAAATTACCCGGAAAAATACCGTTAACCCATATGCCGTGTAGTGACTCCAACGACTTCGGGTCGTGTGATTCCAGTACGTTACAACTCTAAACCGTCGAAGTCAGGATAAAGATAAAATTACTGAGACCGCTTATGAGCTTTTTCGTTCTTTTGGATACAATGGAACTTCTATCGACATGCTCATAAAGACGGCGGGGGTTTCCAGGAGTAATTTCTACTACCACTTCGAAAGTAAAGAGGAGTTGGCACTGAAGATACTCGGAATTCACGTCGATTATCAGGAAAAAATCGTATCAGGAATTCTCCTTAACCGCGATATCAATCCCCTTGAGCGCATTATCAGGTTCTATGTAGAGGGAGTTTACGCCAAGCGAGACCTTTGTTTACGTACGGGCAGTTTTATTGCGAGGATGGATTTGGAACAAGGTTCCAGAAACCAGAGATTTCGTTCCCTTATTGATAGGTTCTTCCAGAGAACTGAATACGGACTTGAGATATGCGTAGAAGACTGCGCGGAACTGGGAGTGATTCCGGATGGAATTGATACGAATCTGATTCCTCAATTCCTGATTTCTCAGTTTAAAGGGGCTATGGTTATGACGAAAGTCCTTAACTCCTATTCCCCGTTAGAGTTATCTTACAAGAAGACACTGACCATGCTGCTCAAAAAGGAGTGGAGGCATCTGATTCCAAAGCATGACGAGCTGCCTGTTCATACGTTTTCGTATCATGACCAACTGAAGCCGCTCATCTCTTCTCAGGGGTAATCTTAATTATAACCATCATCTGAAATACCAAGCGAGGCTGTGGAGATATCCGGCGGAAGTTTATACCTCGTGAGCGGTCTTACTGAATCAGGCAACCATCACGACTTATATGGTTTGATAGTTGGGACCATGTCAAGTAAATAACATGCGTGTTGTTGTTTTTGGATATACTGAATACCGAGGCTTAATTCTGCCTCGGAGAAATCTGAGTTGCGGGCACTTGCGATATGAAAAATGTACCGGGATTTCTACTAAGCGGCGTATCTGCCGGACTTAAGAAAAACGAAAAAAGGGACTTGGCTCTCATATTTTCCACCGTTCCCGCCCACGCGTCCGCCATATTCACGAAAAACTTAATAAAAGGTGCCCCTGTGCTTGTTGGGCAGGAGAGAATCGCAGGTGGGCTCTGCCAGGCGCTAATAATAAACAGCGTAAATGCTAACGCTTTTACGGGCCAGAGGGGCTATAAGGACTCGCTCGAAGTTGCAAACACGCTCTCAAGGCAACTCGGTATAGATGAATCGCTCGTGATCCCCTCGTCAACCGGGGTTACGGGGGAGTGGCTTCGCGTCGGGAAAATCAAGAAATCCATTCCCAAGCTCATAACAGGTCTTGGAGAAGACAATGTCCGCGAAGCGGCCGAAGCCATCATGACGACCGACTCCTTTCCCAAGCATGCGTCAAGGCAGCTTGCCGTGGGGGAGGGGACCGCCACCGTCTCGGCTATCGGCAAGGGGGCGGGGATGATATGCCCTGACATGGCTACCATGCTCTGTTTTATAATGACCGACCTTAATATTCAGCGGAAAGCTCTTTCAAAAGCTCTTGTGGCAGCGGCGGACGGTTCTTTTAACGCCATTACGGTTGACGGGGACACTTCCCCCAACGACTCCGTCTTCATCCTCGCAAACGGGGTTCTGGGAAACAGGCAGATCACGGAGAAAAGCGGGGATTATGGCAAGTTCGTAGACGTGCTTTCGTCTTTATGCGGGGAAATCGCCGAGATGATAGTAAGCGACGGCGAAGGGGCTACTAAGGTTGTCAGGATCAATGTTACGGAAGCCAAGACCGAGAGAGACGCTGAGAAGATCGCAAGGACGATAGCAACTTCCCAGCTCGTTAAGACAGCGTTTTACGGAGAGGACGCGAACTGGGGGAGGATAGTGGCTGCCGCCGGAAGGGCCGGCGTGAAATTCGATCCGGAAAAAATAAAGCTTTATTTTGGCGGAGTGGAGGTATTTTCAAAAGGGGTAAGATCTAAACCGGAATCAAGGTTTGCCTCCGTGTTCAAAAAACCGTCTTTTACGGTAACCCTGCGCCTCGGAGAAGGAAAAAAGTCCTACTCGATTCTCACAAGCGACCTAAGCCACAAGTACGTCTCTATCAACTCCGATTACAGAACTTAGGGGGGCGGCCCCCGGCGGGGAGGTTTCCCGCCTCATGTCGCGGTCTTCCCAAGAGGCTTGCCTACGCGGTATTCGGCGTACCTCGTGAGAATCCTTATGTTGTTCTTTACTTTCTCGGGGTTGGCTTCCATGATTTCTGGGCGTCTCATTATGTCCATGTGGAAGGGATAGACGTTTCTTTTTCCCCGTGTTTTCTCAGGATTGCCAAGTCTTCCGTTCTCAACGTCAAAACCCGCAGTCTCTTTTTGGGGGTCAAAGCGCAGATCTGGCCTGTAGCCGCAAAGGGTCAGCGCGCGGAGCAGGAAAACGAGAAAAACGGAATACGGCTCCCGTTTTCCTGAAAGAAGCCCCAGGGTCTCTGCTGCCAGATCGAACAGCTCGCTTGCGGGCTCCTGTTCGGGGATCAGGAAATCCAGCGTTTCAAGGACACGGGTTGCCACGGTGAAAGAATCGACCGATCCTGCTATTTCCCTGTAGCTTTCCTTTAAAGTTACGTCTCCGACTAAGTTGAATTTTCTCTTGTTCAGGGCTACGTCAATTTCGAGGCGGTTAAAGAAATCGAGGCGTCCCCCGAAGCGCTTCCGGCTTTTTTTTGCGTTTTTGGCAAGCGCCCTGAATTTTCCGAGCTCCCTTGAGAAAAGGGTTACCAGGAGATCGGCTTCCCCGTAGCTTGATTTTCTTAGGACAAGCGCTTCAAAAGTTTCCATTGTTTTTGCCTGCGGAACAGGCGTGCACAATTACCCAGCGTCCACGGGAGACCATGGGTTTCCTGATATCTTCCGGTTGCAGTCCGATTTCTTTTGCTTTCTCATAATACCTCCCTTTTCCCGAAATTGACACCACTTGTCGCATGGATGTGGACTGCTGCATATCGGGAACAGTCGGGGTTGCTCTTTCTCCATTATGCACCTGTATGCTCGAGACAAGAATAACGGATCTCTGCGTTCATTGACACTGACGGGGCCTTTTGGTAGTCTGGAAGAACCGGATGGTACAAAGGACGTCCACATGACCTATATACTCAGTGCGATTCTGGTGATGAGCGGGTTCATTATCATGGCTCAGTGGACCTATCTCAGGTTCTACGACTGGAGGATAGCCGAGGGAGACGGTCATCGTCTCGCGAACCGTTACAGGAATGCCGCGATGAACGGAACCATTGCCCTGGCGGTTTACATTGTCGGGATCGTGATGTTCAGCGAAATCCTGATAGACTCGGACGGATCTTTCACTTGGTACGACCCCGTCTTGGTCCTGTTGCTCTACGATTTCGGATACTACTGGCTGCATCGTCTGCTGCACAGACGGGCAATCATGAAGAGGATACACTGGGTCCATCATATGAACCTGCATCCCACCGCTGTTGACTCCATGTATCTGCATCCGGTAGAGCTGGTCGCAGGGCTGGGCGTCCTGCTGGTCTCAATAGCAACAGTCGGTCCCTTGGGTATCGGGGCGTTCCTAGCGGTCGTCCTGGCC
>JAJEGO010000017.1 GCA_022819805.1 Candidatus Dadabacteria bacterium
GTGATAAAAGATGAACCTGCGGCTAACTACATGCTTCTAAGGGGTTTTTCCGTGAGGCCGGATCTTCCGACTTTCGATCGTGCTTACGGGCTTCGGGCCGGATGCATTGCCGCCTATCCGATGTACAGGGGAGTATCGAAACTGCTCGGGATGGATGTCCTTGAGGTCTCAGGAGATTCCATAGGTGATGAGATCCGGACGCTTTCTGCTAATTTTAATGACTATGACTTTTTCTACCTGCACGTAAAGAAAACGGACAGTTACGGTGAAGACGGGAATTTCGGGGCGAAGGTAGAGGTGATAGAGGAATTCGATTCGCTTCTGCCCGAAATCATGGGACTCGGAGTTGATGTTCTTGCTGTTACGGGTGACCATTCGACGCCGGCGGCAATGAAGTCGCACAGTTGGCACCCTGTGCCTCTTCTGATCAGCTCTCAATACTGCAGGGGAGGGGGTGTGGAGGGCTTTTCCGAATCGTCCTGCCTGTCCGGTGATCTGGGGATCATAAGGGCGACTGAGATAATGCCGCTTCTTCTTGCTCACGCGGGGCGTCTTAGCAAGTTCGGCGCTTGAAATTTGTCCCTTGCGTGATACTTTTTACAATCCGATTTTGTGCCGAAGTGGCGGAATAGGCAGACGCGCTATCTTGAGGGGGTAGTGCCCTACGGGCGTGCGGGTTCGACTCCCGCCTTCGGCACCACAGGAAAGATGTAAGCCTCCGAAAACAAAAGGTTTTCTAGGAAACAGGGGAGATTGATGCCCTTTTGTGCCCCATATAAATTGGGGAATTATACTGGATTAGTAGAATGGTCACTCGAAGGCAACACTATGTATGGCGCCATTATTTAGAAGCATGGGAGCAAAAAAAAGGAATTATAAATTGTCTAAGAGACGGGAAAATATTCCCCGCTAACCCCAAGAACGTTATGGTCGAAAGAGACTTTTATAAGTTGCCTCGACTTACAAAAGCCGATGTAGAATTTCTTGAACCTTTCATGCAAGCAACCTGTCCAGAGGTAAGAGAAGTTAACCTGAATCTTATTAAAACTCTGGTATTTCTAACTAATGCCAACGATCTGATTCAAAGTCAAGAAGGGATTTCTGAAGCCGTAAAATCAGATTTTCAGACCCCTATCATTGAAACAGAAGAAAAGTTGCATGAACAAATAGAGAGTGATGCTTTGCCTGTTCTTGAGGAACTGCGTCAAAAGCAAACTAACTTTCTTTATAACGATAAAGAGGCTATTTCTTTTTTTGACTTCATTGCTCATCAATATTGCAGAACCAAAAGAATTCGCGAAAGCGTTGGAGAAATTCTCTATTCATTTCCTAATCGAGATTTTAGCCATCTTCAAAATCTGCTCTGTCATTGCTTTGCTAACAGCATGGGAGCCAATCTCTTTTTCCACAGGAGCAAGTTTTATATTGTTTTTCTGGATAACACCACTGACCTTGGATTTATTACGGGAGATCAACCCATAGTAAATCTTATGGGTACTAGAAACGGCACTCCACCGGAAGAAATCGCTCTTTATTACCCTCTTGCTCCAGATTTGGCTTTCATACTTTTACCTAAGGAATACAAGCCATGTTCCATGAACATAGATATGGTTAAAGAACTAAATGATTTGATAATGTGGGAATCAAAACACTTTCTTGTTTCAGATTCTACTAAGGTTCTTGAGCAATATCTCAACAACCCTATCTCTGGAATACCACCAACTTGCCGAATTCTTACAGATTCATAAATAAATCGTATAAGCTCACCGAACTCTAAACACTACTTAGCTATGGGAGTGGCACGATCATAAAACATTTAATCAGGTCCGTGCTAAACAAAGCGACCTACGAACTGTAACTAAATGCCTGATCTAAATCCTCTCAAACCAATCCGACTGGACCCGTACCCTCTCGATCATCTCGGTTTCCACTCCAAGGTGGTTTTCCTTAAGTAAGTCGCAGAGTCGGTCCCCATCGATCAGGTCAATCGCAATCGCGCCGTCACGGGTGGCCTCGTCTGACGCCTGACTGGTGAAATGGCCCGTGGTGATAAACAGGCCTTTGTCGGCGCGTCCCTGCAATGCCCCGCGAAAATCCCTTATTTCTTTGGAACTCACACTCCCTTTCCAACGCTTGCACTGGAAGTAAATCTGAAACGATACAAGATTCACACGCAACACTCCCACACCGTCGATCCCACCGTCACCAGATTTCCCACGTACTTCGACTTTGGTGAACCCCGCTTCGCGCAAGAGTCGTTGTGATAGTCGCTCAAAAGCATCCGGTGGCATTTTCCCCAGCACGGCTAGGAGCGACGACTTCCAGTCTTTGGTTTCCTCTGGACTATCATCCACCGGCTCAACGGCATCTGTTTCCGCCGCTTTGGCAGCCTGCCGCTTGGCCCGTGCCCGTTCACGTTCTTCTAGAGAAACCTGCTCATAGATTGCACGAGTTTCATCAAAACTCCTGATCACAGCACCGCTTTTAGTCAATGCCCAGACCCCGCGCGAAGAATTCACCAGTGCATTGCCACGTTTGAGGTAGGTACGTGCCCAAGCGAGATAGTAGTTCACCCGAGGACGATTTCCGTCTCCTGGCATAGTGAAGGCTTGCTCGGCTTCGGTCACGCCCTCCAGTTCGATCACTTTTTCATCAAGCTCTTGGATGGTGGCGGACCCACCTAAATCCTTAAGCGCCTCGACCGTAACCAGCATCATTCCTGGTAAATCTGGCAGGCTTTCCGCATCAATCTCAAAACGTCTCTTCATCGTTACTTTTCTACTAATAATTCATTATCTTCCAGAATTGCTTGGAGTTTCTTTGCGGATTTTTTCCGCCTTTTCGGGCTCTCCGGTCTTTTCGTACACAAGACTCAGGTGCCTTCTCGCCTGAATATAGTAGGGACTTTCGCCTCCGTCCACTTCTGAGAGATGTTCTATGCTCTTGTTCCATTTCTCAAGTTTGAAGTAGGACAGCCCGACCACGACATTTGCACCGTCGCGGAAAATATCATCTTTGGGGTCTTCGTCGAGGAAGATCCCAAGGTAATTTATCGCTTCATCGTAGTTCTCGAGCTTGTAATTTATCATTCCCATCTGATAAAGAGCCAAAACAGAAACGTCGGTTTTGGGGTGCTCTTCGCGTAGCGTCTGCAGCTGGGAGAGAGAATTTTTCATTTCCCCGTCGTCATAGCTCTTAATGGCTTTTTGGAACTGCTCGTTTGCCAGAAGGTCTTTTTCTTCCTGCTGCGAGGAAGAAAAACATATGCCGAGCAGGCCCACGACTATGACGCCTATGCCGATAAGTATCTTGTTGAAGTGCTCCGAGAGACCTTCAAGGGATTCCGCCAGGAACTCCCTGAATCTATCGGGACGTTTAAGCTCTTTGGTTGTGTATTTTATCTTGGACATGGACTGTGAGTTTTTACCTGCCCGTATCGGAACCTCACGTTATTACTGCCTGGTTCGTCATCTGTGTTAAGATATTTATTGGGTAAACATGATACGTTGTTTCTTCAGGCAATGTCAAAGATTTTCGCGGAATTATCGGGGGAATCGTTTGAGCTCTGATTCCCCGCTGCGAAAGTTCGGGGGGAAAAGGATTATGCCACAGCAAGGCGGGAATTTACTCCTGCGCGCCACAGTCTTTCTTCTGCTTCTTTTCGTGACTGTGGGTTACAAGGTTTCAACAGCCGATGGGGAACCCTCTCAGCAGGGGGGAACGATAGTTGAGATCGAGATAAACGGCTCGATAAACCCCTCGACGGTCGACTACATCAAGACTGCTCTTTTGGAAGCGCGCGCCCAGAACGCAAAAGCCCTCCTTATTCTGATGGACACCCCGGGAGGACTGCTTAATTCCACCAAGGACATAGTTAAGGAACTTCTGAATTCTGAGGTTCCGGTGATCGTTTACGTCTATCCCAGGGGAGCGACTGCTACTTCCGCGGGAGTTTTCATCACGCTCTCAGCCCACGTGGCGGCCATGTCTCCCGGAACAAGCATAGGGGCTGCTCATCCCGTGATGCTGGGTGGCGGCCAGAGGGGCCCGGGGAAGCCTGAAGACAAAAAAGACGACAAGTCTTCTGACGTTATGAACGAGAAAATCGAGAATTTCGCGTCGTCTTTTATCGAGAGCATAGCCGAGGAGAGGGGAAGAAACGCGAAGTGGGCCGTCGATTCGGTCAGAAAAAGCGTTTCGGTAACCGCCGATGAGGCGCTTAAAAAGAAGGTGATAGACATCATATCCCCCGACATTCCCACTCTTCTTTCCGAAATAGATGGAAAGGAAGTGAAGCTGAGCGGCAAAAGCGCCCGCCTTGAGACCGCCGGGGCCACCACTCAGCGCCTCGAGATGAGCCTGCGGCAGAAAGTCGTAAATATTCTAAGCACCCCCGACATAGCGTTTCTGCTTCTCTCCCTGGGTTCGCTCGGAATATTCCTTGAGTTCTACAACCCGGGAATGATTTTCCCCGGGGTCGCCGGGCTTATTGCCCTGCTCATAGGGTTTGTCTCTCTCCAGATACTTCCTTTTAATTACGCCGGTCTCATACTGCTTTTCGTAGCCATGGCGCTTTTAATATCGGAGGTGTACGTGACTAGTTACGGTCTTTTAAGCCTAGCTGCGCTTGCGTGCCTTGTGTTCGGGGGGCTCCTGCTTTTCGATACTCCCGACTCTGACCTCAGGGTCAGCAAGGGAACCATAGCGGCTGTGGCCATAAGCATTGGATTGCTTTCGGTTTTTATTGTATATTTAGGCGTAAAATCGTTCAAAGTTCCCGTTCAGGGCGGTTTTGAGGGGATGGTGGGTCAGAAGGGGGAAGTTGTTTCCTGGTCACAGAAAAGCGGAAAGGTCTACATCGGGGGAGAGTACTGGGAAGCGACGGGCGAGCGCGAATTCTCACCCGGGGAAAAAATAAAAGTAACGGAGAGCATGGGAGATCTTACAGTCAAGGTTTCCTCTTATGACGACGAGGGGTAAAACACGATGTCAATAACCGCGATTATAGTTGCTGTAATAGCTTTTCTGATCATCATCTCGGGACTTAAGATCCTCTATGAGTATGAAAGGGGTGTGATCTTCCGTCTCGGAAGAATAGTCGGAGTCAGGGGTCCCGGATTCATAATTGTCATCCCGTTTCTTGAGAGGATGGTGAGGGTGAGTCTTCGGCTCGTGACCATGGACGTGCCTCCCCAGGACGTGATAACCAAGGATAACGTTTCGGTAAAGGTAAACGCGGTTGTCTATTTCAGGGTGGTTGAGCCGAACAGGGCGATCCTTCAGGTTGAAAACTATCTCTACGCCACTTCCCAGCTTGCCCAGACAACCCTGAGAAGCATCCTCGGGCAGGTAGAGCTCGATGAGCTTCTCTCCGAGAGAGAGAAACTTAACGTCAAGCTCCAGGAAGTCCTCGACAAGCAGACCGATGCTTGGGGAATCAAGGTTACCATGGTGGAGGTTAAGTACGTTGACCTTCCGCAGGAAATGCAGAGAGCAATGGCCAAGCAGGCAGAGGCCGAGAGGGAGAGAAGAGCTAAGGTGATAAGCGCCGAAGGTGAGTTTCAGGCATCCACTAAGATTGCGGAAGCCTCTGAAATACTGTCGGCAAACCCGGTTTCCCTTCAGCTGAGGTTTCTTCAGACGATAAACGACGTGTCTTCCGAGAAAGCTTCAACGATCATTCTGCCTCTTCCGATTGACATGTTGTCGGCCTTTACAAAAAAAGACGAAAAGAGCTGATTAACAAGCTTCGTGCCGGACCGAAACTCTTTTTAAAAACTTCATGAACAAACCTCTGCGTCTCTTTGTGCTCGCTTTTCTCCTTGCGTCTGTGGCGCTCCTGCCGGCCGGATGTTCCCGAAGCACGGACTGCCAGAGCGAAAACAATAACTCCTCACTTGTCGGCAACGCGGACCCGAAGACTTTTTCTGCCGGGGGCTCGCTTATAAGGGAGCTTGGCGAGGAACCCGCTACCCTAAACCCCGTCATAGCGACGGATGTTTACGAGGGCATCGTTAACGGCGGAATCTACGAGACGCTTATAAGGAGGGATAACGAAACCCTTGAGTTCGAGCCGCTTCTCGCAAAGTCCTGGGAAGTTTCAAAGGACCGTCTTTCCTACACTTTTCACCTGAGAAAAGACGTAAAATGGCATGACGGCACTCCTTTTACCGCGGATGACGTGGTTTTTTCCTATGAATCCATAAGAAACCCCAAAGTCGCAGCGGCTCATCTCCAAAGCTACTACCAGGACGTAAAGTCCTACACGAAGATTGATTCCCACACCGTGAGGTGCGAGTACGGAAAACCGTACTTCCGCGCTTTTGAGTTCTGCGGGGGAATTCCCATAGTGCCGAAGCACATCTTTGGGAAGGGGGACTTCAACATGAACCCAGCCGGCAGAAAACCCGTCGGAACGGGCCCCTATGTCTTTGAGCACTGGGAGACGGGAAGGGAGATCAGGGTCAGGAGAAACCCGGATTACTGGGGAGAGCCCGCGTGGCTAAGCGAGGTGGTCTACAAGATCGTGCTTGATCCCACGGTGAAGCTGCAGCTTCTTAAAAAACAGGAGCTCGACTTGGCCGGACTTCTTCCGCTTCAATGGTCAAAGCAGAGCTGCGGGAAGCCGTTTCGGAAAAAATTCTACAGGGCCTCCTATACGACCCCGGGTTATAACTACATAGGGTGGAATTCGAGAAAGCCTTTTTTCAGCGACAAGAGGGTGAGACGCGCTATGACCCATTTTGTCGACAGGGAAACCATCCTGAGGGAGATCCTCCTGGGCCTCGGGGAGATAGTGACCACTACTTTTTACGTGAACAGTCCCGAGTACCCAAAGGACGTAAAGCCTTACGCCTACGACCCGAAAAAGGCGAGGGCGCTTCTTGACGAGGCGGGGTGGCGCGACAGTGACGGTGATGGAACAAGGGATAAAGACGGCATCTCTTTCCGTTTCGAGTTTCTGCTGCCTACGGGTTCTGAGACCGGTGAGAAGATAGCTACCATACTGAAGGAGGAGCTTTCCCGCTCCGGTATCGAGATGAGCATAAGAAAAATAGAGTGGGCGGTTTTCATCCAGAGCATAACTGAGCGGAAGTTCGACGCCGTGACCCTTGGGTGGAGCCTCGGGGTGGAAAGCGACCCGTACCAGCTCTGGCACTCTTCCCAGGCCGGGGAGGGCTCGAATTTTGTGGGATTTAAAAACCCCCGAGCGGATGTTTTGATTGAGGAGGCGAGGGAGGAGTTCTCAAGGCCTAAGCGAATAAAAAAATACGAAGAGTTCTCAAGAATTCTCCACGAAGAGCAGCCGTACACGTTTCTTTTCGCGAGGAAATCCACGGTGGCCGTGCACAGAAGGTTCCACAACGCAAGACTCTATCCGCTTGGATTTGATACAAGGGAGTGGTTTGTTCCGCAAAGCTTGCGCAAATATTGAATTGAGCGAAGCTGACCCCGGGGCGGCTCAGGAAAAGACAACTTGAATATCCGTGTATTCCACCAGTCCTTCCTCTGCGAATTCGACTCCGAAGCCTGAGCGTTTTACCCCGCCGAAGGGGGCGTTGGGCTGGATCATGCCGTGTTTGTTTATCCAGACCGAACCGCATTCCATCCGGTTCGCGATCTCTTTCGCCTTTTCTATGTCCCGGCTCCAGACAGAACCTCCGAGACCGTTGGGATTGTCGTTAGCCTTCTCTATCGCTTCATCGATCTCGCGGTAGCGGATAATCGGCAGAACGGGGCCGAACTGTTCCCGGTCGACCAGAGGGTCTCCGTTTTCAAGGTCGGCTATGATCGTGAGGGGATAAAAATATCCCTTCCCGCCCATTTCTTCCTGTATCTCTGCGGGATCTCCGCCCAGAAGCACGCGTCCCTTGGACTCAGCGCTTTGCACCAGGCCGGCCACGATATCGTATTGCCTGCGGTTCTGGATCGGACCCAGGACGACATCCTCGTTCGTGCCCTCGCCAACCTTCATCTTTTTGGCGAACGCGACCAGTTCATCGCAGACTTCGTCGTATACGTCATCATGCACGTAAAGCCGTTTTAGCGCCGCGCAGGTCTGGCCGCTATTTATGAATGCGCCCCAGAAAAGCCCTTCGGCGATCTGCTTGGGATCTACGTCCGAAAGAACGATTCCGGCGTCGTTTCCGCCTAGTTCAAGGGTCAGCCGCTTCATGGTTTCCGCCGAGTTCGCCATGATTTTCTGGCCGGTGGCGCAGGAACCGGTGAAAACAATCTTGCCGATTCCCTCATGTGCCGTCATCGCGGCGCCAAGCCTGTCCTTGCCGGCGATGCAGTTGACCACGCCTTTTGGCAGCACCTCGTTCATGAGTTCGATCAGGCGCAGCGTTGAGAGGGGCGTGAAGGGAGACGGTTTGCACACCACAGTGTTGCCCGAGAGAACGGCGGGAATTATATGCCAGACCGCGATCAGAACCGGGAAGTTCCAGGGAGTAATCGAGCCCACAACGCCGATCGGCTTGCGGTGAAGCTCAACCCGGCCCTCATCGTTATCTTGGAGGACCTTAACCGGGAGGGAAAGGCCGGCCGTGTAGCGGGTCCAGGCTACCGCACCGCCGATTTCCCAGCGTGAACCGAGGCCGTTTAGGGGCTTGCCCTGCTCGGCGGTCAGGATGCGGGCGAGTTCCTCTGAGTTTTGCTCGATTCTCGAAGCGATTTCAAGACATGTCGCCTGCCGTCGGGCTTCGGGAACTTTCCGCCATTTTTTAAACGCCGCTTGGGCGGCCGCCACGGCATCGTCCAGATCTTTTTTCCTCGCAAGCGACGCAACTCCGGCGACTTTTTCGTTAGCTGGATTCAGGACTTCGAAGAATCGTCCGGTCGGAACCTTCCTGCCGTCAATGATGAGGCGAAATGGTTTCATTGGTTGACTCACTCAGTTTCTCCCAAGTCACTGCAACAGGTGCCGGCGTATCAATCCGTGGTTTTGAGCGCTGGACGCAGTTTTCATAGTTAACAATGGTTGTTGACGATTGTCAACGAATTTGTTCTTTGATTTTAGCACTATATGGAACGATCGATCCTAAGAGGGCATGCCGGTCCTTCAACCTAAACCGTTTGACCCGGCAGCGGCGCGCTTTAAAGTTCAGCTGGCGCCAGTATAAGAGATCCGGAGGTACGCTTCTGACTTTTTCATCGGGTCATGTATATAATTTACTTTCTCTGGGTTCTTTTTCCTCATGAAAGACTACATCCTGAAAAGACTCCTGCTGATGGTCCCCACGCTGTTCGGGATCACTCTTATCACCTTTCTCGTGATACAGCTTGCCCCGGGGAGCCCCGTTGAGAGCAGGATGTCGGTTGATCAGGGAATAAAAAGCGACCAGGTAACCAAGCAGATAGTCGAGCAGACCAAAAAGCTCTACGGTCTCGATAAGCCCGTTCACGAGAGGTATCTGATCTGGCTCCGCCAGATCGTGACGCTTGATTTCGGGAACTCCTACAAGGATCACCGCCCGGTAATAGACAAGATAGCGGAAAGACTCCCGATCACCCTTATACTAAATGTGCTTTCAATCTTCCTCGTTTACCTGATAGCCATACCGATCGGGGCGTGGTCCGCCGTGCGGCAGTGGAGTTTTTTTGAACGCGCGACGACTTTCACTCTTTTTCTTCTCTACTCGATTCCGAGTTTCTGGATGGCGGTGGTGCTGATCTATTTCTTCGGCGGCGGGGGTTTTCTCGACATCTTCCCCATATACGGCATGCACTCGAGGGGATACGAAGATCTTCCGTTTTTCGAGAGGACGCTCGATTTCCTCTGGCACCTAGTTCTTCCCGTATTCTGCCTTACCTACGCATCCCTCGCGTCGCTTTCGCGCTACCAGAAGGGAAGCCTGCTTGAGGTGCTCCGGGAAGACTACATAAGGACCGCCAGGGCCAAGGGGCTTGCGCCCAACAAGGTGCTTTTCAAGCACGCGCTGAGAAACTCGCTTATTCCCATAGTAACGATAATCGCCTCGATTCTTCCCGCCATGATAGGGGGAAGCGTCATCATAGAGACCATATTCTCGATCCCGGGGATAGGAAGACTGGGCTTTGAGTCCGTGCTCTCAAGGGATTACCCCGTCATAATGGCCGTTGCCACCATCTCAGCTTTCCTGACCCTGATCGGAATTCTGATATCGGATTTAACCTACGCCGTGGTTGACCCGAGGATAGGTTTTGAGAGGAAGTCATGAAACAGGGCTCAAGCGTTGGATACTGGGACAGGGTATGGATCGAGTTCAAGAAGGACTCCCTTGCCTATATTGCGTTCTTTTTCGTGATCTTCCTCGTGGTGACGGCGGTTTTCGAGAGTTTTCTCGCGGGCAACAGGCCCATAGTTCTGGTTGAAGAGGGTAATTATTATTTTCCGGTCGTTGTGGATTACCCGGAGTTGCGCGGGGTTGACCTCCGGGCCACATACCTTGATAACCCGGACTCTTTCGCGGTTTTCCCACCGGTAAAGTACAGTCCCACGGAAAGCGATTTCTTCTCCGTTCTCTCAGCCCCCGACGGGAATCATTTCCTGGGCACGGACGACAGGGGAAGGGACGTGCTCAGCAGGATGATTCACGGGGCCAGGATATCGCTCTCGATAGGCCTTGTCGCCGTGGGAATAGCCATGGTGATAGGAATAATACTGGGAGCGGTTGCGGGCTATTACGGGGGCTGGATTGATTTTGCGATTTCAAGGCTGATAGAGGTGATGATCACCTTTCCCGTATTCTTCCTGATCCTGACCATCCTGGCTTTCACGGAACCCAGCATTTACAACATCATGATAGTCATAGGGATCACGGGCTGGACAGGCGTGGCGAGGCTTGTCCGCGGGGAATTTCTGAAGCTTCGCCGGACAAACTATGTGGAGGCGGCATGGGCGCTTGGAAGCCGCGACCACAGGATTATACTAAAACACATGCTTCCAAACGCTCTCGCGCCCGTTCTGGTGAGCGCCACCTTCGGGGTGGCGGGGGCGATACTGGTCGAGTCAAGCCTAAGCTTCCTTGGATTCGGGGTAACCCCTCCGGAACCGAGCTGGGGAGAGATAATCTCGCAGTCACAGAAGTACGTGGATTTCGCGTGGTGGCTTGTCCTTTTCCCGGGACTTGCCATTTTCGCTACGGTTACGGCGCTTAATCTTGTCGGGGAAGGATTCAGAAACGCGATAGACCCGAAACTAAAGGAAAGATAAAATTACGTGATGGCAAACTCAGAACTTCTCGAGATAAAAAATCTTAACGTGTCCTTTCCCTCAGAGGGCGGGGAGCTTGAGGTCCTGGGAGATGTGAACCTGAGGATCGGGGAGGGAAGGATAGTCGGAGTCGTCGGAGAAAGCGGCTGCGGAAAGACCCTTACCGCTCTTTCCGTAATGGGACTTCTGCCCGTGCCGCCGGCGAGGGTTAACTCTGGAGAGGTGATATACAAGGGGGAGAACCTGCTTTCGCTAAGCGAGCGAGAACTGAGGCACTACCGAGGAAACAGGATCTCCATGATATTCCAGGAGCCGATGAGCTCCCTTAATCCCGTCTACACCGTGGGAGACCAGATAGGCGAGGTCATAAGGGTTCACGAGAA
>JAJEGO010000029.1 GCA_022819805.1 Candidatus Dadabacteria bacterium
ATGAGTTTGGTCGGGGCGTTTCTCAGGTGGAGAGGAATCTGGAGGCCGGGATTTTCTCTCACCTCTTTTTCCGCCCTCCGTATGGCCTTATAAGCGGCGTTGCTCTTAGGGCAGCTTGCAAGATAGGTCGTGACCTGGGAGAGAATTATGCTGCTCTCAGGCATCCCCACGTAATTGACCGCCGTGAAACAGTCGGTCGCCAGAGTAAGCGCGTAGGGCTCTGCGTTTCCGATGTCCTCTGAAGCAAGTATCACAAGACGTCTGGCGATGAACTTCGGATCCTCCCCAGCTTCAAGCATTCTTGCCAGGTAGTAGACCGCCGCGTCGGGGTCGCTTCCCCTGACGCTTTTTATGAAAGCGGAAATCGTATTGTAGTGTTCCTCCCCAGCCCTGTCGTAGAGAAGACCCGTTTTCTGGAAAATTTCTTTCACCAGATCAGAGTCAATCTCAGTAAGCTTCTTTGCGCGAAGAAGAGAAGAACCGATCTCGAGGGCGTTTAGCATAACCCTGGCATCTCCGCCGCAAAGAGCTATGAGTTCGGCTCGGGCCTCGGCCGAAATGCCGGTGCCCGCAAGAAGTTCGTCCCCTGAGAAAACTTTTTCGAGTATGTGGTCAAGTTCCTGCGCCGAGAGCGGGTTAAGAACATAGACCTGGCAGCGGGAAAGAAGCGGACTTATGACCTCAAACGAGGGGTTCTCGGTCGTGGCCCCTATGAGAATCAGAACCCCTTCCTCGACGCTTTTTAGAAGCGCCGCCTGCTGCGCCTTGTTGAATCTGTGTATTTCATCGATGAAAAGCACGGTCTTTCGCCCGGAGTAAAGAGCGTCTTTTGCGGCTGCGACGATATCCCTGAGTTCCTTCACTCCCGAGGAAATCGCGTTTATCTGTACGAACCTGGCACCTGCCCTGCCCGCAATAAGCCTTGAAAGCGTCGTCTTGCCCGTTCCGGGAGGACCCCAGAATATCATGGAATGCGCTCCTCCGGCCTCAAGCGTTTTTGTCACGAGCCCATCCGGCCCTATCAGATGCTCCTGGCCTACCATCTGTTCTATGCTCTCGGGTCTCATTCTCTCGGGAAGAGGAAGAGATTCTCTCGGGGGTCTGAAAAGACCGGGGTCGTCGGGGTTCAAGTCCGTCTCCTGCTTTCAATTCGCGGTTTCGTATAAAGATTAGAGCTTAAAGACATATAAATCAATCCGAAAGACTCCCGCTTGTCTCCGCCGGTTTTGGAAAAAAAGGCCGTTTGGTTATAATCAGCCCATCATGGATATAGAACTTCTAAAGAAGCTTTGCGACACTCCAGGGATGCCCGGTGATGAGGGCAAGGTGAAGGCGATTCTGCTTGAGGAAATAAAGAAATTCTCAGAAGACGTCACCGAAGACGTCATGGGAAACGTAATCGCCCGTATCCCGGGAGACGGTCCCACTTTTGTTCTCGATGCTCATATGGACGAGGTGGGATTCATGGTCCACCATATCGACAGCAGGGGGTTTTTGAGAGTGACACCGCTTGGGGGAATGGATGCCAGGGTCTTTTACGGACAGCGCCTTGTGGTATGGGGGAAAACTCCCTTAAAAGGAGTGGTTGCGGCGGTTCCTCCCCACGTGACCAGAGCCAGCGGAAGCAACAAGGAAGTTCCCGAGATCGAGGACTGCGCGGTTGACCTTGGTCTCAGCGCGGAAAAAGTCGCCGATCTCGTAGAAATAGGGGACATGGTGTCGTTTGACACTTCCCTTGATGAGACGGAGGATTCCGTGATCTCAAAGGCCCTTGATGACAGGATGGGTCTTTTCGTGATAATCGAGGCTCTTAGAAAGACCCCTAATCCGGGCTGCGACCTCATAGTCACTTTTACCGTTCAGGAAGAAGTCGGACTTCGCGGGGCGCGGGTTATAACGCCGGTTTACGAACCGGACTTCGCCGTCGCTCTTGAAGGCACGGTGGCAATGGACATACCGGGAGTTTCGGAGAGCAAATCCCTTGCCAATATAGGCAAAGGACCCGAGATCAGGCTTTCTGACAGGTTTTTGGTGGCGCACAGGCCGTTTAGCTTTTTCATAAAGGAGCTTGCGGAGAAAAACGAAATCCCCTGCCAGGTAACGGTAAAAAAAGCGGGCAGCACAAACGCGACCGCCATGCAGGTCACGGGAAAGGGGACCAGAGCGGCCGTACTGTCAGTTCCGACAAGGTACCTTCACAGCCCGAGTTCCCTCGCCTATAAAAGCGATATCGCCCACACAATAGATCTTGTGTCATGCCTGCTCAGCGACATAGGCAAGTTCAGCCTATCAAATCAGCACCAAGGTGCTCAGCAGCAATAATGGAAGAACTGCTCCGCGTATTTGAAGAAATCGCCAGGGAAAATTTTCCCGAACTTGATCTTGAGAAATTCCTCCCGGCGCTTCGCGAGGAAATAAAAAAGAAAAAATACGATCTTCAGGACGAGACTCTGCTTGAGACGGCCCTTCGGGACGACAGGAGCACTTTCAAAGATTCCTTCCTGGAGATGCTTGAAGAGAGGGCGGCGCGTGAAGACGGCGGGAGAGCCTTTCTTCTCTCGGACGAAGGCCGCGACGAGACAATCTCAATCCTCATGACCAACGTCGAGCATACGATTGACTACTATTACAACACGATAATAGGAAAACACTTCTCGGCAAGTTAGGCGCGAGTGTCTCTCCGCCTCGTCATTCGCAATTCGCTTGCCTGTCCGGCGAGAACAGGGGAACCGCTTCCTTGTTGGAACTCAGCAGCTCCTCATGACTGAAGGAGTAGTCCCTGGCATAGTCAACGCAAATGAAATGCTGTCCGATATGATGCGAGCACTGGGCCGGAAGCTTGGAAAGGTCGAAAGAACCGCTATATCCACTGAGAAGTTCGCCGTCAACAAACGTCGCGATGACATCCGATACCTGCGATGAAAGCAGGTCGGCGAACGGGTCATTGGTTCGCCTTCTGAATATCATAATATCCGCCGCAAAACCTTGCTCCAGTTTGCCGGTGAGATTCTCCACGCTCAGCGAGTACGCTCCGTGTTCCGTAGCCATACGCCAGTAGTCGCCTCCCGACAGGTGATCATCCCACTTCGCGTTGTCAATGTGCTCGGCACAGCGAAACTCCTCAAGAAGGTTGTACGAACCCGAGTATGACCAATCCGTACTGATTGCGACTCGGGCACCGGCCCGCAACGCGTTCGGAATATCCACGGTGCTCCCGTAAAGAGCCACGTTCGATCTCGGCGACCAAATAAGAGTCACGTCGAGGCCTTTTAGCCGCTCGACGTCTGACCGGCTCAATCCCACTCCGTGGATAAGCGAGTAACGCCGCCCCGGGTTCTTCGAAACGTAATCCAAGTAAAACTTCCCTTCAATTTCCGCCGTGCAGTTGGTTCCCTCCGCAATGTGCGGCACATAGCACGTGCCCGCGGGAGAATCGACTTCGGGATCGCGAGAATCTGTTGCCGCCAACGGGCAAGAGAAATCCATGAGTTCCTCGGTAGCGCTAAAACCGTAGGGAAACGTCTCCATATCAGCGGGATAGAAGTACCTTGATTTGTCTTCCTCCGAGTAACCCGCATTCTTAACGAGTCCCGCAATGCCGCCCGAACCGGCTAACGTGGTGGTGCCGGACAGAAGGTGGCGAAGTTCTATCCAGAATTTCTGGACATCTTCCTCAACCCTCTCAAACTTGACCTTATAGTACTCCGGGCCGGCTACGCCCCGCCATTGATCACGATGCGAATACACGGGACGCGTCATCGGGTCTGGAAATCCTCCGCTCCAATCCGGGTGTTCGTGCGGATTTATCAAGCCGGGCGAGATGTACGAACTGCTGCAGTCAAATACCGAGGCATCGGGAGCTTTTGACTTGATGTCTTTCGTCTCGCCAATATCAACAATGCGGCTGTCGCGAATGAGGATTGCGCCGTATTCTGATCCGCTAGTGTCTTTAATCAGATTCCCTATGATAATTGTCTCATCAGACTGGCGGATAGAAACGTCGCAGCGCTGGGAATGTCGAGTGGACTCACATCCGAAAAGCACAAGAAGAACCAGGAACTGGACCGCTACGAGTACTACCTTCATAGGTTCTTGCTTAATGGCGTTGGCTTGAGTGTATATCATCGAGGAAGAGCAAGTGGGCAACTAACCAGTGAGTACTATTTTACCGACTTCTCTTTTTGATAGCAACGCAATCCGGCAAGATGCATGAGATGAAAGAAACTGGAACTACGAAGCGGAATTCTGCCCGTCTTCTATACACTTTCCGCTAATTTCCTTTACGGAAACATGTTCTCTCAAAAAGAGATGGAGGAAGCAGAACACACTTGGGGCGAAATCAACCTTCGTTCGGAGCGACTCGAAAAAATTCCAGGAAATGCCCGGAAGGCATCCCGCGAGGCTGTCAGCTACTTCTTGCGCCTTCTGCTCATCGCCACGTATTTTCTATTATCTTCCCCCAGGTAAACCTGTCTCGGCCTCGCGATTCTGGTTTCGGGATCGTTCAGCATCTCAAGCCACTGGGCAAGCCACCCGGCCATTCTCGCTATCCCGAAAAGAACGGTAAACATGCTCGTGGGAAGACCTATGCTCTGGTATATGAGTCCAGAGTAGAAATCAACGTTCGGATAAAGCCTTCTTCTTACGAAATAGTCATCTTCAAGGGCTATTCTCTCAAGCTCAAGAGCTATGTCGAGCAGAGGATTTTTCCCGGTGACTTCAAACACGTCGTGGGCTATATCCTTTATTATCGCCGCTCTCGGGTCGTAAGCCTTGTACACCCTGTGTCCGAAGCCCATGAGCCTGAACTCTCCTTTCTTGGCCCTTTCTATGTACTGCGGAATCTTGTCAATCGAACCTATGTCGGCAAGCATTTCAAGCACTGCCTCGTTCGCTCCGCCGTGAAGAGGACCGTACAGGGCGGCAATCGCCGCGGCGGCCGCGGAGTAAGGGTCCGGATGGGAGCTCGCGACATTTCTCATCGCGCTTGCGCTGCAGTTCTGCTCGTGGTCGGCATGGAGGATGAAAAGAACGTCTATAGCCTTTTCTATCGCCGGATTCGGTTCATACTTGGCCTCGGTCATCTTGAACATCATTGAAAGGAAATTCCCGGCGTAGCTGAGTTCGTTGTCGGGGTATACATATGGAAGACCCATTATATGCCTGTAGGAAAATCCTGCTATGGTCGGCGTCTTCGCTATAAGCCTTCTTATCTCGAGTTTCTGCACGTCGGTATCGAATATGTCCTTTGCATCCGGATAGAAGGTGGAAAGGGCTCCGACGGTCGCAAGAAGCATGCCCATCGGATGCGCGTCGTAGCGGAATCCGTCCATGAGCTTCCTTATGTTTTCATGCACGTAGGTGTGATGGGTTATGTCGTGAACCCAGCTGTCGTATTCCGATTTGTTAGGCAGCTCACCGTGAATAAGGAGATAGGCGACTTCGAGGAAATTGCTTTTTTTCGCCAGCTCTTCTATCGGGTATCCCCTGTATCTCAGGATTCCCTTTTCTCCGTCAATGAAGGTAACTTTGCTTTTGCATGAGGCGGTGTTCCCGAAAGCCGGGTCGTAGCTCATCATGCCAAAGTCTTCGTCCTTAACCCTTATCTGACGAAGGTCTGTGGCCTTTATAGTGTCGTTCTCTATAGGCAGTTCGTATGTCTTACCTGTTCTGTTATCCGTCACGGACAAAGTATTTTTCGCCATTTGCTAATCTCCTCGCAATATTAGTGAAGTTTTTAAATCAAGTTACCGGCTGAATTGGATTCCCACACGTGAACCACCCTAGTTTCCACTCCTATATCCTCACCGTCAATCCAACCGATCAAAGTGATTGTAACAGATTTCTCAACTAAACGCAAAACTGCCTAACCGAACTCCACGATACTTATGGGAACAGGGGTGAAACAGGAGATGAAGATAAGCAGCGAGAGAAAAGCAAGCGCCTTTCTCCCCGCGCCGATCTCGGTATCGCTCGAGATGGTCGGGGGATGGGACGTCCCGATTACCAGAAGCAGCA
>JAJEGO010000038.1 GCA_022819805.1 Candidatus Dadabacteria bacterium
CTACAATGAAATATACCTAATGTTTTGAGAATGTTGAAAAGACTTTTGCAGGGGGAGAATAGGGCTGACCGGTCTTCCATAGACGCCTCTTTTCTTGCAGTTTAAGAGAATGCTCCCCCTTGTTTTTGCCATGTAGACATATGCGTCAGGAGAACGCGACCCGTTTGTGATTTCAGGTTTGCACAACCGGATCAGATTTAGTATCTGCCCGGTGTTCTTCTTGCTCTGGTGGAGTTTGCCGGGGTCATTAATCTGTCTATGCCAAGTTGGGTATCTGCGTATGCTCTCAAAACGATTTCCGCTGCGGCTCTTGCGTCTTCTCCAGCGTCGTGATGGCGAAAGCGGATTCCCAGATCACGGGCAACGTTCCCGAGATTGTAACCCCTAAGGGAGTATTTATCCGGCCAAGCGCGTCGTGCCATTTGTGCGCTGTCAATCCAGATTTCGTAGTCCAGAGATCTTCCGCATTCCGAAAACGCTTTTGAAATTGCCCTGCGGTCAAAAAAGGTATGGCTTACCACGGTCTCTCTCAGATATTCCGCGATTTTATCGCAAACCTCTTCAAACCGCGGGCAGCCCCTTACCGTGTTGTGGTCTATGGAGTGTACGGCTGTGTTGTACGGGTCGAAAAAGTCACCCGGATCTATAAGCTGCGTCCATACGTCTGTGATTTTCGCGGATCTGACCATGACGATGCCCACCTGGCAGATGCTTGAGACATTTGAATTTGCTGTCTCCACGTCAACTGCGACAAAATTCAGATCTTCGCCCACAGAAGGCTTCTTTTCTTCACTTTGCGCACGGGGCGTTTCTGGTTTCTCCGCTTTTCTCATTCCCTATATTATCAACCGCAAACCGTTTTATTTCAGCACCGTTTCGGATGTTTCAGCATTTCAGGGCTTTAAACTCAGATTATATTGTTTATATTTATCTAGATTAAAAGTTTATCCGGAGGCGTAGCGTGCCGTTATACGAATATGAATGCGACAGTTGCATGGAGAGTTACAACACGGACATAGACAGCCTGGTCGAAAAGCTTACTAAGACAAACGCAAGGAAAATTTTCAAGCAGAACAGCAACTTCTGTTACATTGAGGTCACAAGTGACAAGAACGGGAAACTGTTTTTCGAGCTGGGGGAAAAGGGCGTAAGCGGCGCTAGGAGGTTTCGTTACAAGCTTGATAACGGGAAGGTGCTTTATCTTGAACTCAAGGATTTTCGTTTCAATCATCTTGTGTACGGAGATGACGATCAGGATGAAATCAAATGTCCTCTCTGCGACGATACCGATACGGTGAGAAGGGTCTTTTCTACCTTCAAGGCCATATTTGACGACAAGAGCAAAAGGGCTCCGGGCCCCGGTGACGAGCTCAGATGGCATCTTGAATACAAGCAGCAAAAAGATGAGGAGATAGCAAGCGACTGGGTCGGGCAGGATCACCTGCACCAGTATTTCAACAGATAGGAGACAGACGCAAATGCCGCTTTATGAATTTGAATGCATCAAGTGCAGAAGGAACGTTGAAAAATCACTAAAGACTCTGGAAAAAAAACGGGACAAGGAGACCGTAAAGGGCCTTGTCGAGAAATATAGCAACATCCACGCCATAGAGGTCGTCGACCTTGAGCGTGAAGAAATAGTCGCAAAGCACGGAAGAAGGGGAAAAGATTCCATATTCAGCGACTACTATCTTAAGGACGGAACCCTCCTTGCGCTTTTCAGCATGCAAAACTACAGGTTCTCTGAGCTTATATACGGGGAAGAGGATGAGAAGAACGTAAGGTGCTACTGCGGGGAGAAAAAGAAGGTGGAGAAGGTAATCTCGAGTTTCTCTTTTACCAGGGACCTTTCAACCGACATGCCGAAGCCCGATCTCTCGAACCTTCCGCCTGAGGTAAGAAAGAGAACTCATATTGGAGAGTACATAGAAGAGAAAGACAGGCCTAAAAAGAACAGGCCTACTCCGAAAAGACTCTCCTGAGAAAAGAATCTGGCCGCCGACGCGCGATTTCCTGCTTCCCGCCGGGGGCTTCACGCTTGACTACTTCTGCTTTTTCCCCGAGTACTCTTCTTTGCGTTTGCCGAACCTTCTCTCAAGTTCGTCCGATATGTCCTGGGGGTCAAGACCCGCTTCGCAGAGAAGCACCAGGGAGTGGAACCAGAGATCGGTAAGCTCGTATACCAGTTCGTCTCTGTCCCGGTTTTTCGCGGCTATTACGACTTCGCCGGCTTCCTCTCCGATTTTCTTGAGTATCCTGTCAAGCCCGCCCTCCATGAGGCCGCTTACGTAGGACCCTTTCTTGGGATTCTCCTTCCTGTCCTCTATTACGGAAAACACTTTTTTAAGGGATGCTTTTTCGAACACGGGGGCCGTTTTTTCTTTCAAGTCTCCTGTTCTGTAAAAGCATGATGGTTCTCCGGTGTGACAAGCTGCTCCGGTCTGCTCCACTGTTATGAGCACGGTATCGCAGTCGCAGTCGACGAAGATTTCCTCTACATCCTGGAAATGTCCGGACTCTTCTCCCTTGTTCCAGATCTTTTTTCTAGACCTGCTCCAGAAGTGGGTCCTTCCCGTCTTGACGGTCAGTTCAAGGGCTTCTTTGTTCGCATAGGCGAGCATAAGCACCCTCCCGCTTGATCTGTCCTGCACTATGACGGGCAAAAGGCCTTTGTCGTCGAACTTCAGTTCTTCGAAATTCATATCCATGGGGATTTTAGCTCCACTGAAAATACGTCAAGATAATAATTGCAAGGGCTCCGTTGTCAAAGAGAACCGGCGATGCGGAAAGACCGCTGCTTGGGAAGTTTGGTCAGATTGTCTTTTCCGTCTGAGAGCTTTTCTCTTAAGTTGTTGTTGATTTTGGGTGTATAACTGTAAGACTGCTCTGCGCGGGGAGTGCTTGCATCTATGTTCTCGAGAAAACATCTTTTTTATGCCTTTGCGGTTTTGTTCCTTGCCGTTTTGCTCGTGGTTATAGGTTTTGCCATATACGGCGATTCGGGACGTGTCAGTTTCGATCACGGCGTAGCGAGCGGCGACCCGTTGGCCGACAGGGTTATCATCTGGACAAGGGTTACTCCCGAGACACCCCGGAGAAGAGTCAAGGTAAGAGTCGAAGTCGCTTCGGATGATAAGTTTAAAAGCCTTGTGCACAGCTCCGCCGAGATTGCCGCGGCCAAGAGTGATTACACGGTTAAAATCGATATTAAGGGTCTTTTGGCCGGGACAGTCTACTACTACCGTTTCCGCTCGGGAGGGGTGACGTCCGTTGTCGGCCGTACTAAAACTTTGCCGGAGGGAGAAGTGGACTCAGTTAAACTGGCTGTGTTTTCATGCGCCAACTATCCTACCTCCCACGGCGGTTACTTTAACGTTTACGGTCACGCGGCGGGGGCGGCCGAGGTGGACGCCGTGGTTCATCTGGGCGATTATATCTACGAGTACGGCAAGGCGCCGGATTCCGGTACAGACGACTCAGAGGAAACCGGCAGGGATCTTCCGGAATACAGCAATAAGGAGATCCTGACGCTTGATGATTACAGAAGGCGTTACGCCCTGTACAGGACGGATTCGCAGCTCCAGGCTCTTCACGCCACGCATCCGTTCATCACAGTCTGGGATGATCATGAGGTCGCAAACGACGCTTATATAAGCGGTGCCCAGAACCATGATGAAAGTGAAGGCAGTTTCGATACACGCAAAGCGGCAGCTCTTCAGGCCTATTACGAATGGATGCCTGTCCGCCCGGCAAACCGCAATGATTCCGAACAGATCTACCGCAGTTTTTCTTTCGGAAACCTGGTTGAGCTTTTTATGCTCGATACCCGCCTTGTTGGACGGGACAAGCAGCTCAGTTACAAAGATTATCTCGATCCGGACACCGGTTTTGACGGCAGGCGTTTCAGTGAGGATATCGGTTCTCCTGACCGAACACTGCTCGGTCGGGACCAGCTTGCCTGGATTAAAGGAAAACTCTCAGGCTCAACCGCCACTTGGCAGGTTTTGGGTCAGCAGGTCCTTATGGGCAGAATGAACATCCCCGCCGAGATAATTCCCGATCTTGGTGACCGTACTCCGAAGGTTGCGGGTCTTATTGATAACCTGACCGAGATCAAGGTCCGAGTACTGCAGGATGATCCTTCGGTGACTCGGGATGAGAGGGGCCGTGTAAATACGGTGCTTCCCTATAATCTTGACGCTTGGGACGGCTACCCCGCAGAGCGCGAGGCGGTGCTGGGAGCAGCCTATAAAGCGGGTAAAAACCTGGTAGTGCTTGCGGGGGATACGCATAACGGATGGGCAAGCAACCTCAGGGATGCAGGCGGCAACCAGGTGGGGGTTGAATTTGCCACGCCCTCTGTGTCCTCGGGAGGGCTTGAGACTTATCTCAAGCTTGAACCGGAGCAGGCTGAAGAGTTTGCCCGGGACTTGGAAGTGCTGGTTGATGACCTTGTCTACTCTAACACAAAGGACCGCGGCTATATGATCGTAAGCTTTACTCCGAGGAGAGCGCAGTCGCGGTGGATATACGTGAATACGGTTAAACACCCGGAATTCAGCGAGAGAACCTCCGTTTCGAAGATGCTCAAAGTGCTTCCCGGAGCAGGCAAACGCAGACTGGTTCCTGTTGACAATTAATTTTCCTCCAAAGTGGAAAATCACGCAATCCCCCGCGGTAGAAAACCTTGACTTGAACCCGGTTCTGCAATAATGGTATAATCTGGAATCGAGTAGTTCCTATGACTACTTTGATAAATGTGCAATCTGCTTCAGAGTTGTAATTCAGGAGGGATATTATGAAAGGTTTTCGAGGTTTTGCAATCACTTTAGGTGTAGTGTTGGTTACGATGATTTTTTCTTCCGGTATTCCCGCTTTTGCCGACGGGTCCCATAGCGATCCTCAGACAACGGCTGAGCAGGCGGCTTCCGCTAATGATGAAGCTACAATGGAGAAATTCGTGCTGCACGCGAAACAACATGTAGTTGATATTCTCAGAGAAAACCGAAGCGCACTTTCGACTTTCTACAAGGACATGAGAGATCCAGAAGGGATTTGGAGACATGATTCTGTCTACCTGATTGCTTTGCGTCCGGATGGTACCGTGGTAAACCACGGCGAGTATACCAAATCCTTGTTTGGGGCTTCACTGGCTGATTTTCCAACTGTAGCTAGTCTCCTCACGAGTGTACAACAGGATGCTCAGGGAGGACCGGTTTGCGAGGAATATGGGGGGGGGTGGAGCTGCGCTGTTGAATATACAAATGCGTTTGGCGATAGCAATGTTTTGATCGGAGGTTTTGATCACGACGAACAGGATATGAATGTAAGACATTATGAGTGTCCTGATTATGTGCCCGATGTAACCGCCCAGCAAGTGAGTGAAAGTCAAAGCGAAGAAGACCTCGAGAATTTTGTAAAGGGGGCAATTACGCGGATTAGAGCGCTTTTTGCAGGAGGGGTTTCCGGATTGAGGGGGGATATTAGAGGAAACTGCCTTGGCAGAGAAGGGCCTTGGAATCACGGTTCCATATATCTCTTTATTATGACTGCCGGCAACCCGCCTATAGTGTTTCTTAACGGGAACAATCCAGAGCTTACGGGGGCCCCTTTTGTGAATGTTCTTGACGAAGATGAAGTTAATGTCGGGGAGATAATTATTGAAGCCGCTGGGGAAGATGGGAAAGGAGGCATTGTCAGGTATAAATGGGATAATCCAGTTAAAGATGGAGACGAGATTAATATGCCCGGGATGTCCCCCGGCAACTCACCCAAGATCAGTTATGTTGAGGGAGTGCAAATTGGTCAGAGTGTTTGGATTTTTGGTTCCGGCATTTATCCCGATGCCGAGGAAGATGACGGGGGATGCGCGATTGCGGGGACGGGCAGCAAACTTGTCGGCACTGTTTTCAACCTGTTCCTGATAGTGTTTTCCCTCTGTCTTGCCTTTTGGTGGAAAGACAGGTCAAAAAAGTAAAGCGAATTTCTTTGTGTCTGGAGACACTTTGATGCATTGTGCAAGGCGGATTTATTGACAGACTTAAAAAGTCGGATCATACTGTGCATTGCGTTTTAAAACCGTTTTTTATGGACTCGGAGCTTGGACTTAGTACTATCAGGAAGGTGAAAAACTATGGCTAGAATCACAATTGAAGACTGTTTGGAGAAAGTTGAGAACAGGTTCGCCCTTTCCATCGCAGCTATGAAGAGGGCAAGCCAGATATCCAAGGGAGCTATGATCGTCGCATCTGAAAACGACGACAACAAGCATGTTGTTTCCGCGTTAAGAGAGATAGCCGAAGGAAAGGTAAACGTCATATATCCCAAAGACAGGGACAACTACTGATTACACACATAGCCCCGAGCGGTTTTGACCCGCGCGCGGTGAGGTAAAGATCCTTTTATGCTCTCGGTAGGCATAGACGCGGGAGGAACTTTCACTGATTTTGTTTTTTTCGACGGAAAAGAGATATCGGTAAATAAGGTTCCTTCCACCCCCCGTGACCCTTCGATAGCAGTACTCAAGGGGCTTCAAAGCCATCCCGTTGAATTCTCCCGTATATCGGAAATCATCCACGGAACCACCGTGGCCACAAACGCTCTTTTGGAACGGCAAGGAGCTAGGACCTGTCTTGTCACCACCAAGGGTTTTGAAGACGTAATAGAAATCAGGCGACAGAACAGGGAAAAGCTGTACGATCTGTCGTGGAATCCCGAGACTCCTCTGGTTCCCTCGGAACTCAGGCTTGGTGTTTCCGAGAGAACGGATTACCGTGGATGCGTGCTCGTCAGTCCCGACGAGGCCGAAGTAGCGGAAATAGTAGAGAAGATATCTTCTCTCGGTGTTGAGGCGATAGCGGTCTGCTTTCTCCATTCATACGCGAACCCCGAAAATGAACGCGCGGTCGGTGCCGCGCTCGGTAAACTCGGTATCCCGATTACCCTCTCCTCGGAACTCGTCGCGGAATTCAGGGAGTACGAAAGAACTTCAACGACCGTTTTGAATTCCTACCTGATTCCCAAAGTGAGCGAATACATGCGTTCGCTCTCCCGCCGCCTCGAGGGAAAGTCTCTCTCCATAATGCAGTCAAACGGCGGGGTTATATCGGTCGAGCAGGCGGCCGAGGGGCCCGCGAAAATAGTTCTCTCCGGTCCCGCGGGAGGAGTGGTCGGGGCTTTTGAGATATGCGCGCTTTCAGGAAGAAAGAAAATCATTACCTACGACATGGGAGGAACCTCGACGGACATATCGCTTTGCGATGGCGGAGTGAGCTTTACGACCGAGAACACCCTGGGCGGCGCTGCGCTCAAGGTGCCGATGATAAACATTTCCACTATAGGGGCCGGGGGCGGTTCTATTGCCTACATGGCCGAGGGGGGCATCCTTAAGGTCGGGCCGCGAAGCGCCGGCGCCGACCCCGGTCCCGCATGTTACGGAAAAGGCGTTTTGCCGACCGTGACGGACGCTAACATAGTTCTCGGGAGAATGGACCCCGGATGGTTTCTGGGAGGGGAGATGAAAATATATCCTGAAAGATCCTTTGAAGCGCTTCGATCGCTTACGCCTGATCATGCTGTGGAGGAAATCGCAGAATCGGTAATAAGGATTTCCAATTCAAACATGGAGAAAGCGCTTCGCGTGATATCGGTCGGGAGGGGTTACGACCCGAGGGAATTCTCACTTGTTTCGTTCGGAGGCGCGGGAGGTCTTCACGCCTGCGATCTTGCCCGCTCCCTGGGTATCGGGGAAGTCGTTTTTCCGAGGAGTCCCGGCGCGCTCTCCGCTTACGGGATGCTTCTTGCCGATTCCTTCAAGGATTACGGAATCACATTTTTTTCTTTCGCGGATGGTGATCATCTTGAGGAAACAGACCGAAAGTTCGCGGATCTCGAAAAGCTTGCCCACACGGATCTCGGAAGAGATGACCTCAGGTTTGAAAAACATGTTGATGCCAGATACCGAAGACAGTCCCATGAACTCACGATTCCCTACAGCGACTCCATGGCCTTGGATTTTCACCGCGAGCACGAGAGGGTGTACGGGTACATGAAGGAATCTTCAGAAGTCGAGATCGTGACTCTGAGGTTAAGGGCTTATATGCCTGGTCGAAAGATAGAAATCCTTCCCGCTCCCAAGGGAGGCCCGAAGCCTCGGTTCTCCTCTAAAGAGGTGGTTTTTGAGGGCAGAAAAATAAGGGCCGAGTGCTGCGAAAGGGAAAAACTGCGACCGGGTTTTCGGTTTGAAGGCCCCTGCATTCTTCACGAGAGGACCGCGACTGCTTTTATTCCTCCCGATACCGCCTGCGAAGTGGATGATTACGGGAGCGTTATAGTGAACGTCAATCCGTGAGAGTTTTTTAATGGACTCGATGAACATACGGGAAGAAATAAGAAAAACCCTGGATCCTCCGGGAACCTCCCCCGATCCGGGTAAAGATCTTCTCCCCTCCGCGGTGCTTGTTATGCTCTGTGAGAGAGAAAGAGATTACGGGATATGGTTTATAAAAAGAACCGAATACAGGGATGACGCTTTCTCAGGTCACGTAGCTTTTCCAGGGGGGAAGAAGAAACAAAGCGACGCAACCCTTGTTGATACGGCTTTGAGGGAGGCAGGAGAGGAACTTGGTTTTGACGCCGCAAAAGAAGTGGAGATTCTCGGGGAAATGGATTTCGTACGTCCCTACACCCCTTCCGTCAGGCGGTATGTGGTAAAGCCTTTTGTGGCCATAATAGACGGTGGAGTGGAGTTTGTCCCTAATTACGAGGTGTCGGAGTTTTTCTGCGTACCCGTTTCCCACTTGATTGACCCGAAAAACCGCGAGGTGAGAAAAAGGAAACGGGAAGGGGTAGTAATAGATGATTATATGTTTGCTTACCGCAATCATATAATATGGGGACTTACGGGGAGAATACTCGACGAGTTCTTCAAGAAAACTTCGGCGTGTTTTGGGAGCTGAAGAAGAGTCAGGATTTTTTTACATCTTCCCTGGTTCCTTGAACTTTCATCTTTGTCAGTTGTTCGGGTCTAACTAACATAAAATCCCATTCATGTTAGTTATTTTGATTTAACTAACACAAAATACAATCTGCGTTAGTTGAGAGTTTTTCATGGAGAAAAAAGTGTATAGGTATATATCTAAAAAGTTCAGTTGTAGCGGTAGAGTCCTATCATTCCTATATCCCCAAGCTTCTTCTGCCCGAACCGCCTCTTTGCGTGGATGAGCTATGGGGCAGAGACGATCTGTTCGGGAAATCGAACGAATTCATCAACTACTCCCGCGGCGGTGTTTAAATCCGCCGGATCTTCGTGTAGAATTCCAGACAATCCAAAAGTGGCGGTGATCAAGACTCATGGCAGCGGTTAACAAGGCTATAATACTCGGCAATCTGGGAAGAGACCCGGAAGTAAGGTATACGCCGGACGGAAAGGCGGTTACCAATTTTTCAGTCGCTACAACGGAAAAATGGAGAGACAGGGACGGAAATTCCCAGGAACGCACCGAGTGGCACAGGGTAGTCGTTTTTGACAGGCTCGGAGAGGTCTGCGGAGAGTATCTCTCCAAGGGAAGCTCCGTTTACGTTGAGGGTCATCTGAGAACCCGTTCATGGGAAGACAGGGAAGGCAACAAAAGATATACGACCGAAATCGTGGGAAGAACCGTGCAGTTTCTCTCCGCGAGAGGGGAGAGCGGAAGGCAGGGCGGCGGGGCGGCACCTGCGGAAGATGATTATGCCTATGAAGAGGGTGCCGGTCTCACGGACGACGACGTTCCGTTCTGATTCTTTTGGTTTTTACTGACAAAATAAGCTTATGTCTCTGGCCGTTATAATTCTGGCGGCGGGTAAGGGAGTCCGCATGAATTCGGAACTTCCCAAGGTGCTGCACCCAATCCTGAAAAAACCTATGCTGCGCTATGTCCTGGAAGCGGCCCGGGCAGTGGAACCCGAGAGAATCGTGCTTGTCCTGGGACATGACTCCGAGCTTGTTAGAGAGTCGGTTTCTGATTACCCGTTGGAGATGGTTATTCAGGAGCCCCAGCTTGGAACGGGACACGCGGTTTCGTGCTGCGAGGAAGTCTTTCGGGATTTTTCAGGAGATATTCTCATACTGAGCGGAGATGTTCCCGCGGTAAGTTTTTTTTCTTTGCGCGAGTTTACGGATTCTCACGCGAAAAGCGGAGCGGACCTCTCGTTAATGTCCACTGTGGTGGACGACCCCAGCGGATATGGCAGAGTGTTGAGGAATGCTGAAGGGGAAGTGCTTCGCATAGTTGAGGACAAAGACGCCACTGCTGACGAGAAAGAAGAAAAAGAAATAAATGTCGGAATTTACTGCGTGAATTCTTCTTTTCTCTGGGAAAGCCTGGGCGGACTTGATAGGGAAAACAGCCAGGGAGAATATTATCTGCCGGGAATCGTAAATCTCTGCGTTTCCCGCAAGCGCAGTCTTCTGGCTTTTACATTGGCCAACCCAAAGGAGGTGTCCGGAGTGAACAGCAGAGAACAGCTTGGCGAGGCGGAAAAAACCATAAGGCTCGTGATAAACCGCCGACACATGGAAAACGGGGTCACAATAGCGGACCCTGAAACCACTTACATATCGGACTCCGTCAGCATAGGCAAGGATACGACTGTTTATCCGAATACCTATATTTACGGCGAAACCCGCATCGGCGAAGGCTGCCGGATAGGGCCGTCTGTTTACATTGAAGATTCACGGATAGGAAACAATGTCGAGATAAGATTCTCTTCGTATCTTACGGAGTGTGAAGTCGAAAACGACGTCGTTATGGGTCCTTTCTGTCACCTGCGGCCCGAGGCTAAGATAAAAGACGGGGCTAAGATCGGAAACTTCGTCGAGATAAAGAAATCGAATATAGGAGTCGGTTCCAAGGTTCCCCATCTATCCTACGTGGGAGACGCCGATATCGGTGACGGAGTTAATATCGGCGCCGGAACCATTACCTGCAACTATGATGGGGTAGACAAGCACAGAACCGTGGTGGAAGATGGCGCTTTCATAGGAAGCGACACAATGCTGGTTGCGCCTATAAAGGTCGGAAAGGATGCTACTACCGCGGCGGGTTCCACTGTAACGAAAGACGTTTCCCCCGGTGCTCTCGCAATAGAGCGTGCGGCGCAGAAGGAAATAGAGGGCTGGGCGGAGAGAAAAAGAGTAAAGAAGGGGAAATCCTGAGATGTGCGGAATAGTTGGATACGTGGGAATTTCTGAGAGAACCAAAAGCGTTCTCTGCGAAAGCCTGGGAAGGCTTGAGTACAGGGGATACGATTCTTCCGGGATATGCTTTGTTGAGAACGGTCGCTCCCGGGTCATAAGAAGCGAGGGGAAGCTTGAAAACCTTCTCCTGAAGTTAAAAGACTGCGATGTGACTTCTTCTCTCGGCATCGCCCACACCAGATGGGCCACTCACGGCGATCCCTCGGAGCGAAACGCCCACCCCCAGGTATCTGGCCCAATAAGCGTTGTGCACAACGGAATAGTGGAGAACTACCCCGAGCTCAAGGAGGAGCTTGCCGCTGCCGGCTACGAATTCCGCTCCGATACCGATACCGAGGTCATCTCCCACCTGATCCGTGATTTTACGGAAAAAGGAAATTCCCTTCTCGAATCAACCAGGAAAGCGTTTGAAAGAATAGAGGGCTCTTATGCCGTGGCCGTAATGTCGGATACGGAACCCGGGAAGATAATCGCCACGAGGCGTTTCTCTCCTCTCATAATAGCGCGCGACGGAAACGAATGTTTCCTGGCTTCCGACATCCCCGCGATTCTGCCCTACACGAGAAAGTTTGTTTTTCTTGAGGATAACGATTTTGCGGTTCTGGATGAAAACGGCATCTCGATAACGGATGCGGCGGGCAAGACGGTTAAAAGGAGTCCCACGGTCGTGGACTGGGACCCTTCGGTAACCGAGAAATCGGGCTATCGCCATTATATGCTGAAGGAAATTTTCGAACAGCCTCGGGCCATTTTTGATACGCTTCGGGGAAAATTCACCGCGGATATGAAAGAAGTGGTTTTCGAGGACATGGACCCATCCCTTCTGCGGAAAGCGCAAAGGATCATTATTGCGGCCTGTGGCACCTCCTACCACGCCTCCCTTATAGGAAAATACATGATAGAGGAGGTAGCCGGAGTGAACACCCAGGTGGAGCTTGCATCTGAGTTCCGGTACAGAAATCCCGTTATTGGTGCCGACGCGCTTTTTATCGCTGTCTCTCAGTCGGGTGAGACCGCTGACACATCAGAAGCCCTTCTAAAGGCCAAGAACCTCGGCATGAACTCAGTCGGCATAACGAATGTCAGGCTAAGCAAAATCTCAAGAGAGTCTGACTGCGTCATAACCACTAAGGCGGGACCTGAGATCGGAGTTGCCTCAACGAAGTCCTTCACGGCGCAGGTTATGGCCTTCTATCTTTTTTCCGTATACCTCGCGATCTTAAGGAAAGTGATTGATTCCGACAGGGCGAGGCAACTGATAACCGACGCCGTATCGGTTTCAAAACTCCAGCAGAAAACCCTTGAACTTGACGCAGAGCTTAAAGATCTTTCAAGAGATTTTTACGGGTACAGGAATTTCATCTATCTCGGAAGGGGAATTAATTACCCCGTGGCTCTTGAGGGGGCGCTTAAACTGAAAGAGGTTTCCTACATCCACGCCGAAGGGTACGCCGCCGGGGAGATGAAGCACGGCCCTATAGCCCTTATAGACAGGAACATGCCCGTCGTGTTTATCGCGCCCGAAGAGGATACTTATTACAGAAAGCTCCTTGGGAATTTCCAGGAGGTAAAGGCGAGGGGAGGGCGGATCATTTTCATAACGTCGGATGAGGATCTTCAGCTTCCAGATGAGAGAGACAGAAAAATAATGATCCCGAAAAGTCCTTACCTCGTAAGCCCCATGGTGTCGGTTATTCCCGCGCAGTTTCTGGCTTACCATGTCGCGAATATTCTGGGGACTGATGTGGATCAGCCGAGGAATTTGGCCAAGGTCGTCACGGTTGAATGATATCTGCCGTCGCTATGCGTAAGGATATGAATTTTGTGAGAGGTTCTAGATGAAAGTACTTGTTGTCGGAGGGGGCGGAAGGGAACACGCCCTCTGCTGGAAAATAAGCCGGAGTCCCCTTGTGGAGAAAACCTACTGTGCTCCCGGAAACGCCGGGATAAGCCGCCACGCCGAATGTCTTGATATCGGCGTTGGGGATTTCGGTTCGCTTGCGCAGTTCGTTAAAAAAGAATCTGTTGACCTTACGGTCGTTGGCCCCGAGCAACCTCTTTGCGAAGGGATAACCGATTTTTTTGAAAAAGAGGGTCTTTTGATTTTTGGTCCCTCAAAGGCCGCGGCGGAACTTGAAGGAAGCAAGACTTTTTCAAAAAACCTGATGAGAAAATACGGGATTCCGACTGGAGAATACTTTGTGTTTACCGATATGGAGCAAGCGCTTGCCAAGGCAGGGAAGATCGAACCTCCCTTTGTGGTTAAAGCCGATGGTCTTGCCGCCGGCAAGGGGGTTATCATATGCCACTCCCGCGAGGAGGGAGAAGACGCGGTTCGCTCCATGATGGAGCGCGGAGCGTTCGGCGAGGCTGGTGCAAAGGTTGTTATAGAGGAATTTCTTACGGGTGAGGAAGCTTCTTTTTTCGCCTTCACCGACGGGGAGAACGTACTTCCGCTTGAGCCTTCCCAGGATCACAAGCCGATTTTTGACGGGGACAAGGGACCGAACACTGGAGGCATGGGAGCATACACCCCCGCTCCTGTGGTTACTGAGAAATTAAGGCAGAGAATAATTGATGAGGTAATGATTCCGACCGTCCAGGCGATGAAATCCGAGGGGAAACCCTACCGGGGAATACTCTACGCCGGATTGATGATAAAAGATGAAGACCTCAAGGTACTTGAATTTAACTGTCGCTTCGGCGACCCCGAAGCTCAGCCGCTTCTTATGAGAATGGAATCTGATTTGGTTCCCATTCTTTATTCAATAGCTAAGGGAGAGATGAGTACCGACCCGATGGAGTGGAGAGACGGCTTCTGTGTCTGCGTCGTCATGGCTTCCAGGGGTTACCCGGGAAGCTACGACAAGGGGGTTGAGCTCAAAAAACTCAAGGGTTTCACTGATACTGGCGAGACGGTGGTCTTTCACGCAGGGACCGCTTTTTCCGGAGATAAACTCGTTACAAACGGCGGAAGGGTCCTCGGAGTTACTTCCTTTGGCGAGACCATAGAGGAATCGATACGGAG
The DNA here is from genome assembly GCA_022819805.1 of Candidatus Dadabacteria bacterium. Classification (GTDB taxonomy): domain Bacteria; phylum Desulfobacterota_D; class UBA1144; order Nemesobacterales; family Nemesobacteraceae; genus Nemesobacter. The sequence continues at coordinate 14,268 of JAJEGO010000038.1, forward strand.
TGCCTATGAGGCCGTTGGTTCCATTTCCGATGGAAATCTGATCTACAGAACGGATATAGGAAAGAAGGCGCTTTTGCGGATTGGTTGCTAGAACATCTTGAGTATATCCAGCTTGAGAATTTAAACGTTAACAAAATTTTTTTATTAGTCTGAATTTTCTGTTGAAAACCTGTTTTCTTTCTGTAATATAGTCCCTCCTTTGATTTGGGCTCTTAGCATTTTTTTTCCGTTTTCTTATTTGACATCAGCTCGTTATTAAGCTTATAATGATCGGATTACCCAAATTTCGGGAGA
>JAJEGO010000043.1 GCA_022819805.1 Candidatus Dadabacteria bacterium
CTTCATTATCTCGCAGATCTCTTCGAAATTGGTGTATAAGAAGCTTTCCTTGTGATGCGAGAGGCACCACTTGGCCATTATCGACCCGCCCCTTGAAACTATCCCCGTAACCCTGTCGACGGTAAGGGGAATGTAGCGAAGGAGCACTCCCGCGTGTATCGTGAAGTAGTCAACCCCCTGCTCCGCCTGCTCTATGAGGGTGTCCCTGTATATCTCCCAGGTAAGTTCCTCCGGTTTTCCGTTAACCTTTTCAAGGGCCTGGTATATGGGAACGGTTCCCACGGGAACCGGGGAATTTCTTGTTATCCACTCCCTGGTTTCGTGAATGTTGTCCCCGGTCGAGAGATCCATTATGGTGTCGGCTCCCCACCGGCATGCCCAGACCGCTTTTTCGACCTCCTCTTCAATGCTTGAGGTAACGGCGGAGTTTCCAATGTTAGCATTTATCTTGACCAGGAAGTTTCGCCCTATTATCATGGGCTCGCTTTCGGGATGGTTTATATTGTTCGGAATTATTGCGCGTCCCGCAGCAACCTCTTCCCTTACGAACTCGGGGGTGATGGGGCCGGTCTGAACGCGCGCGTCAAAATCGACTCCCTCGTGGTAAGCCCCGAGCTGCCCGTAGACCTCTCTCATCTCGTCGATTCTCTGGTTCTCTCTTATGGCTATATACTCCATCTCGGGCGTTATGATTCCCTTTTTCGCGTAGTGCATCTGGGTTACGTTTCGCGAGGGGGAGGCACAAAGGGGTTTTCTTATGTTCCCGAAGGTTATCCCGTTTGCCTTCTCAAGCCTTTTCCTTGCGAATTCAGAGGAGAAATCGGAAAGTTCCTGAACATCCCCCCGATCCCTGATCCACTTTCCGCGAAGCGGCGGCAGGCCCCTGTGAACGTCGATATCGACATCGGGATCGGTATAGGGACCGCTTGTGTCGTAAAGGGTTATTTTGAACTTGTCCGCACCGGGGGCATCAGAGGTAGGATCGTCGGTTTCAACCTCCCTCATAGCTACCTTTACATCGTGGATTTTTCCATCCACGTATATCTTTTTTGAGTTCGGAAAAGGATCTCTCGTTATTACGGATTCTGTGGGTATTTTCTCTTTTTTCCGAGAAGAAGTCATAAGCACTGGCCCCCTTGGCAAAAACGCTTCGGACATTATTAGTTTAGGGGATTATAAACCCCTTTACAAATAATTTGGCAGCAGGAACGCAATGGCAATGCAGCGGTGCCGTCAGCGGGAAATCCTGTAGATTGCACCCCTTAGGTCATCGGATACAAGCAGCGCCCCGTCTGGGGCGATCAGTACGTCAACAGGCCTCCCCCATGCGGTTCCGTCGCTTCCGAGCCATCCCTGCGCGAACACCTCGTATGAGGCCGCGTTGCCCGATTCGTCGAGGCGCACTGAGGTCACCCTGTAACCTATGGGCACGCTCCTGTTCCACGAGCCGTGCTCCGCGATGAATATCACGTTCCTCCAAGACTCAGGGAACATGGAACCCGTATAAAACCTCATTCCAAGCGCCGCGACATGCGCGGGCAACTCCCACTGGGGAGGTGTAAATTCGCCACAGTTGCGCTGCGAGCCGAACTGTGGGTCCTTAACATCTTTTCCATGACAGTAGGGAAAACCGAAATGAAGTCCGGCTTCCCCGGCACGATTAAGCTCGTCCGGAGGACTGTTATCATTAATTTGCGTGTCTCTGCTGATGTTATCCCTTCCGTTATCCGTAAACCAGAGCTCATCAGATTCCGGATGCCAGTCAAAACCCACGGTGTTTCTCACCCCATGGGCGAAAACCTCTAGATTCCTCCCGTCGGGATCAACTCTCGAGATCGCCGCGTAGCGCTCGTCGTTCCTCTTGCAAACGTTGCACGGAGCTCCGACGGGGACATAGAGTTTTCCGTCGGGTCCGAACCGGATGAATTTCCACCCATGATCCATATCCCTCGGGAGCGTATCAACTATAACCACGGGGTCCCGAGGAGATGAGAGACGGCTCTCGATTCCGTCATACCGAAGAATTCGGTTTATTTCCGCGACATAAAGATCTCCGTCCCGAAACGCAACGCCGTTTGGAGTGTTAAGATTGTCCGCGATTACACGGACGGTTTCGGCGTAGTTATCGCCATCTGCATCGCTAAGGGCGTACACGGTCTTGGACCTGGTGCCGACAAACAATGTGCCCTTGGCGCCAAGTGCAAGCGAACGCGCGCCGGGAACTTCGTTTGAATAAAGTGAGATGGAGAAGCCTTCCGGGAGAGATATGTGCGAGAGCATTGGGTCTTCGGGAACTTCGGGCGGCGTAGGTTCCACGGGAGTTTCAGGCGGTGCTGGCTCTGCCGGAGTCTCAGCACCCCCGTCTGGGGCAGTTTTTTCCCCGCAGCCGCAGCCGGATAAGAGGAAAAGAAAAAAACACGGAATCAGCAACTTCAAAATTCTCTGCATTGCAGGTTCCCTGAATAAGGACCCTTTAAACCGGGCTAATCTCAACCGGTACATGTTAGCACGAAACAAGGCAAGAGCGAAGACTTTTCCGGTGCGTGGTTCACTAAATCTGGCACTTAGGTAAGTTTATTATTCATTTTTCGCAAATATAAGAGGTTCGGTTCATGTCTTCTCTCATTCTGGGTATTGAAACATCTTGCGACGAAACTTCCGCGGCAGTGATAAGAGACGGAAAACACCTGCTCTCAAACGAGGTTTCCTCGCAGATCGACGTTCATAACGCCTTCGGAGGAGTCGTCCCCGAGATAGCGTCGCGCATGCACACGGAAATAATCCTCCAGGTAATCAATCAAGCTCTCGAGACTGCCGAGACTTCCGCCGGGGAAGTGGACGCCGTAGCGGTAACCCAAGGACCCGGACTCATAGGCTCGCTCATGGTCGGAATTTCAACTGCGAAGGCGCTCGCGTTCTCCCATGGAAAGCCGCTTGTCGGGGTAAACCACCTGGAAGCGCACATAGCGGTGGCGCACCTTGAGAACAAAATTGATTTCCCCTTTGTCGCCCTCATAGTCTCCGGGGGACATACGAACCTCTACATGGTAAGGGGTTTTCTCGACTTCGAGCTGCTAGGAAGCACTAGGGACGACGCCGCGGGGGAAGCTTTTGACAAGGGAGCGAAGGCACTTGGTCTCGGATATCCTGGAGGAGTCGAAATAGACAGACTTTCAAAAAACGGCAATCCCGACGCGATCAGTTTTCCAAGACCGTTTAACAATGAGTCCCATGATTTCAGCTTCAGCGGGCTTAAAACCGCTCTTCTTAACCACATAAGGAAAAATCCTGTCGAAAGCGAAGAGAGTCTCCACAACGTATGCGCCGGGTTTCAGGAAGCCATAGTGGAGGTCCTTGTTGACAAGACGCTTAGCGCCGCAAGGAAGAACGAGGTGGAAAGCGTCGTTTTAGCGGGAGGGGTAGCCTGCAACTCAAGGCTGAGGCAGTTAAGCGAAGAGAAAATTGGAAGCGAGGGGATAAGCGTTTTCATGCCATCGCCTGCTCTCTGCACCGATAACGCGGCCATGATAGCCACGCTCGGTTATCACATGTACGCAGATAACAGGGTGTCCGCGCTTGATATATCCCCTTATTCAACCGCTAGACGGAACCAGAGAAATCAAGTTTCGTAGTCTACAACAACGGCATCCGTCCTTACCTGCCGGATGAACTCCGCAACCTTCACGTGCTCAGGATGTTCTTGGTAGATTGCAAGATCTTCCTTCGATTCGAACTCGGAATAAAGAGCAACATCAAACGAGGTGGGAAGCTCATTAGAATTCCTGCCGATCTCCATCTCCTTTATCTCAGGAATGACGCTTTTGAGCCCTTCAAGGTCCTGCTTGATCTTGTCCATGAGTTCCTCTTTGCTCATCCCTTCGTGCGAATCCTTGATTTTCCACATCACTATATGCTTTATCACTTGGGCCTCCTGGGAAAAGGTGTCCGTAACTTTCCTGAGCAGTATAAATTATTTTTCATAGAATTGCGAAAAATCTCCACCCCATGCAGACAATTATCCGGTTTCTGACAACAGAGTGTTTTATGCCGATAAAACTGGGTGTCCGTGCTTGATATACCCCCCTATTCAACTAGAGGGGTGAACCAAAAAAATCAGGTTTCGTATTCGACAAGAGCCGCGTCCGTTCTTATCTGCCGGATGAACTTCCCGACCTCTGCGTGCTCGGGATGCTTCAGGAAAACTTCGTAATCTTCCTTCGAGTCGAACTCGGAATAGAGGGATACATCGTACGCGACGGGAAGCTCACTAAAACTCTTGCCAAGCTCCATAGTCTTTATCTCCGGAACGGCGCTTTTCAGTGTCTCTACTTTCTGTTCGAACCTAGCAATAAGCTCATCCTTGCCCATTCCTTCGTGCGAATCCTTCAGTTTCCACATCACCATACGTTTTATCACTTGAGTCTCCTTGGAAAAAATTTCTGTAATTTTTTCAAACAGCGTAAATTATTTTCAACAAAATTGCGAAAAGGCCCCGACCTTATCCGGTCGGCGATAAAGTATATTACGCCAGCAAAAAAGGTATGATTTATTTTTATGTGGGAAAAAAAAGAGATATTCAGCGAACTTCCGTTCGTTTCGAATTTCGAGAAAGATAAAACCGATTTTCTGCTTAAAATCGGCGAACTGATAGAGGTGCCCGAGCGCTACGTTCTCACCAAACAGTTCGAACCGAGCCATTCCTTCTATTTTCTTATCGAAGGCCAAGTGAATTTCTCAATCAGCGTCGAAGATAAGACAGATGAGTTCTCCGTGGGGAAAAGCAGTGAGAAATTCACTCCCGTAGGCTGGTCGGGCTTTCGTCTTCCCAAACGCTACTACACGACGATTACATGCGAGAAACCCTGTGTCCTGCTAAAGTGGAGTCACCAGAATCTTGAAAAATTCTTTGACCAGGAGCCTCTTCTGGGACGTGAGTTCCTGCTTTTCGTTCTGAGTAAAAGCATAAACCTCCTGACGCATGTCCGAGCAGAGCTTGCGGAATACAACAACCTAAGCTGGGATATCGAGGCGGGAAAAACAGGCGATTTTTCCCAGGAAGGAAAATATATATCAGTGCCAAACCCGCTTGCGCTTTTGAGGCAATCCCCCTTTTTCGAGATCTTTCCGGATAAAACGCTCCGACAACTGGCAAAAGCGACCCAGAAAAAATACTATCTGAACAACGAGCTCATATTCGCTCAGGGAGATACATCGAAAGGGATAGACATACTGGCTTACGGAAAGGCGGCGCTTTGCTTCTCGCCCGACGGTCCGCAGGGGGGAATCGAGGAATCCGTTGCACTTCACCTGATCAACCTTCCCGGATACCTAGTCGGCTGGATGGGAGCCGCCCCAGCCGGGTCAAATGACGTTACCGCCGTTGCGAGCAGGAATTCGGTCATCTACCACATAAGCTCCCGCAATCTTCACAAGATCCTGAGCCAAGACCCTCACTTGGCCCTGGCTCTGGCCAGAAGACTTCTCTGGCTCGTGTCTATCCGGCTTCGAAACGCCCGCGCGGGACTCATATCGCAGAGATACGAACGTGAAATACTGGCCATAAGCAATCTTATCGAGCAAAACGCCATGCAGTTAAGCGTGAACTCCCCTATCCACAAGCTCCCTCACCTGCTGAATAGCCCGCTTACACTTGACGATGCTTTCCGGCTTCTGTTCAGACTGGAGAAAGAGGGGGAGAGCATCGAGAGGGAAATGTCCCGCCTCAGCCTTGATATTCTCGGAAAGATCTACAAGGAATACAACTTTTTCGAGGGACTGAAAAACGTCTACCAGTCCGTTACCGCCGCACCCAAGTCGCTTTCTCCTAGCGAAATAAGAACAATGGCGGCCAAGCAGTTCGCGGGCGTCTTCAAAAGCACCCCTTACGTAATCGAAGGATGGGAGAACCTGCCCGACCGACCGGGGAACATATTCATATACAATCATCTGCTCAACCACCCCTACAACACCCTTCCCAACCATTTCCAGATTACGCTCGATTCCCACTTCATAAGCTCAATGGTTCTCTACGCCAAGTACGGCGAGGCCGGAGTGCGCGTCGTGCGCGTCCCGAGGGCCGAGGAATACGGACATGAATACTACTACGAAAGACTCGGACACATAAACGTCTACACCGACGAATCCGACACCGCGACCCAAACCCCCGAGCGGAGAAAAGAATGGAGGAGGAGATTCTACGACACAGCCAGGGAGTACATCGGGAAAGGATTTAACATAGTGATAAGTCCCGAAGGAACCAGCATGACAACCGAGGAATCGCCCGGGCCCTTCAGGCTGGGCGCCTTTCTCCTGGCAGCCTCAATCGAACCTGAACCTTATATCGTTCCTATAGCGGTTGCTAACTTTGACAAGAGAATAAACCAGAACGTGTTTTCCCTTGTAATAAAAAAGCCCTTCAAAATATCCGATTACGTAAAAAACCCCGCAGAGAACAAGGACAAGCTTTTTGAGTTCATAAAGGAATACGGAAACGAGTACAAAACATACGTGGAAGAGGCGGCGGGACTTGCAAGGCGGGCGGAATCCACAAAGATCAACTTAAAAACCTTTGAGCAGGTCGATAAAGAATCCCTCGTAATTGACAAAAATCTGTTTGAACAGGACATAAGGATTCTTGAGAGACGTCACGTTGGTAAAAAGAATGACGCAACGGTGTTTTACGGCAGCTCAAGCTTCCGCCTCTGGAGAGGCATGGCAAGGGATTTCCCTGGATACAACATCTCGAACCTGGGTTTCGGAGGCGCCAGGATCGCCTACTGCCTGCATTACTTCGAGCGCCTTATAAAACCGAGCGACCCCAAGTCCCTGGTTTTCTACGCGGGCGATAACGACATAGGAGACGGCTGTCTGCCGAAGCAGGTGCTGAATTTCTTCGTGGATTTTTACTACCGCTTCAGAGAATCCTATCCCCACACGAAATTCACGTTCGTCTCCATAAAACCAAGCCCCGTAAGGTTTCATTTTCTGAGGAGAATCGAGGCGTCAAACGATCTCATAAGGCAGTTTCTGTCAAGAGAGCCCAACACCTTTTACCTGAACGTCTACGACTACATGCTAAATGAGAACGGAGACATAAGAGAGGAACTGTTCACAGAAGACGGCCTCCATATGAACAGGAAGGGATATGCGCTGTGGAAAGAGCTGTTTTCGGCGAGCGAGAAGGAAATCTTCTATGATCCGGGACCCGAGGAATCCCAAGGGCGGGTTGAAGTTCTCCCGAAAACGGGAAACCACACGAGAATATCAACCGACCTCGGCTTAAAATAGCCCGTCACTGCCGACTGCGCTCCCTCCCAGAAGAAGGAATGAGAAGCCACATCTTTCTTTTTGAGTGACGCCCCCAGCTTGGAGAGAGCAAAACGTAATTTCCCTGGAGAAGCGCTGGGCCATCGAGACGGAAAGAAAGCCTGGAGGGACCTTCACGCCCCGAAACGTATCTTCCGGAAACGGAAAAATCAGCTTTAGCCGAGTGGGACTGCGCGCGGAGAAAAGCCCAGAGGTCGGTTTCCCCAAACTCGATCCCTATAGCCTTCTGCCTTTTGCCCATCCATCCGGCGTTTGGAAAAACCCAGTGGCGGCGGCCGTCTTTGAGTTCAAGAGAAAGTACGAAACAGGTGGTTTCCGAGACTATTTTCCTAACAGAGTATCTGAGAGTTGAGTTCATAGAGCAGTCTCAGGCCGTGGAGAGCAAGATCCTTGTCAACCCGTGTCGCGCAGGCGCATTCCTCAGATACCGCGTCTGCGAAACCTCCGGTGATTACGATTTCCGGAGAAGATCCCATCTCCTCCTTTAGCTTCGCGCAGAGCCCGTCGATCATCGAGGCGTAACCGTAAAAAAGCCCCGACTGTATGCACTCGATTGTGTCTTTGCCGATTGCCTGCTCGGGTTTTTCGGGATCGACCTTCGGAAGCTTGGACGTCCCGTGGTAAAGCGCTACTGTGGATAGCTCGATCCCCGGGACTATGGCTCCTCCCAGGTATTCCCCTTTTTCTGAAACGCAGTCAAAAGTTGTAGCCGTGCCGAGATCAACCACTATCACGCTTCCGCCGAAACGGTGGTAAGCCGCGACGGCATTTGCTATCCTGTCGGCCCCGAGTTCCTCGGGATTGTAAATCCGGATCTGCATCCCCGTTCTCGTCTCAGGACCCACGATTATGGGCTCATGACCGAAATATTTCTCTACCAGTTTCGCCATCCCCTCCTGCATCTCAGTAACCACGCAGGAAAGTATGGCGCCGCTTAACGAAGAGGACGATATGTCGTTATCGTTCATTTTCCCGAATAAGATAATTCCGTAGTCATCAGGGCTTTTGGTTCTGTCGGTATCAATTCTGAAACTGTATACGAGTTCCTCTCCAGAAAATATTCCGACCATTATGCTCGTGTTGCCAACGTCAATTGTGAGAAGCATAGCGAATTAAACCCGGTTATTTTGATCTGGCCTGTCGACCGAAAGCCGAAGGCGCTCCGAAACGATGAGATATCATTAACCCCGACGCGGATAAACCGGTTCCGAGGGGAGTATAACTTAAAAACCGTCCAAACCGAAGCACGGAATCTTCACTTGTATCGACGTGAAAACAACTTTTTGTGGGATTTAGGACTGTTTATTGCGAGTTTTTTTATTTGAATTGTGCTATAATCGTAGAATATTGAACTAAGGGGGTTTTTTGGTCATGGAAAGATTTTACAATAATCCCGCGTGGCGTCGCATTAGGGGGTTGCGCGGTCTTGGGACTCTTGCTTTGTCAATGGCGTTTTGCCTTGCCGGGATGCTAGCGCTCTCATCTTGCGATCTCAACTTTTGGGATGATGATGATAATGGAGCGGAGCCTGAAGTAACTGAGATGAGAGGATTTTATACTAGCGTTACCGCAGATGGTGTAACGGATTGTCAGTCTGAAGACGTTACCCTGCGCGACTTTGGAGATGTGGACAACGGTATACCTAATGTCAGACTATCCGCCACCGGCGATGCTTTCGAAGACACGGACTTTTCGCAGATAGGGATAAAGGTAGACGCAAGCACTACGAATCCGGAAACCATTTCATCCGCTTATGTAAGTGAGAATACGGACGGAAGCTTTGATAGGCCGGGGGCATATTTTCTCGTAGCAAAAACCGACGACAATATTGCCCAGGGAGCCACGATATATACCGGTTACTGGGCCGGCTATGCCTGGCGTCCTGATGAAACACCTCGTCCTGTGGTGATCTGTCCATACGTAATGGTACCAGCAAGTGCTTTAGCGGACGACAGTTGCGGAACAGAGACAACCGATATGGATTCGGGATTGGCTACATACCTTGAAGATGAGGACGGTAGCCTAAAGGACTGCCATAATCTCTTGGATGCTGACGGCGTACTGTCTCCCACGAAACGATAATTGGAATACCACGAAACGGCAGACCATAACCTAGAAACGGGCATCAGGTTAACAACAAACCCTGCATGCCCGTTTTTTTGCCCATCGAACAATTTAAACAAGCCCTAGGCTTCACACCAGACTACTCTTTGACAAAATCCTAGGGGAAAACTATTATTTCACCGCGTCCGGAAGGAGAAAAAGTGAGAATAATAGTTACAGGCGGAGCGGGTTTCATAGGCTCCTGGGTATGCGAAGCGTATATCTCCGAGGGACACGAGATTCTCGTGATTGATAACCTCTCCACGGGGTCTGAGGACAATATCCCCCCAGAAGCTGAATTCGTCGAGTGCGATGTAAGAGATCTTACCGGACTCGAAAAAGCGTTTCGCCAGTTCCGCCCCGAGGTCGTCAATCACCACGCGGCACAGATAAACGTAAGGGATTCCGTTGAAAACCCTAGTTTTGACGCCGATGTTAACATAGGCGGCTCCCTTAACGTTCTAAGGCTCTGCGCAGAGAAAAAAACAGAAAAGTTTATTTTCTCCTCCACCGGAGGCGCCCTCTACGGAGAACCGGAGAAACTTCCTGCAGACGAGTCGACCCCGGCCCTCCCCCTCTCACCCTACGGCATCTCGAAACTCTCAACGGAACACTACGTGAGATACCACTCGAAGAGCCATGGTTTCGGATACGTGATCCTAAGATACGCAAACGTGTACGGAGAAAGACAGAACCCCGAGGGAGAAGCGGGGGTGATAGGGATTTTCTGCGAGAACATAATCAGTGGAAAACCCTGCCTCATATTCGGAGACGGGGAACAGACAAGGGACTACGTGCACGTCTCCGACGTTTCGCGGGCAAACCTGCTCGCCGCAAGCCTCGAGGAAGAAGGAACTTTCAACATAGGAACTTCGGTCGAAAGCTCAGTAAATGACATAGCGAGCATTCTCGGGGAAGTAACAAAAACCGAATTTGAAACCGTCCATGAAAAAGAGCGTCCGGGGGAAGTAAGAAGAATAAGTCTTGACTGCTCACTCGCGGCGGATAGGCTCGGATGGAGCGCGCAAGTGGCCTTGCGCGAGGGGCTTTTTAGAACATGGAACTGGTTTTCACAAAAAAGGGATTAGGTATGACCGGAAGTTTTTGTCTTTGAAAAAACCTAGTCCGTGGTTAAAATCTTGCTTTCACGGAGGCCGGAAGATGAAGGACAATGAAAAATTCTTTGACGTGCGGGTTCACAAAAGATACATAAAGGAAGGGGAAATTACCCAGAAGGAATACGATAAGCATATAAAATCCCTGCCCGACGTAACTGATAAAGCAACAGACCTTATCATAGACGAAGAAGAGGAAGCCGGAGAGGAAGAAGAATAATGGAACGCTGGGAATATAAGGTAGTTTCGACCGACGTGCTTGTTAAAAGACCCCAGGACCACGATATAGCCGTCTACAAAGAAGAGGTTGACTCGCGAAGGGAAAGTACCAGGGAAAGTCTCGAAGATTCTCTCGTTTCGCTCGGCGAGGAAGGCTGGGAACTTGCCACCATTACGGGTGAGTTCGCCATATTCAAAAGAAGGGTCAGCTGAACGTCACTGCCACTCTATGGTGCCGGGAGGCTTCGTGGATATATCGTACACGACCCGGTTTATCCCCTTCACCTCGTTTATTATCCTCACAGAAATTTTCCCAAGAAGATCATAGGATATCTTCGACCAGTCGGCCGTCATTCCATCCGTACTGCTCACGGCCCTAAGGGCGCAGACGTTTTCATAGGTGCGCTCATCACCCATAACTCCCACTGTCTTTACGGGAATAAAGACGCAGAAAGCCTGCCAGATATCATCGTAGGCGCCCGATTTTTTAAGCTCATCGATGAAAATGCTGTCTGCATGTCTCAGTATGGATAGTCTCTCGCGCGTGACTTCCCCCATTATCCTGATCGCAAGACCGGGACCGGGGAAGGGATGGCGACCTATTAGAAAAGAGGGAAGCCCGAGCTTCCCCCCAACGTTTCTCACCTCGTCCTTGAAAAGTTCACGAAGGGGTTCAACTATCTCAAGGTTCATTTTTTCAGGAAGTCCCCCGACGTTGTGGTGGGACTTTATAACGGCCGAGGGCCCCTTGACGCTCACGCTCTCGATCACGTCCGGATAGAGGGTTCCCTGGGCAAGAAAACCGACGCCTGATATCTTCTCTGCTTCCTCTTCAAACACCCTGACGAACTGCTCGCCCATAATCTTTCTTTTTGTCTCGGGATCCTCAACGCCCTCAAGATGAGAAAGGAATCTCTCCGAGGCATCCACGTGAATGAAGTTCATCTCAAATTCGGAGAAAGCGTCGCAGACCTCCTCCGCTTCATCGAGCCTCATGCACCCCGTGTCGACGAAAATGCAGTAAAGCCTGCGGCCCACCGCCTCGTTAATAAGGGCTGCCGCGACCGAGGAATCCACTCCTCCCGAGAGCCCGCATATGATCTTGCCGTCACCGACCCTTTCTCTTATCTCGTGTATCGAGTGCTCTATGAAGGAACCCGCCGTCCAGTTGCCGCTGAGACCCGCCACCTGGGAGAGAAAATTGGAGAGTATCCGGGTTCCGAATTCCGTATGCACTACTTCCGGGTGGAACTGCACCCCGTAGATGCTTCCGTTTGTGTCCCTAACCGCCGCGCACTCGGTGTTCTCGGTATCCGCTATCGCCGAAAAACCCTCGGGCACCCTCAAGACCCTGTCGCCGTGAGACATCCAGACGCCCGAAGTCTTCTCTACGCCCGAGAAAAGCGGATCTTCTGTGACCAGGTTCAAAACGGCTGGACCGTATTCCCTTTTATCCGAGCGCTCGACTTCTCCCCCGAGCTGGAAAACAAGCACCTGAAGCCCGTAGCAGATGCCAAGAACCGGTATCCCCAGAGACAGTATTTCCCCGTCCACCCTGGGAGAACCGTCCTCCCAGACGCTTGAAGGCCCTCCGGAAAGTATTATCGCCCCGGGAGGGTCTTTGCTTATTTCGTCTGCGGTGGTGCTGTAGGGTTTTATCTCTGAGTAGATCCCGAGTTCCCTTGTGCGCCTGGCGATCAGCTGCGTATACTGGGAACCGAAATCAAGAACCAGAACTTTTTCGCGCATTTTAGGGTAAACCGCGCTCCCTGAAACTGATTTTACGAGACAATAAAATCGTTATCACCCGATCCTGTAGTTGGGAGATTCCTTGGTAATTACGATATCGTGAACGTGACTTTCCTGAAGCCCGGCGTTGGTAATCTTAACGAACTTAGCCTTTTCCTGAAGTTCCCTGATCGTCGCGGAACCCGTGTAGCCCATTCCCGCTCGAAGCCCGCCGACCAGCTGGTAAATTATGGCCCCTATGTTGCCCCTGTAGGGAACCCTTCCCTCTATCCCTTCGGGAACAAGCTTGGCCTCCTCCATCATCTCATCGTCCTGAGCGTAGCGGTCCCTGCTCCCGGCCCTCATCGCCTCAATCGAACCCATGCCGCGGTACACCTTGTAGGTTCTACCCTGATAGAGAACAACCTCCCCGGGAGCCTCATCCGACCCGGCGAGCAGATTTCCCACCATTACGGAATCCGCCCCGGCGGCAAGCGCCTTGGTTATATCCCCCGAGTACTTTATTCCCCCATCGGCTATTACGGGTATGTCATGCTTTTTCGCCACGGAACACACCTTTTTTATGGCGGTTATCTGCGGCACTCCTATGCCAGCTATAACTCGCGTCGTGCATATCGACCCGGGACCGACCCCTACCTTAAGACAGTCAGCGCCCACCTTTATAAGGTCCTCGGCCGCTTCCGAGGTGGCTATATTCCCGGCCACAAGATCTATTTCGGGGTATTTCTTTCTTATCCAGGCAAGGCTGTCCAGCACCCTCTTTGAATGTCCGTGGGCGGTATCCACCACTATTACGTCACAGCCCGCCGCAACAAGCTCATCCACCCGCTCCTGGCTGTGCTTGTCAACCCCGACCGCGGCTCCCACGAGAAGCCTTCCCATCGCATCCTTTGACGCTTTGGGGAACTTCTCTATTTTCTCTATGTCCTTCATGGTTATAAGGCCGCGGAGCCTGAAACGGTCGTCGACGACCGGGAGCTTTTCTATCTTGAACTTGTGAAGAAGTTCCTTGGCTTCCAAGAGGGTGGTGCCTTCCTTTACGGTGACGAGGTTCTTTCTTGGGGTCATGACCTTGTCGATTTTAAGGTCCATGTTCTTTTCGAACCTTATGTCCCTGTTGGTGATTATTCCGTGGAGGGTGTTGTTGGGCTTTACGACGGGAAGACCCGAGATGTCGTTTTCAACCATTATCTCAAGCGCTTCTCTTACCCGGGTTCCCGGACGCACGGTCAGGGGATTAACTATCATCCCGCTTTCGTATTTCTTAACCCTCTCAACCTCGCCCGCCTGCGCGGGGATGGAGAGATTCCTGTGGATTATTCCTATGCCGCCTTCCTGCGCCATGGCAATCGACGTCCGGAACTCGGTCACTGTATCCATCGCCGCGCTCAGTATGGGAATGTTAAGGGTTATGCGTTTCGTAAGGGGCACCGAGACATTGACTTCGCTCGGCAAAACTTCGGAGTAGCTTGGGGAGAGTATTACATCGTCAAAGGTAAGCGCTTCTTCAAAAACAAAATCCTGCATAGCAGCTAGCCGGCCTTCTTTGCGGCGGTGACCTTCCTTGCCCTAGGTTTTCTTGCCTTGGGGGCGGGTTTTGCTTTTTCCTTGTCGCTTGCGCTCTGGGCTGCGCTCATGGCTTGAAAACCCTTTGCGAAGAGGTCAAGGATTTTCTTTCTCGCATCTGAAGCCTCAACCCCGAGTTCAATCTCTATTTCCTGCTCCTTGTCGAGAAGATTCATAAAAACGGACACGATTCCCACGTAAGTCGTATCGTCCACTTTTTCAAACCCCATGGACTTAAGAAGCTTTCTCGGAATGAGCGGAAACTGAAAATCAACGGTGTCGACTGACTCCTTGGAGAGCGAACCGTCCTGACTTATGCTTACTTTTATTCGCGTAGATTTCATTGGCTACCCACCGGATTATTTATAAAGGGAGTATATTTTACTAAAAACGACTTAGTAAAGCAATTTACGATTCCGGGCGCCCCCGGCAAGGCCGCTACCATGGGCAGTTCCGCCTAGCCCTCGGACATAACTTCGAAATCCGTGATCTCGATCCGGTACTTAAGGCCCAGTATCTTGTTAACGGAGAGGTAGAAGGTGTTGAAGAAAACTGTGTTGCCGGGCTTTATGTTGAAATTGGCCGAGGCCTCCTTGCCGGTAAACACAGAGAGGTCATCCCCGCTTTTCCTGCTGAGTTTCTGTAGAGGATGGTCCGTATCGGCGTTTCTAAGATCCCGAAGCAAAAGGGTGTTTCCGGAATAAAAGTCCTGAGCGTAAACCGTCTGCCCCGACACCTGAAAACTGCTTCTTAGCTTTATGTAGCTCACGGGAACATCGCTTTCGTTCATTATCTCCCCGCGGACAAAGAAAAGATAGCCTCTCTTGGTGGTTATCCACTGGGATTCTGTGTTTCTGACGATAAGCTTGCGGGAAATATCATCGCCTTGCCAGAACCACTGATCCGGATAAAGTCCGAACTTAAAAGCCCCGAGGCCAAGCGCAAGAGCAGCCACTATCAGGATAAACCTGCGCGTGTGTCTTCTCTTTTTTACCTCGTCTATCCCGTAAAATATCCTCTCCGCGTCCATAGGTAAAGCCCCGGAATAAAAAGTCCGCAAGGTGCTTAAAAACCGCCTCAGCAGGCAGATTATAACTGTAATACAGGCTTTTCCCACAAGCGACGTCCGTCCGGGGCAGGCAGGCCGCTCCACACGCCCCGAACCCCCGACCGTCCCATTTTACAACCCACATTCTTCAAGCTATAAATATTGAGGGGAGGGAGCTTCGGACTCTTCCCGGAGCACAGATCTGGCCCCATAAACAAGAACTTATCGGGAGAAAAAATCATGAGCAGAACACTTAAGAATCAGAAGATGGGTTTTCTGGCCCTTGCGCTTGCGGCAGCAATGATTTTCGGCATCTCCGGTGACGCCGTTGCCCAGGGCGGCAGTTTCTACATCGGCGCCTCGGCCGGGGTTGAACGCACGAGCATAGAACACTCAAAAACCGTTGACAGCAGAGAACTTCCAGCCAACTATCCTCAGAGCGGAAACATTTACAACACCAGCGATTCGGCAAGCGAAACGGGTTTCGGAGGCGGGCTTTTTCTGGGCTACAGGCTCAATCTCGACCCAAGCGGCACATTCTACATAAACGCCGAGATTGACGGTCAGTTCCACGGCGGCACCACAAGCGGTACGCTTCCGGGAGACGGAGAATCCCAGGGCCGAAACCAGTACGGAGAGGCCTGGCCCGATGAGTGGAGCCTTGCGAGGAAAAACAGCTACGGAGTGACTCTTATGTTCGGGGTGTCTCCCCCGTCTCTTGTCTCGCTTCTGGGCCCGGGTGCCGGCATCTACGTCCTCGGCGGCGCGCGGCGCGTGGATGCGGAGTTAAATGTTGATTACAACGGCTGCCCAACCGCCGCCGCGCTTTGCACCCGTCCTGAAGAGTTTACTTCAGGCACGAATTCCTACGACGAAACTTTCTACGCGTGGACTGTGGGAGGGGGCGTTGAGAAGATGATCGGAGACAAAATAGGAATCCGGGGAGAGGTGCGCTATACGCAGTACCTAAAAGAAGATCGGCAAACTTTTTCGGAATCAGAGGTCAAGGTTCCCATATCGCTTGAGGGAAGCGAGACCGGTTTTTCAGTAAAGGCGGCCGTGTACTTCTGAGCCGTTTTCGGTCACCTGCTTCGCAGACCTTTCCGGCTTGATTCCGGGAGATACTTTCTTCTTTAACGACTCTTAAAGCCACGAAAATTCAACTTAGAAGTTCCAGACAAAGGGGGTTCTGTAGTTTTTCTTACGGAAACCATGTTGGAAACCGCCGGTATCCGCGTACTCTGAAACAGATTGAAAAAAATCTCCCTTTATGTAATAATAACGCTCATTGCCTTTTTCAGGAGTGGATGAATGAACCCGGCTAACCCTTTTGCGTCCCTTCGGGAAGAAATGGATAAGCATGTCGTCGGACACGACGAAGTGAAAACCGCTCTTCTTCTCGGAATAATCTCAAGAGAGCACATCTATATTGAAGGCCCCCCAGGTACGGCAAAAACCATGCTTTCAGAGATCGTTTCCAAGGCAGCCCAGCTCAATTTCTTTTTCTACCAGCTTCACAGAGACACCAGGCTCTCGGAACTTGTCGGAGACCTCACCATAGTGAAGGAAGACACCGAACTCGGAGAAAGGATAAAGCAGGATATCATAAAGGGCGGCATACTGACGTCTGAGATCTGCCTCTTAGATGACATATCACGTGCGCCCGGGGAATCCCTCAACATACTTCTTCGAATACTTAACGAAAGAAAATTCTTCAACGAGCCCATTCCCCTTCTGACAGCCATAGCGACAAGCAACCCCACCGCGGACGAGTACTACAATGAACCCCTTGATCCGGCAAACCTTGATAGATTCATCCTTCAGGTGAAGGCCCTTGGGATTTCCTACGGAAGAAAGTGGGATGAGGCCAGGAAGGTCATCGAGCTCTACGCCGAGAAGCCGTTTGAAGAAAAAATACCAAAAAGGGTAAGCAAAAAACTTTTCGACAAAAGCTACAAGAAGCTTGAGAAAATCCAGATTCCGCCCGACGTGCAGGAAGGTCTCGCGAGGTTTACGGCCATAATGATCGAGGATTTCGGGCTTAACGAAACCAACTCCCTTATTACCGACAGGACATTTTTCGTAAAAGCGCTCAAGCTTATCCGCTCCCACGCGCTTCTGAACGAAAGGGATGTGTGCTCAAGGGAAGACCTTGACGTCCTAAGATACATGACCGCCTTCCGGGTTCCTCCCGACGTCTACGAACAGATGGACAATATCCTTCGGAATATAGTCCAGGATAAAAAAAAAAGCCAGATGACCAGCTAAAGCCGGATACGGATCAGATGCCTGATTCGGAATTCGACCAGGATTTCTCCCAGGAACCCAAGGGGGAGATTCCCGATGAGGAAGCGGACAAGGAAACCGAGAATCCGCTTGCCGAGGCCCAGAAAACCTTCTTTGACGCGCTTCGGGACCTGAAGCAGAACCTTGACAACCAGAGCGAAATGGCTCCTCCAGAGGGCCAGGACGTGCCGAGCGACCCCACCGGGAACCCGCAGGACAGCGGAAACACGGAAAGAGAGGACAAATCCGCACGGGCCTACATGAGCAGCAAATCCACCAAGGCCGGAGAGGATGATGAGACGGTCATACCGGGAAGAGGGAATACGGAGACTGCCGAGAACATAAAACGCATAATGAGAGTCCTTGAGGGCAATTTCCAAAAAAGCATGGCCAAGAAAACCTCCCACCCGGGAGGCTCTCCCAGGAAATGGAAGCGCATGTCCACCTTTGACGAGGTCGAGGATATAGACCCCGTAGAGGCGTTTATATGGTCACAGCATACCTCCCCCAGGCTCCCGCGGGTTCACCTTCGCGAAAAAGAAACCCTCGGGGGAGAGATAGCCATACTCAGGGACGTAAGCACTTCGATGATGGGGGTGTACAGCGAGTGGTCCTCATCCGTCGTTAAGGGAGTAATAGAGCTTGCGAGAAAAAAGAGGATGAGAATCGGCTATCTGGAATTTAACCACCGCTCAAGAAAACACACAAAAAACTCCCGCTTTTTCACCAGGGACTACAGGTGGATAGAGAGTCTGGCGGAGAAAACAGACTGCTCCGGCAACACAAATTACGAAGAAGCGCTGGGAGATGCGCTTAAGGAGTTCCGCGGCAGAGGACTCAGAAACAAGCACATACTCTTTATAACCGACGGAATTCCAACCTCAGGCGACCCTAAGGTCGAAGCCCAGAGAGCACGCGCGAAGAGCATAGGGGTCTGTATACACTCCATATTCATCGGATCGAAAAACTACCCGCCGATACTTGAAATAATTTCAAAGGAAACGGTCGGAACGCAGTTCATGGCCTCAAAGGGCCGGGACGACATAATACGCATAGAGAGAAAGGACCGGGCTTACCTGCAGGCCGAGCAGGAAAAGATCGCCAGATCACAGCATGACGGCTTCGCAAGAGCGTTCAGAGGAGAACTCTAGCGCAAAAGACGCCTCCGGCGTGCAAGATTACTGTTTTTCCTTCCGCAAAAGCCTGTTCACGGCGTTTACATGATCCCCGTACGTGCTTGAGAAAACATGGACCCCGTCCCCGTTTGCGACGAAGTAAAGATAGTTGACATCCGCTGGCTGGAGCGCCGCGCGGATTGAATCAAGACCAGGAGCCGCTATCGGACCCGGGGGGAGTCCCGAGACCACGTAGGTATTGTAGGGAGAAGGGAAAGCGAGATCCTTTTTCCTGATATTGCCGTCAAACTTCTCGCCAAGGGCGTAAATCACCGTCGGATCAAACTCAAGCTTCATACCTATTTTGAGCCGGTTGCGTATTACGGCCGATACAAGGGGTCTCTCCGGGGAAAAAGCCGTTTCCTTCTCTATCAGCGAGGCGATTGTCACGATCTCCTTTATATCGAATTGAGTGCTCGCGATACCAAGCGTCGCCCAAGCTTCCCGGAACCTCTTGAGCATCGTCTCAATCACTCTCTCCGCCGAGCAGCCGCGCACAAAGAAATAAGTGTCGGGAAAAAGGAATCCCTCAAGGCTCAAGGCGTCTGTGCCAAGTTTTTCCGTGGAATACTCGCTGTTTTGCACAAGAGCGAGAAACTCCTCCCGAGAAACTATCTGCGAAGCCTCGAGGATCCCGGCCATCTGCACGAGGGTAATTCCCTCGGGAAAAGTGACTTTCCTCAAAGACACTTCGCCGCGACGCAGCTTTCTGTGAACGGAATAAAGAGCCTCGCCGGCTGAGAACTCGTACTCGCCGTGCTTAAGCTTCCCCTGGGTTCCGCTAAGAAGAGCCGAGAGAAGAAGAATCTCCGCTTTTCTTATCACCCCCTCTCCCTCAAGCTTCTCCGCTATGGCGACAAGGCCAAGGCCCTGCGGTATATCGACAACTTTTGTTTCAGATGAGAAGCCGTCCAGGAAATAAAACCAGGCGGACAGGGCCAGTAGAACGAGAACAAAAACCGCAAGCCCCTTTGAGAACCGGTTAAATCCGCTCCCGCTCATTTGGAAAGTATCACCATCTCGTTTCGGTGGATTATCTCGTCGCTGTAGCGGTACCCGAGCACATCCTCTATTTCCGATGATTTCTTTCCGAGAATCTTCCTCACCTCTGAAGAACCGTAGGAACAAAGCCCTCTTGATATCTCAACCTCGGAGGAATCAAAGCAGCTCACAAGCTCTCCTATCTCGAACTCCCCCTCGACTTTCTTTATGCCCGAGGGAAGAAGACTCCTGCCTTTTTTGGTAATGGCCTCGGCCGCGCCCTCGTCCAGTATGAGCTTCCCCTGGGGCTTAAGCGTATAGGCAATCCAGTGCTTTTTCCCCGTGAGCCTCTCCTTTGTCGGAAGTATCACGGTTCCGTATTCGCGGCCGTTAAAGATGCTCAGAAGAGAATCCTTTCTTTTTCCGTTCGCGATTATTGTGGGCACCCCGAAGGCGGCGGCGGATCTTGCCGCCTGGATCTTGGTTCTCATCCCCCCGGAGGTGGTCGCGCCGAAAGTATCTCCGGCAAAGGACTCTATTCTCGAATCTATCTCCGCGATTGTGGAAAGCAGCTTCGCGTCTTTGTCTTTTGCGGGATCCTTGTCGAAAAATCCTTCCACGTTGCTTAGCAGCACAAGAATATCCGCCTCGGTAAGGGAAATCACAAGCGCCGCTAGGTTGTCGTTATCGCCGAACATGATCTCCTCAAAGGCAACCGTGTCGTTTTCGTTTATTACGGGAATTATCTCCATCTCAAGCAGCCGCCTTATGGTCTTCCTCGAGTTAAGGAACCTTTTCCTGTCTGAGAATCCGTCACGGGTAAGCAGTATCTGGGCGACGTTAAGGCCGAACTCGGAGAAAGCCTCCTCGTAATTCCTGATAAGCTCGGTCTGACCGCAGGCGGAGATCGCCTGCTTCATGTCTATCTCCTGGGGTTTGCTCGAGAGACCGAGTTTCTTCATTCCCGAGGCTATGGCTCCCGAAGAAACTATGATCGTCCTCACTCCCCTCTGTTTAAGGTTAAAGACCTGCGCCGCTATTTCCTTAAAAACGGATTCGTTAAGAGATCCGTCGTCGTGGGTAAGCACGCTGCTTCCTATCTTCACGACGGCGGTCTTTACCTTTTCGATGAGATTTTTTCTTTCCTGCTCGCTCATGGCGGTCTGTATTCTACCTAAATACCAAAATCCATCATATTTGACAATAAAAGCGGGTCTTGATATCTTTTCAGTTCGCTTTCACCGCGGGAATAGCTCAGTTGGCTAGAGCGTCTCCTTGCCAAGGAGAAGGTCGCGGGTTCGAATCCCGTTTCCCGCTCCACTTTCCTCGCTGTCCCGCTCATATTCCGGTTTCTTCAAAGAACTCCCCGATTTTCTCGCGAATTACTATGTCCGCCTCGTCATCAAAGGGAGTCTCCATCAAGTTTATGATCACAAGCGCGGCCCCTTTGGAAAGAGCTAGGCGGGGAAGCCCGCTTGCCGGGGCAACCAGAAGGGAAGAGCCCATAACGATGAGAACCTCGGAGCTTGAAACCAGATCGATCGATCTCTCCCACGGTTCTTCGGGAAGGGTCTCTCCGAAGAAGACTGCGTCGGGTTTCAGAATCCCCCCGCACCCCGAGCAGAGCGGAGGATTCTCCCCTTCAAAAACCCTGCTCATCACATCTTCCATCGGATAGTACTCCCGGCACTGGAGGCAAATGACGCGCCTTACGGAACCGTGGAGCTCGAACACATTCTCAGAACCCGCCTTCGTGTGCAGGCCGTCCACGTTCTGCGTTATAACGCCCCTGAGCCAGCCCCTTTCCTCAAGACGCGCAAGCGCGTAATGGCCCGCGTTGGGCCGGGCGGCAGCCCTCACCGGATAGGATTCCATGGCGTAGGAGTAGTAATTTTCGGGATTTCTCAGAAACCCAGAGAGCGATACCACCGACTGGTCCATTTTTTCCCACATACCTGTCCCGGGAGAACGGTAGTCGGGTATTCCGGATTCGGTGCTTATTCCAGCTCCCGTGAAGGCAACCGCGCTGTTGGTTTCCTCAAGCAGTTCCAGAAAAAGCTTTACTTCTCTTTCCATAAATACGCCCGGCACTACCCGGTAAAAGCAATGAAGTTCGAAGTTTCCTCGACGCTCCCGCACCATCTCACAACCGATGGATAAATCTCAAGGTCAAACCCCGCTTCCCCGCAAAGCATCGTGTAGGGATAGCACGCGATGTCGGCTATGGAGTAATCCCCGCAGAGAAACTCGGTCCGGGAGAGATGGTCTTCGAGAATCGCAAGCGCGACATTTCCTTGTGCGTGAAGCCTCTCAAGCATTCCCGGCGGCACCTGATCAGGGGGCAGGAACTTCACAAAATACCTCGCAAGTGCAAGGTTCGGATCTATAGTTGTCTTCCCGAAAAAAGTCCACTGGGCAATCAAACCGTAGGTTTCCGGATCATCTGACAGGTAAGGATTCGGAGAGAACTTATTCGCCAGGTAGAAAAGTATCGCGTTTGATTCCCACATAACGAAATCCCCGTCCGCAAGAACCGGGATCTTGCAATTGGGGTTAAGCGCAGAGAATTCCTCCTTTTTATTTTCCCCAGCGAATATATCGACCGTCACCCCCTCGTATTCGACAGAGAGCTGGTGCAGTAAAAGCTTCGCCTTGTAGGCGTTTCCGGAAAGCGGATGTTCATACAGTCTTATCATTTTAGTCCCTCACGTATTGTAGAAATTCTTCACTCAGAAGCTCAGGACCCAGTATCTTGAGCAGAGTCTCCTTTCGGGGAAATACGTAGGTCACTGCGGCGCTTGCGAGCTCGGTTCCGTCCTCATCCTTTATGACCGAATCGACCTCGACCCGCCTTCCCCTGATTTCCCTTATCTTTGCTCTCACGTCCAAGGTCCTGCCGCTTGGGACCTTCTTCATGTAAGCAATGTCTATTTTCGCCGTAAAGGCAATCTTGCGGGTTTCATTGAACATTGCCCAGAAAGAAACCTCGTCGACAAGGGTACACTGCACTCCCCCATGCACTATCCCGGGCCAGCCGCAGAAGTGCTCCTCGGCAGAGACGGTAGTGAAAACCTCGTCGGTTTCCTGGTCATGAAAGAACTTAAGGCGGAGGCCGTGCTCGTTGTGCGGACCGCACGCAAAGCAGTTATAGCCGGGAAAATTGGAGAGCACGTTTTCGACTTCCTTTATCATCTAGTCCCCTTCTGCAACTTTCGCAACCGCGGCCACAAGCTCTTCGGGCTCAAGATTTATGACTTTTACCCCCTGGGTGCTGCGCCCCGTGTTGCGTATCTGGGAGACGCTCGTTCTTATCAGCTTCCCTGCCTGGTCGCTTATAATCATAATTTCCGTTTCGTCATCTACCTGAAACGCTCCGACTACCTTTCCGTTCTTCTCGGTTATGTTGACGGTCTTTACCCCGAGTCCTCCTCTTTTCGTAAGCCTGTACTCAGATATGCTGGTGCGCTTGCCGTAACCCATCTCGGTCACCGTGAGTATCTGCGCGTTCTGGTTCCTTATGACCTCAAGACTCACTACCTCGTCCCCTTCCCTGAGATTTATGCCCTTAACGCCAATTGATACCCTGCCCATGTTCCTTACGTCAGTGCCCTTGAACCTGATTGCCTGACCGTTCCTTGAAGTAAGAAGCACCTCGTCCTCCTCAGACGCAAGCGCAGCACCCACAAGCTCATCTCCTTTGAGTATGTTAAGGGCGATTATTCCCCCCACTCGGGGATTAGAATAGGCCCCTAGTTTCGTTTTCTTGACGATTCCATTCCGAGTCGCCATAACTATGGAGACATCCTCTGAGAAGTCCTTAACGGGCAGCACGGCCGCCACCTTCTCCCCCTTGTCTAGGTTAAGCAGGTTCACCATCGCCCTTCCCCGCGCCGCGGGAGTGGCCTCGGGAATCTCGTAGACCTTGAGCCAGTAACATCTTCCGAGACTTGAGAAAAACAGAATGCTGGTGTGTCTTGACGCGGTGAACAGGTCATTAACGAAATCGGTATCCCTTGTGCTCATTCCGGTTCTTCCCCGCCCGCCCCTTCTCTGGTTTCGGTAAACGCTAAGCGGTATACTCTTTATGTAACCCCCATAAGTGGTGGTAACCACCATCTCCTCATCGGTTATGAGATCCTCTATGGACATCTCCCCGACATCCTCGACGATCTCAGTTCTCCTTGTGTCCCCAAATTTCTCCCTGAGCTCGGTGAGTTCCTCCACCGCAAGATCGAGTATGAGCTTTTCGCTTCCCAGTATTTCCTTGAGCTTTGCTACGGTTGCGATAAGTTCACGTCTTTCCTCGAGTATCTTGTCCCTCTCAAGCGCCGTCAGTCTCTGAAGGCGCATCTCCAAGATGGCTTGGGCCTGGCGCTCAGAAAGCGCAAACGTCCGCACAAGCCCCGCTTTCGCGGCCGCGGGACTCTCTGAGCCCTTTATGAGCTCAACGATTTCATCCAGGTTATCAAGAGCGATCTTGAATCCCTCCAGAATGTGGAGGCGCTCCTCCGCCTTTCGAAGCTCGTACTGGGTCCTTCGGGTAATAACTTCCTTTCTATGCTCTATGAAGTGGGCAAGCAGTTCCTTCAGACTGAGAACCTTCGGCTGGTTTCTCACAAGCGCAAGCATTATGATGCCGAAAGAGGTGTACATCTGCGTATGTTTGTAGAGTTGGTTGAGAACCACCTGGGCGTGTTCTCCGCTTCTCACGTCGATAACGAGCCTTATCCCTTCCCTGTCGGACTCATCCCTTATATCGGTGATACCCTTTATCTTTTCCTCTCTCACGAGTTCGGCGATTTTCTGGGCGAGTCGCGCCTTGTTAACCTGGTAGGGAAGTTCGGTGACGATTATCACGTCCCTGTTCCCTTTTTTCTGTTTCTCTATGCGTACCTTGGCCTTCATCCTTACTATTCCACGGCCGGTGGCGTAGGCAGTGCGGATGTCATCGCGACCGCTTACGAAGCCCCCCGTGGGAAAATCCGGCCCCGGCATGATCTCAATAAGCCTGTCCACGGTGATGTGGGGATCACGTATCTGGGCCACCACGGCGTCGAGAAGCTCCCCGAGGTTATGGGGAGGAATATTGGTCGACATGCCCACCGCGATTCCCGACGAACCGTTTAGAAGCAGATTGGGAACTTTGGTCGGCAGCACGCTCGGCTCAAGCTCTCCCCCGTCGTAGTTCGGGTAGAATTCGACCGTTTCTTTGTCAAGATCCTCAAGCATCTCAGAAGAAATTCTTGAGAGCCTGACCTCGGTGTAACGCATGGCCGCAGGGCTGTCACCGTCAACGGAACCGAAGTTGCCCTGCCCGTCGACAAGTGGAATCCTCATGGAGAAATCCTGAGCCATCCGGACAAGAGAATCGTAGATCGCAGAGTCCCCGTGAGGATGGTATTTACCCATGACGTCCCCCACTACTCTGGCGGATTTCTTGTAGGGACGGTTCCACACGTTTCCTCCCTCGTTCATCCCGTAGAGAATCCTCCTGTGAACGGGCTTGAGTCCGTCGCGCACGTCGGGAAGAGCCCTTCCGACTATCACGCTCATTGAGTAGCTGAGATAGGACTCCTTCATCTCATCTTCAATATTTACAGTCTGCACTCTGGATGAAGTGTCCATTCCTGAAAAAACCCTCCGGAGGAAAGAAAAAGAATGCTTGCGGAGTAAACCGGTTAGATAAATATTTTACAGGAATAAATCCACGGCTTCCAGAGCAA
>JAJEGO010000034.1 GCA_022819805.1 Candidatus Dadabacteria bacterium
ATAAGGTCATCGCTATGGGCATGATGGATTGTGAAGATCAGGATATAGCGGTTATCCCGCAAGTAGCTTTTCTCGGCCAGTTGTTCCAAGGTGTTCTTTTGCTCCTCATAGTTGCGGGCAAAAAAATTCCCGAGAAAAAAATAATAGACAAAAGAGTAAGACAGTTGGTGTTTTCCACTCGCGTCTACCACAATGATCCCTCCTCTTTTGAGCCGATTAACAACCGTTTCGCTGATCACAAACCGCTCGCTGTACTCTTGCACAAAATCTTTGAAAGATGCTTCAGTATAGTCTTTCTGACCGCTGAATATATCAAACGCGAAATAAGTCAGAAAATTAAAAGCAGAATCTATATCGTCCTTTTGAATTCCGCATTTGAGCAACTGGGCGGTAATCAGCGCTTGGTAACAATGCCCATAGGCCGTTATCCGCAGATCCTGAGGCATGAAGCCTTCATAGGTCTGAAGGATCGACAGAATATAGAAGGGGTAGCGGGGAACGATTTTATTGTTGTGTATTATCGAATTCAGATTGTCTTCTATGCGGCCTATTTCACCATGACTGATCCGTTCCGGTTCGGCCTCGGGGTCATGGAGGCTCTTCCAACGCCTGATAAGACGCGCCTGCTGCGAATGAGTGAAGTGCTTGACTGACAGAAGTCCGTAGTCAGCAAGTTTTTCTTCGCTTCTGAAATATGACAGGTAGTCATCTTCTGAAGTCGCGATAAGGATGCGGTCAAAGTTTTCCTTCGCAAAGTCGAGAAACTCCAAGCGAGAATGGCTGTCGAGGCCATCAATTATCAGAGTCTTATTTTCCTGCTCCTTCCATCTCCTGTAGTTTCCGTGGAACTGTTCATTGAACTTCTTTTCCGTCAAGACATCGTGATTTTTCGGACTTCTGATTTCCCGTCCCAAGATCATCAGGACCGGATCATTTTTTGAGAAGCATTCAAGAAATATCTTTCTGCATATCGTCGTTTTTCCGCTTGATTCTTCACCCTGAAGGATCAGATAGTTATTAATGTTCCATAGTTTATCAAAATCCAGAACCTGAACATCGTTCTGTTCCCTCACGTGAACTATGTTGGGAAAAACAAAGATGTCATCAAGCTTCAAGTTGTCCTTGCTCTGGGATATAAACGCGATCTCCGTCAGCTTGTTCTCAAATTCCGCTTTAATGGAAAACTCCTTTTCTTTGATCACCTGCTTCACCCCTTCATATATGTCTAGAAACGCCTTATCCCGGTTTGACCAATCAGTAACTGGTCTGCCATCCTCGGGCAGAGCCATTAACTCCCGAACCCCTTTAACATCTTTCCATGCGCAGGGAGTAAGCACAACCGGTATGACGCAGATGCCTTTTTCCGACAGCCGAAGTGCTTCCCTCATCTCTTTTTTACAGCTCTCCGACGCAAGAAAATTCGAACTGAGCAAGAGCAGTATTATATCGGAAGACAGCATTTCGGCTCTGATTTCATCGTTGAACTTGCTGCCAGATAGTATTTTTCTATCATGCCATTGGCCAAGCAGGCCTTCTTCCGTCAATATATCTAGACGCTTTGCAATTTCGTCGCGAAAACCCTCATCCTTGTGGGAATAGCTATAAAACAGTTTTTTCATGGTTTTTCTCCTCAACAATATTCTCAAATTTCAGTTAGTTTCCGGTAGCCTCCAAAGTATCAAACATTTCCATGTGTGGTACCCCGGTCTTCCAAAACCTTGGAATTACATATGCCCGTCGAACTCTAAGGCGCATCACCCCTAAAAGCAAGGCTTGAACCATTTGAAAGAGCATACCTCCGGTGTATCTTGCCCACCAAGAAAGAGACTATAACAACAAATCCCGCAGGTTCGAACAAAAGGCTCTCATCTGCTGGATGTTGGCGTCCATCATGGAGTTATCAAGCCACCAGTCCGCACCGGGCCTAAGCACCTTCTTCGGCCTGTAGCCAGGGTCTTCCGTAATCGACCGAAAAGTCGCCGTGCCGGTGTCCGTATTCACGATCAGGACTTTTTTCCAGTTGTCGTTCGGATCCGAATTGACCACGAAGAAAGGATCTCGGCCCCAGTCTTCTTCGGAACCCGCGAAGCTGGCCAGTTCGCATCTCCTCTCCGCGGGAGCCATCCTGGTCGAAACCAGCGTGTCGCAGACAAATCCCGTTCGGCAGTCGAGGTCGAAAGACTTTTGATCCAAAGCTCCCCTGGATTCCGCTTTTTCCATCATTTCCAGCGCTTTCGCCGCTGGAATGGTCCAGACGCCGTCTTTCTCGGTGAAATAAAAACGCCGGTTCCTACCGTTCGGCGAATATCTGGTTCTCCAGCTTAGCACCCACCAGGACTCACCCGAAGCCACGATCGTCCGCTTCTGCAGCACAAGTTCCACCGCTATGCCGTTTATCTCCCTCGTTGCCACCTTCTTCGGGCAAGAGTAACTCGTTCTGTGCATATTCTAAACTGTCCGTGCTTGTGTTTCGCTTTACGCAAAATACCGGTCGACAGACAATGGAAAAGAGAGGAAAACCCGATCTTGTCTTTACATTCGGGATGTGTGTTCTGGAAACCGGTGTCGGGAAAAAATTCTCTTTCAACTCGTGAAAATCCCCCTGCTCCATCAACAGGGCATAAAAAAAAAGCGGGCAACCTTTGTTAGGAAGCCCGCTTCATTCAAGCTTTGTGAGCTTTGATTATTGTTTTTATTTATTTCGCAAACTGATCAATGTAAACCATCAGTCTTGACTGAAACGCCCAGATCGTATCATTGGGGTCGGTAGCTCCTTGAGCCGTGAGCAAGTCGGTAAGACCGTCTCCGGCAAGCACCAAGCTTCCGATGAAGTCAAGGTTTACACCCGGATGAAGCGTCCAACTGAGCGTTCCCTCGATCTCGGTTCCGAGATAGTCATCAACAACTGCGGGTCCAATACCTGAACCCAAACTCAAATTTGCACCGTCAAAAGCCGAAACCGCATTAGTCTCATCGTTCCAAGCAATCAGAACCTGAGGAGTGAATCCTAGATTCTCAGCAAGCTGCATATTCGCATATGCCTTAGCATAGATGGCGTTTATGACGCTCCCCTCTATGTTGTAAATAGTCGGAATGACATGCTTGAAGAGAAGGTTGTCAACATTATAGGCTGGGCTGAACGGAAGGGCGTTACCTTCAATATCCGTAGTAGTACCGTCGTCACCCTGTGCCCAACCGGCTTCAAGACCTATAGCGCTTACCTGAGCCATCGTTGAAGGATAGATCTCAAGGCGGCCCGCCATGTCAAAAGCGTAGTCAAGCTTAAGTGGGAAATTCGCTCCGTTGGCACCTAAAGGAGTATCCAACTCTCCCCCTCCGAACATCTGAACCTCATAGGTGAAACTCCAGCCGGCGGCCTTAAGTACGAGAAGACCTGAGTAGAGCGCAGTGCGGTCAACATCCCAACCAGAAGCTCCACCAGTACTGAAGATATTGTTCTGATGCAGGTACGGGAATCCGTACGCTCCCACGGTCACGTTTACGTCCCCCATCTGCTGGTTGTAGATACCCGCCGCAGCAAGTATGTCATAACCTACACCACTGTTTTCGCCAAACAGCGAAGCACCCTGGGAGAATACGTCAGACACGAGAACCAGAGTAAAGGTTCCAGCACCCGCCGGGAAGGACTTTAACCAAAGAGCCCTGTCAACCACGAAACCAAGATCCGAATGCGGATCGTGTCCGCCGTTTGCCAAGATTCCAAGACCCCAGTCAAAAGGCTGGCGTCCTATCCTCACGAAACCTAAGTTGTTCGGAAGAACTATGTCAGCGTGAAGCATGCGTACGTTGAAAAATCCGAAATCCTCATCAACAGCACTTTCAACCCCGCCTTTATCGCCAACCAAAACAGCACCCCTGAAGCGATCGCTTGGTCTAAGGTCAGACAGAACTACACTGTCCCCGTCACCAAAAAAACCGCTGGTAACGCCACCCCATACCATGTTGCTCGCTACGTCAACCTGAGCTCTCACGGTAACCGAGTCGCTTAAGCCCAACTGCGGGGTAATTCTGAGCGTCGTATCAACAAAGCTAATCTTATCGTCGTTATTCACGGCGGTAGCATTGCCAATGACACGCGCTCTCGTCCTCAGGTAACTCGGAAACCCGCCAAGCGACCAATCTATCGCGAATGACGGGATCGACATACCGAGAACGGCAAAAAATATTATAAGCCATCTGGCTTGAATCATCTCTCCTTACCTCCTGTAAAATTTATGTTTCCAAAGTAAACGATCATTTTATAATCCCCCTAAAATGGACACAGAACATGATCAAACTCTCTATAAGCCTACTATAAAAGCAAGCCTAATTCAAGCGTTTTTTTCCTTAACGGAAAATCACACTATTCCTTAATACGCCCTTAACAATAAAGCACAGAGGCGGAAATGTCAAGGTTTTTTGACTCGGCAACCCAAAGGCTGGCGGCAATGGGGGCTTTCCAAACATCTCCTTTTTTCCATTGGGAAGACACGAGCCGACACGAAACACCCGTATTCTCCCGCCCGCAAGCAGCCGACACGAACCGGAAAAAACATCCTTCCCCTGTCAGCCCCGCCCGAAAAGCCGAAGCGTGACAAAAGGTATCAGGCTAAGCGCGGGCGAGAGGGCAAGCTGCGTTGAGGCGCTTTTCCGAAGAGGCTCCTTCATCCCCATTACTCCCCGGTAAAGCGAAGCCGGGTCCCCGACAAGACCCCCGATCGCTTCTGAGAGATAAAAAACGTTTCTCGGGCTCAGAAGATACACAAGCAGGTTAAAAGCCAGGAATACAAGGACCCCCTTCGCCACTAGGCTTAGCGTCCGCCCCCAGACAAGCGAGTTAACGGCCCTCCTTGTGAGGTTCCCGCCGTAGTACCTTGCAAGTATCCCCCCGAGAATGACCGTCATCATGAGGCTTATCCCGAAACCGAAAAGAAAGACCAGGCACTTACCGAAAAAATCGGCCATCCCGCCGAAAGCGGGGATCACATCCTCCCACACTCCCCAGGCAAGCGGGAGAAGAAGCCCGAGAAACACCCCTTCCCAGAAACCGCTACGGAACCCCACCATGAAAAAAGTGAGCATCCCCCTCACGGTGAGGAAATCAGAAGGTATGTCCTGCCCCGTGCGCTCTATTATATGGTACTGCTGTATCTCCGATATCGCGTCTATCAGGTTGCGCGGGGACGCGTGAGGAGAAGACGATATGGGGACGAACCCTCCCCGTCCGCCGCTCACAGTTTTTCTCCTCTATATATAAGAGGAGGAAAACCGGCGGTTTTTCCGCTCCCGGGTTCCCGTGGATCCGCCAGCCCTAAAAATTTTTCAAAAAAAGTAATGGACATTTAGTCCTAATTGTAATACAGTGTATTGCAAATGTCGAAAAATGGACATAAAAACAAAGGGTCGACGATGAAGAAAACCAGCAAAAACCCCGGGAGAAAAACCCCTTGATCGGACTAGGCGCAAGGAAGCTTCGGGAGACGCCCCCGCCCGCGGGAGCCGTCATAGGAGAGGGCACGGCGCTTGACCGCGACCCCGAGGCAAAGCCCGCTCCCATAATAGTTCCCGACACGGACAGGGAGGGACACATATTCACCATGGGCGCCACGAGAAGCGGAAAGACCCGCCTCGCCGAAGCCATGATAGAGCACGACATAAGGGCCGGGCGGAGCATCCTCTGGATAGACCCCAAGGGGGATAACGAAATTTTCTCAAAGATAGTGACTGTGGCCAGGGAAGCGGGGCGAGAAGAGGACCTTCTTTTCTTCTCCCCCGTTTTTCCCCGCTACTCGGTCAGGATAGACCCCCTGTCTCACTACTTCATGCCGGAAGAGGTGGTTAACCACGTGGTCTCGGGCGTGCGCGTCCGCGAGGAGTTCTACTTCAACATAGCCTACGAGGTGACACTCGTGGTGGTGCAGAGCCTCATGCTCATATCGAAGTCGCTCGGAGAGCGGCCCGTGTTCACGTTCCGGAGAATAAAGGAGAACATAGGGTACAGGGAGATTGAGGGGCTTCGCGCCCAGGTAGCCGAGATAGACGACCCCGAAACAGAGGAAGTCCTCATGAACCTCGACCAGATTCTCTCCTCCCCCCAGGACTACTTCTCCAAGGTTTCCTCAAGCCTTCGCACCGTGATAACGTCTCTAAGCTCGGGCTCGGTGGGAGAAATCATCGGCAAGGATCCCGCAAACCGCTTCATAGACCGCCTCGAGGCCGGAGAGGGGGTTATACTGGTGGTGCAGACGGGCTCGCTTCTCACCAGGAAAACGGCCCACATAATGGCGCGGGTGCTGCTTTCCATGGTGCAAAGCTTCGTCGGAAGAATTCTCGGTTCCCACCGGAAGATCGATCCTCCCTGGCCGTATACGCCGACGAAGCCTCAAACGTCCTTTACTTCGGGATAGACGACCTTTTCAACAAGGCCGGAGGGGCCGGAGTGTGGCTTCACATGCTCACGCAGAGCAAGCAGGATCTCGTGGCCGAGCTAGGCCCCGCCTACACGGGCAAGATTCTCGACAACACGAACACCAAGATAGTTTTCCGCGTCAACGACCCCAACACCGCGGCCTACGCCTCCCGCATGGCGGGGACGAGAAAAAGGTTCTCCCCCATAATGAGCCTCGGCGGAGGCCTCAGCGTAAGGGAAATAGAGGAGAGCAGGGTTCCGCCCGAGAACTTTCTGAGGCTTGCCCGCAGGGAGTTCTACGCGTTCACCTTCGACGGCATATACAAGGGGAGGACCCTTGATGTGCGGCCGTGCGAGGAAATACGGTTCCCGGAGATAAAAAACTGATGAAGGGGAGGAAAAAAGCGAAGATGAAATACCTGCCCCAAGTGGCGATCAGCTGGGAGACGGCTGCCGTTTTTTCGCTTCTCTGCTTCTCTCTCGGCGCGGCCCTCTGCGCCCTCGCGCTCAGGGGGAGAAGAGAAAACCGGGCCGGAGCCGCGGTAGTGGAGTTCACGACGGCTTCGGGAAGAATATCCGCGGAGAGGGAGGGCGCCTCAACGCCCGGAACCATAGGAGCCCTGGCGGAGAGCCTCTGGCTAAGAGGCGATCCCGAGGTCCCGGTGCTTTCAGATTCTGAGCCCGGGGCGGTCCCCGCATTTAAAAATCCCCAGACCCGGACTTTCTGGGAAGAGGAGATAGAGCCTCACCGCCACCTCCTTGAGCGTCGCCGGGAACTTCCGGTGATAGAGAAGGTTCTCCTCGTTCTGGATGAGCACGGAATCTGCTCAAGCGTCGTCTCGGGGGACGGAAAAAGCACCTTCTCTCCCACGGCCAGGCGCTTTTCGCGCGTCACCCTGCTCGATCACTCGCTTCGCGTCGCGCGGCGGATGAGGGAGGCTCACGACGCGGTCTACACTGAGAGGATTCTCTACGGAAAACATCTTATGGCCGCACTTGCCCACGATGTCGGAAAAATGGAGCACCTGCGCCCCGAAGGCAGGCGATACGTAAAGGATGACCACGCGGCGGCATCGGCAAGAGCGCTTAACGCGTGGATAATGGAGTGCGGGGGAGAAAAAGCCGCCCTCGAGCTTCGCTCCGTCGTGGACGCCGTGAGAAACCACCACAGAAGCGTGAACGAGCCGGACTCCCTCCTCGAAAATCTCAAGAGGGCGGACACGGCGGCGCGGGAGGAGGAATTCTCAGGCAACCGCAAAAACCCGCGTGCGACGACCGCACCCCGCGACGAGACAAGCGCCGAGCCGCCCGAGTGGCTGCTTCGCGACATCCCCCGGATACTGAACGGCCATGTGGGGCCCGCGATAAACACGGCTTCGCTCGAGCAGGCACCCTTCGCCCGGGCGATCTCCTCCACAAACGGGATTGTCTACGTCGACCCTCATCACCTTCTCGACGGCGTGCGGGAGCACATGGAGCGGGAGGAGATAGCCGACATGAGATTTTTCGACCCCTCCCGTCCCAAGGAACTTCAGGCAAAGCTCCTGGTCACAAACTCCCTTAAGTCCCGCAACTGGGTGGGCGAAGGGGCAAAGGACGGGTACTACGCCGCCTTCTGGAACTACGAGTACAAGGGAAAGAAGGTGAAAAAAGGCGGCTTCTGGATACCCGTTTTCGCAGAAGCGTTCGATGTCCCGCTCTCAGAACTTGAAAAAAGAAAGAACTCCGAGCTTCGCCAGATTACTTCCGTCGAGCCGTGTCTTGCGCGGGGGCGGAGAAAATAAACTAAACTCAACCGGGCGGCATCTGTCCGTCCGAGAAAAAAAACAAACTAACGGAGGTAAACCAAATGAAAAACAACAAAAGAGGGAGCGTTACGCTCACTATTGACCAGATACCCTACGAACAGCTCGAACGGGAAGCCCGCAAGAGAGCGCTTGCGCCGGGAGACTACCTCGAGATGCTGATAGAGATGGACCACATCTCCAACACGGGAAGCGACCCGGGGGAGGTGGTGTCCGTGTCCATCTCGGAGAGGCACTACTCCCTTCTCTGCCGGGAAGAGGAAGAGAGCGATCGCGGGGCGGAGAAGAACGCCGAGATGATAATAGGACTCTCGGCGGAAGCTCTTCCTGAAAAACCGCTTTCAAGGGAAACATTCGACGCCGTGGTGGAAGCGTGGGGCGGGGTCGATTTTCCGGGCGAAAAGAAACTCAGGGACGCGCAGCAGCGCGGAAACTCTCTTCATAAGCAGTCGTCCTAGGGACGGAAGAGACGGGGGAGCATCCGTTTCCCCGAAGGGGCTTAGAGACAGAATCGACATGACAAGATAAAACAGACGGACATATGCCGCATCCGCAATCGGGAAGGCAGCAAGATCTCACGACACTCGAAAACCACTTAAAAGGAGGAATCTAAGATGAAAACTTCAGGGAATTTTCCCCGCACTGTCGCAGCGGCGGTGCTTCTGGCCGTTTTGGCGCTGGCGCTTTTTTTCCCGGACACCGCGTTCGGAGGGACCACCGGCACCGAGTTCCAGAGCATATACACCAAGGTGAAGGGATGGTCGACGGGCTACCTGGGGAGGCTGCTCGCGCTCTGCACGTTCATAATAGGACTCGGGGCCTCCATAATGCGCCAGACGCTTTTCCCCGCGCTCACGGGAATAGGCGTTGCGCTCGTGGTCTCGCTCGGCCCGTCGCTCATAGAGGGAATAGCCACGGGAACGTTCTAGATGAGAACGAGAATCCCCAGATACATAGACGACCCTCCGCAGATATTCTGGTGGGAGATCGACGAGGTGGCGGTTTTCAGCGGCGCGTTCGTGGTAGGGGCCCTGGGAGGCCAGACGCTCGGCGGACTGCTCGGGGGCTTCGCCCTGTCCTGGCTGCTTGAGCGCCTGAAGGCGGGGCGGGGAAGCGCGTTTCTCCTGCATCTTGCCTACTGGTACGGGCTCTCCGGCACTAGGCCCGAGAGCCGCAGAGAGAGGTTCTTTGAGTGATGCTCATACGCACATTCCGCGAGAGATGGCTTAACCTCGCCCGGGAAAACGGCCTGCTCCGCTTCGCCGTGGGAGTGCTCTGCGTCACGGTCGCCCTCCAGGGCTGCCACATGAAAAAACTGTCCGAGCGCACGACCGTTCACGTTCACGTGCCCGAGTACATGCGAAAGGATTTCTCGGTCGGCGCCGCGGGGACGGCGTCCCTGTCCTACACCGAGCAGTGGGCTCTCAGCCTTCTCCCCTTCATAGCGTCCTTTACCGCCGAGACCGTCGATTTCAACGTAAGGCAGTTCCTCCTGTACGTTCACCCGGAAAGCTACAATCCCATT
Organism: Candidatus Dadabacteria bacterium; assembly: GCA_022819805.1. GTDB lineage: Bacteria > Desulfobacterota_D > UBA1144 > Nemesobacterales > Nemesobacteraceae > Nemesobacter. Next base: position 9,740 of record JAJEGO010000034.1, read on the forward strand.
TCCGGATTCCTGCTTGAGAAATCAAAGGAGATAAAGACAAGCGGGGTCGCCCAGGCCTTTTTCCCGAAAACCGTGGCCGTGGAGGAAGAAGGGGATCTGGTGACGGTAAGCGGGAGGCGCACCAGAATAGTGGGAAACGTGGTGACCGACCAGAGGGAGGTCAGTTACAGGATCCGCTTCGAGCTGGGGGCTCTCAACCGCCCACTCGTAACCGAACTCACCGAGGACGAAGGAGGAGGAAGCCCCGATGAACCCTGATTTCCCCGCGCGCGCCCTTGCCTTCGCCGCCCCGGCATTTTTTATTTTCGCCGTGGCGGCGGCCGCCCTCACCATAGACCTCGGGAAAACCCCGGAGTCCCAGCCCATATCGCTTGAGGTGTCAGACACCGACGCAAACAGGATCGAGCTTCCGGAAACCATAATAAACGCGTTCTCCTCAAGCGAGTCGATGGACGTGAAAATAATCGGCAACTCGGCGCTCGTGAAAACCGAGGACCCGGCGGAACTCATAATCCTGACGGAGAAAAGAAGGCTCTCGCTGCTGCTCGTCCCGGAAGAGATCCCTTCGCGCACCGTAATAATGAGAGACGGGGACGCGCCGTCCGATCATCCGGGCGAAAAGGCCGGGGGAAACGACGCCATGGAGCCCCTCCCCTACGAGAGAGCCATAACGGACCTCGTGATCTCCCTTGCCTCGGGCCCAGCCGCGGCCGGGGGAATCCCGGAAAAAGAGGTCAAGCTTGCGGATTCGCTTTTCCTCGCGCGCCTCGGGGAGGCGGCCTCTCCCCCTCTCTTCGCTTCGCTCTACCTGGTAAGAAACGGCGGCGCCCGAAGCGCCGCCCTCGGAGAAAGCATGTTCTCCGCCGACCCCCGGACGGTGGCGGTGGGGATGGAGCGGGACGAACTTCCGCCGGGGGAATCCACGAGGGTTTTCGTAGTCACGAAGAAGGAGCCCGGGCGATGATCGGAAAGATCCGGAAAATCTACGCCGAAAGAAAACGGCAGACCCTCGCCGTCGCAGTCATACTGTCGGGGTTCGCCGCCGCGGCTTTGATTCTCCTCCTCCTCGGCGGAGAGGAGAAGGGAATCCTCGGGGAGAAAAAACCCCGGGGGAGCATAAAGATCCTGCGGGGAGTCGACCTCGCCCGGGAGAAATGGCGCATAGAAGGGGAAAAGCGCCTCGGGATGATAGAGACCGAGCAGAGGGAAATAAGAAAGGAGCTCGAAGCAATCTCCGCCGCGCTCGGGGCCATTGAAGAGAAGCCTCCCGAACCGTATCCATACCCGCATACGCCGCCCCGGGACGAAGCCTCCCCCGGAGCGGAGTTTCCCCCCTTCCCGCCCCGGCCGGGCGAAGCGACGCCGACCGAGCCCCCGAGGACCCAAAGCCCGATACGGGTTTTCTCCCCCCTCGAGGGGCCCCCGGCCGAGCAGCCCGCGGGAGAGCCTGCGCTTCTTAACTGGATTCCGTCCGGAAGCTTCGTCCCCGGAGTGCTCATAAGCGGCCTTGACGCCCCCACGGGGACCGCCTCCTCGCGAAACCCCCACCCCGTGCTTATACACCTTACCGAAACGTCCCGGCTGCCGAGCCTCCGGCGGATGGACATAGCCCGCTGCCACGTGACGGGAGCAGGCTACGGGCAGCTCTCGAGCGAAAGGGCCCACGTGAGGCTTGAGAGAATAGCCTGCGTTCTGCGCTCGGGAGACGTTATAGACACCGCGATAAAAGGATACGTGGCCGGGGAGGACGGGAAAACGGGGATCCGGGGAAGGCTCGTTTCAAAACAGGGAAAGATACTCTCGCGCTGCATCCTGGCCGGCTTTGACTCGGGCTTCTGCTAGGCAGTTGAAAGTTCGAACTCGACCTCCGGAGTGGTGGCGGGCGCAACGTTTAGCGTGAGCCACAAGAGCTAGCGGGATCTTGTGAAAACGGGCATAGGGGGAGGAACCGGAGAAGCCGGGAGGCTTCTCGCGGAATACTACCTGAAGCTCGCCGAAGAGGTGTTTCCGGTGATAGAGGTAGACGCGGGGCGAAGAGTCGACGTGATCATAACCGAAGGAACGGAGCTTGCCCCGAGAAAAACCACCTACGCCACAAGAGAGGGGAAGGGATGAGAAAACTCTGCCTGCTCCTTCTGTTTTTCGTCCTGTTTGCGGTCTCCTGCGCGGGCGGGTCGTCGCGCTACGGCTGCCCGGCGAAATCAGGTCACTCGTGCAAAAGCGTCTCAGAGGTTTACGCCGAGGCCGCCTCGGGCGGAGGGAGCGCGACGGACCTTCTCCCGAAAGCCCCAGAGAATGAAGAGGGCACGCGTGCCTGGGGGATCACGGGGAAAAGGCCCCCGAAGGGAAGAGTCCTCCGAAGGGGGAAGGATATGAGGAAACAGCCAGGCGGCGAGAATATCTCCGGGAGGCGGGCGGAGGCCAGAGCAAGCATGCCCGTTTACCTCCCCCCGCCCGTAATACGCCTGTGGATAGCCCCGTGGCAGGACGCCCGCGGCGTCTTTCACTCCGGGAAATACGTGTACATGCTTTCGGGAAAGGGCCGGTGGACAATCGGGGGAAAAACGGTTCCGCTCGGCGGGGCAGGGGGAGAGTATCCCGATGACATACCCCTTCGGGCAGCGGAGAGGGCTCCCTGATGGGCGTTGCGAAGGAGCAGCTTCGGGAACTTGCGCAGAGGGACTCGCTTTCCGATTACCTTCCCTACGTGGCCTGGGAGGACGGGATGTACGTGCTGGCCGATATGTCTTTTGGTTTCGTATGGGAAATAAACCCGCTGCTTTTTGCCGGGGAGGACGCGAAAAGAATCCTGGGCGGAATGCTGAGCGACCGGGTGCTTCCCCCGGGAACCTCCGTCAAGTTCCACGTGTTCGCCTCGGAACTCATATCCCCGCTTTTCCCCGAGAAGGCGGAGACGGTGAACAGGGTATGCCGGGAGATCGGAGCGGAGAGAAAACAGCTTTACACCCGCGACATGCGGGAGAGGGTCGGGGTTCCCGCTAGGGACTTCCGGTTTTTAGTGTCGGTGAGAATCCCGTCCCGCTTCGGGAAAGGCGAGGTAACGGAATCCCTCTGGGACAAGCATACGGAGGACGCCCGAAAGCTCGGGGCGAGCGTGACCGGAGTTCTCAACTCGGCCCAGCTTTATCCGCGGGACTTCCTCCCCGACGAGTTCATCCTCCTTCTCCGCGAAGCGCTTAACCCCGATGCGCGCTGGTACGACGACCCCTACTATCTCGGCCGCCCGGACAGCCTCTACAACCGGAACGAGGAAATAAGAAACCAGGTAGTGGACCGCGAGACCGCGATAGAGGTACGCGCGGGAGAGATAGCCATGGGGGACGTGAGGCTTAGAGGATACGCGCCCGCCTCCATGCCGGAGTATTTTTCTCTTCACGAGTTCCACGAGCTGCTCGGAGACCCGCTTCGGGGACTCTCGCAGGTGCCCGCGTACTTTTTCCTGCAGGCGGGTTTCGTGATCCCGGAGAGGAAAAAGGCCTCCGAGGTGAGAACGAAGGCCGTCATGGTAAAGCAGCAGAGCTTCGGCCTTGTGACGAGGTTCATACCGAGGCTTAGGAAAAAGGCGGAGAACTTCGATTTTCTGGTTAACGCGCTTGAGGACGAGGGCCTCGTCACGGGGTCTTTGAGCCTTTTCCTAAAGACCCGGGGCGAGGAGGCGGCGGAGAGGGTAAAGGAGATGGCGACGGGGATATGGAGGGCAAGGAACTTCGATCTTCGGGAGGAAAAATACATACTGCTTCCGCTTCTGCTCGAAAGCCTCCCGCTCGGCGCAGAACCCGCCCTCACGAAGCTTCTTCGGCGAAACTCAACCATGCAGACCTCGGCCGGGGCCTCGATACTTCCCGTCATGTCGGACTGGAAGGGGACGGGTTCGGGGCCGCTTACCTTCATATCGAGGAGGGGGCAGGTGATGAAGCTTGACCTTTTCAGCTCGGCCTCAAACTACAACTGTGCGGTGTTCGCCCAGTCGGGCTCGGGCAAGTCCTTTCTCACCTCGGACATGATCACGGGGTATCTCGCGGAGGGGGCGCGGGTGTTCGTGATAGACATCGGCCGCTCCTACGAGAAGCTCTGCGGCCTCGTGGGCGGGGAGTTCGTGGTGTTCGACGAGAAAAGCGGGATCTCTCTTAACCCCTTCTCCCGCGTGACGGACATAGACGAGGACATGGAGCTGCTTAAGCCCCTTTTCGCGCAGATGGCATCCCCTTCCGAGAAAATAGGGGATCTCGGGAAATCGCTTCTCGAGGAGGCGATAAAGGGAGCCTGGGAGCGCCGCGGCCCCGAGGCGCGGATAGACGACGTGGTGGAGGCATTATCCGGCATCTCGGATCCGCACCGAAGGTCGGAGGACCTCGCGCACATGCTCTACGCCTACTCCTCCCGCGGGCAGTACGGGCGGTTCTTCGAGGGGCCGTCCAATCTCTCGTTTGAAAAGGACCTGAATGTGCTTGAACTCGAGGAACTCAAGGCAAAGCCCGAGCTTCAGACCGTCGTGGTGCTGATGATCATTTGGCACATAGAGAGGGAGATGTATCTGGGGAGCCGGGAACGGCGCAAGCTCGCGATAATAGACGAGGCGTGGGACCTTCTCGGCGGCGGGTTCTCGGGCGAGTTCATAGCCCACGGCTACCGGAGGGCGCGGAAGTACAACGGCGCCTTCGTCTCCATCACCCAGAGCCTGCTTGACTTCTACCGGGCGGGGGACCTCGGGGAATCGGTGCTTGAGAACTCGGCCTGGATGTTCATGCTTCGTCAGAAGGGGGAGAGCGTCGAGGAGATAAAAAAAGGAGGGAAGCTCCTGCTCGGGGATTACTTCGGGGAGCTTGTCTCAACGCTCTCGACGCGCCCCGGGGAGTTCTCGGAGGTGTTCATATACAACAGCGAGCGCGGCATGGGTCTCGGGCGCTTGGTCGTTGACCCTTTTTCCTACTGGACCTACACCACCAATCCAGATGACGTCTCCCTTCTTAACGGATTCATATCGGAAGGAATGGAAGTGCACGAGGCCATAGAGCGGTGCGTCGAGACCTCGCGGGGGAAGAGATGAGAAAAGTCAGGGTTTCGGTTCTGGCGATGGTTCTCCTGTTCCTGCTCCCGCTTGCGGTTCTCTCATGCGCAGCGGACAAGGGGGAGAGGGAAGTGGTGTTCATAGACCTTGAGGCCGTGGTCTCAGAGGAGCGCAAAAGGATATTTTCGAGGGTGCTTCGCGGGGAGCTATCGCGCGAGGAGGCCGAGGAGCGGGTCGGGCGGTTTTTCATACGCTTCGGGGAAGTCCTCCATGATTACGAGGAGGAAGGCTACCTGGTGCTTGACGCGAAGTCGGTCCTGGGAGGCGGGCGCGACATAACCGGGGAGATACTCGAGGTGCTTTCCGCACGGGGAGAAGAAAATGAATAAGTTTTTGCGGGTCTGCACGGGAGCGCGGGGAACCGTTTTGGTTCTCTGCGTTTGTTCCGTTCTCGCGGGAGCTTATTTTTCAGGGATCCGTATTTCACTCAACGTATCTGGGTCTCTTCCCCACCGGGCGTTTCTCACGGCAAGGGGCGGGGAGATTTCCTGCGGGCCCCGAAGCATAGGGCTTTTCCGCCTGAACATGCGGAACCCTTACTGGGATTACGGAACGGTTTTCGCCAAGAGATTTGTCGGATGCCCGGGCGATACGCTCAGGACGCAAGGGGCCGGGTTTTACCTGAACGGCGAGAGAGTAGTCGTCGCAAGCAAACATGACTCAAAGGGAATAGCTGTCTCCAGTTTCCGGTTTGACGGGGTGATTCCCGCCGGCAGCTACTTCGTTCTGGGAGACGGGGAGAGAAGCTATGACTCGAGATACTGGGGGTTTGTCAGAAAATCATGGATAGTCGGGCGTGGATTTCCCTTGTTCTAGTCTTGGTCTTTTTTATCCAGTTCTCCCCGATAGTGGCCCAGGATTCGGGTAAGGATCTCGGGGTTCACGGGAAGCTCTACGAGATAGAGGAAGAGGACATGCTTTCCTATGTGAAGAGAAAGGCTGGGGAAATCGACATGCGGGCACTCCGGGAAAGCATGGAGAAAGAACTTGAGGAATCCTACGCAGAGCACTCTTTCGTTTCTCTCGACCTCCCCTCGGCTACTGAAGAGCGGGTACGTTATGTTGACCCTTCGGTGAATGTACGGAATCCGCTCTACGACCACACGGGGAAAATGATTTTCCCCGCAGGCGTCGTAAATCCCCTTGATCACATGCCACTTTCAAAAAGCATCTTGGTGCTGAAGGAGGACCAGATGAAAAAAGCGCTTGAGGAAACGGTCAAAAGAGGTGAAAGACCGATTCTGCTGCTCACCGACGGCGATACCCGAAGGGCTTCCTCGCTTGCGGGCCGGATGGTGTACAAGGCGACTCCTTTCATACTCAGAAGGCTTCAGATCAAAAAAGTTCCGTCGCTTATAGAACAGCAAGGTAGGATACTCAGGGTGAAAGAAATGTTTTTAGAATAATGCTGTGGCTCTATTTATGGATTAGGATTAGCAACAAAGCGAGCATTCCTCGCTATTTCCAAAGCTAAAAGTTTTCTTGCATCCTTGCTAAGTGGCCAGCCTCTAATGTTGGCATGATTGGGATTATCGGCTGTCGGGTCGGCTACAACACTCAATAACTGTGATGTTACGTGAGAAACCCTCACATCAGCTCTGCCATGAAGCTTTCTGTTCGGCTGCCCAGAAACAATTTTATTTCCGATACCCCAAATTTCATTTTCGAAAAGACTTAAATGGCGGGTAGTTGACAATTCTAGAGGAATTTCAGGGGGAATAAAGGCGTCTTGCTTGACCGTCTGGTCTGCTCTACGATACCACTTTGAGGAAGTGATATATCTAGCCAAAAGCTCATCAGGTAAAACGAAATCCGTCATAAGACCTCTCCTGTAACCTCTCCAATTAAATCCAATAAATCGTAGGAAACAAAAAATGAAACAGGGTCCATTCCGTGCCTTCGCTTTGCACCAATTATAGCCGCATAATAAACCCCTCCTCTAGGGTTAATGCTGACTGAAACGACTCTAGAAGGGGACCGATACCATTCCAAAGAAATTGCTCCATCCGGTTCAGCACCTATTTCCGGAGATTCACTACCCCAAGGAAAAGATTCTAGAAAGATTTGAGCATTCCATAAAACTTCTCTTGTTATAGCTTTAGCTTTCTCTCCATCCCATCCGTCCACTCCACATTCGTTAAAAGTCTTTTCCAGTTCCCAAAAAACACCTCTAGCTCCAAAACCCAAGATATTAGACTTTTGCAAATGAATAGATAATTCCCTCATTTGCTGGTCTATAAAATCACCAGCGGAAAGATTCTGACCAGAGCAACCTGAAATAACAGCGGGAGTAGAAGACATTTCAATTGCTAACATCTTATTTACATTCCTCCAAGGCTTTCTTTGTTAAACTACTGAAGAAAACTTTATTTTTTACCCAACGCATTTCGTCCATATATTTAGAAATTCGTATTTCACTACAGTTAAGAGATTTTTGCATGAACACATCTATGTCCAACAGCAATCCAGTTTCTTGCTGAATCCTTTGAACAGTTTTTATAACATTAACCGAATAGGAAGTCCCCGGAACTTGCAGCACATCTCGATGCAAATAACCTGACAAAGGCCAGCTCAAACCTTCGATAGGTAGTGGCGGTTTCTTATAATAATCAGCTAATTCAATCTTTTGTCCCTGTCTGGTCGCTAGACAGTTTATAAAACGCAAACCAATTCTCCCAATTTCAGTTGGTTCTAACAGTTCACAGTAAATTTCCCAAAGCCTTAACGCTTCTTGGCTAAATTTTCCCCAATCTTCGTAAGGCTTTAGTCGACTAAAAACAAATGAATCTTTATTAAACTGTACGACATAAAGACTATCTTCTGACTGGCACTTCAAACCAACATGGACAAGATCTTTAATTATATTGGTTCCAGTCTTGGGTGAAAGCTGAACTTCAGTTTCCTGCACCGTGTCATGCTTCGGGTAATCAGGCAATCGTTCTTCCAGCTGGCTTCGTAGACTCGACTCATCCCATTCAGTAGAAGAAACAACTCGAAGATCGAGAACGGCCTCAACGATTGGCGCTCGTGGTAAGTGAGGAAATTGTTCTTTTATATCAATAGGGGATTGCATAATCTTTGTCGCTCATATCCCTTATCATTGTTTTTAAGTTTTTTCCAAATCCCCATTCTCCACAATATTCCCGACAAGCCTTTTTCTAACCGACTTCATCGCCCGAAATCAAATGGAGATAAAAAATCACAGGATGATAGATATTCTGCTCGGTTCTGGGCAGATCCAACAACAAGCGTAAGATTACTTCCGGCCATAATCTTCTTTTCCCTCAACTCTAGTGGAGAAAGCTTTTTAAGAACTTTTTTTCGTCAGTGACTCGCTCAGCATCAACTTAACAAGACTTCTTCTGCCTATTTCCTAGTAATTTTTGGGAAAATTAAACTTATCTTTACTCTATATAATAGTACTAGAGTCTAATATTGACAAGGTCTTTTCATAATTTTTGAGTGTTTTGATCCTCGATTGCTCTAATAGCATTGCCCGACAACGGAAGATTCGACTTCTCCGCATGCCAATACTGATGAAACAACGCAACGGTCCCCCGCAGCACACTCAATCCAGTTGTGTTTCAAGCCAAAATCCGCTTATAATTGTCATTGATATGAAAACGCTTCTGCTCATCACCGCGCTTTTGATCTGCGCTTGGCCGACGGGTGTTTTTGCCGACACCCAGACTTCTGAAGTTCCCGGGGAACGTTCAAGGCAAAAAGCGGCGGTTTCGCGACCCGCCGACGCGCCCAGCGCCAAATCAAAAGCCTTCATACACCCGGATACCGGAGAAATCCTGACCCGCGAGCAGTGGCAGGCCCTCGGCCTCGAAAACGACGAAGCCGAGGCGGTTACGCGCTCCTCTTCCGACGCCCCCGAACCGGAGAGTACCCAGGCGGTGCTCCAGGGAAGGCAGATCGATCTTGGAAACGGAGACTACGTCATAGTGGTCGACGCTCCCGAATCCGAGATGGTCGAAACCAAAGTGTGGTTCGACGAGAAGGGAAAAGCCCATATCAGATGCAACCACTAAGCGTCGCGGAAAAGTGGACCATGCCGGAAACAGGCTACTTAATCCGCTTCTTGCAGCGTTTTCGGCATTTAACATAAAGACCCTTCCCCAGTCCAACTGATCACGTTTTCCTTGCCTTATCTTCTCTTTTGTATTACATTATAGTTATTATGTCCCGAAAAAAAGTCCTACTTGACTTCCTCCTGAGCGCTTTGCTCGGGGGTGCCGCAAGAGACGCTGCCGCCGGGACAAAATGCGGTGGGAGGTTCTTTAACCCGGTCTCAGACGTCGACTGGAAGGCGATGTTTCCGATAAAGATAGGAGGAGTGGCCGTAACGCCCGGGGAAGGGACGGACACGGTAAACCGGTTTCCGCTCTGTTTCTGCGGATCCCCCGTCCCGCGCGTCGGGATAAAGGTCTCGTTCTGGGAACCGGTGAAGCTTGTTGAGGTCGTAAGGCACCCGGGATGCTTTCCTTCGCTCGGGGGCCGCAAGCTCCCCCTCCCGTCCTTCGCCATGGCGGGAGCGTACGGCGAGGGAGGCGGGCAGCGGGGTGACAGGACTTCCTTTCTTCACGTCCACCACTTTCTCTACCCTGTGTTCTCGGTGCTTAACCTTTTCTCAAGTTTCGGTTGCATGACCCAGGGAGGATTCGATCTCGCCTACCTGACGGCGTTTGACCCTCTCTGGAGCAACGACGAGCTCTCGTTTCTGCTGCATCCCGAGATAGCGCTCGTCGCGAACCCCGTTGCCCAGGCCTCGTGCGCCGCGGACGCCGTGGCCGCCACGGGGGGCTTCGGGATAAACGAGCTTTTCTGGTGCGCCGGATCCTGGGGAAGCGTCTATCCGCTCACGGGGAACAACGGGGCCACGGGAGACCTCCCGGCCGTCTATGCGCTCTCGGCCGTAAAGCTGCTCGCGAAACTCCACAACGAACTGCTGGCGTTTAAGACCACGGGAGAGGGCTCTCTCTGCGCGGCCCGCCCCCATCGCGTAATAGTCAAGGACCAGTACAAGCTTCAGCTTGCGTTTCCCAAGAACACACAGGCGTTTCCGATAGGGAGGGTGACGGCGCGCTGGGCCCCCGGCAAGTGGTATCCCGCGCGTGGAGAGGACTGGGTATGGGTGCTATGGAGAAAAAAAGACTGCTGCCTGCTCTGATCGTAACCGTGGTTTCCGTATCGTGGGCAGCGGTCTCGTCCACTCAGGACTCCACTTCGCTCCAGGGCATAAGAACGAAGCCCGAAGAGGCGGAGCTTGCCCGCACGAAAAACTTCCTCGGAAACTTGCTTGAGCCTGACATGCCGGGAGCGGAGAAGGCAATCTCCGACATGAAAAACAATCGTCTGGAAGAACAGACAGAACAAATAATGAAGCTTCTTTCGGTTAAACCCAGTCCCGAAGCGGTCTCCCCTGAAGAAAACGCGGCGCCGCAAAAAGAAAAACCGAAACTTTTTTACTTTTTTTCATTCTCAATGCCGCACTCCTCGCTTCGGGAGGCGGCACGGGAGAGCGCCGCCGCGGGAGCGGTGATGGTTCTTCGGGGACTCTCGGGAGAGGGGCTCGGAGAAACCGCCTTGCGTATACAGGAGATCATCGGAAAGACCGGGGCGGAGGTCTGGATAGACCCCCTTCTTTTCGAATGCTTCTCGGTCGGGGCGGTGCCGCAGCTTGCGCTTGCGTACGGGCACCTTGAGGGGGCGCAGTGCAACGGACTTCGCCACGCAAAGCTCTCGGGAGACGTATCGCTTCCCTACGCCTTGGGGCTCATGGAAAAGGAGGATGCAAATGCCGGGATCTTTATCGAACGCCTCGAGAAAAGCGGCTTTTATCGTGATTAGTCTTCTGCTCCTGCCCGCCCTCGCCGCGCGCGCCGGGGAGGATTTCGAGGCGGGCCTTCAGGAAGGGAGAACCCACGGAGCGGAAATTCTCTCCCGCCACTCCGAAATACTGAAGCCCTCAGCCGCCACGCCGGAGGCGGTTCCCGGCTACGGGGCGGGGACCCAGCAGGAACTTCGCCGCAAGGGATCACGGTGGACCGGGGATCCCGGGGGGATGAGAACCGAGGCGGAGGGCGCCATACAGGGCGGGGACCCCTCTACTTCCGACGCTCCCGGGTTCTTGAAACAAAGTTCCGCTCAGAGGCCCACATTCACGATAGACCCCGAAACCGACCCCATGATTCGAAACTCAAGGGACGCGATCGAGAACCCGCTCTCCCAGTGCGAGAAAACAGAGGTGTGCACGGAGTACACAGAGAGTTCCTGGAACGAGAGGGAGGAGTGCTACGACCAGGCGACGCTCGGCAGGGTCTCCTGCAACGTGAGAAAAACCGTGACCGTAACCGAGAGCACCGAGACCTGGAGGTACATGACGCTTGAGATAGACCGAAACGACGGCGGAGTGGGGTTCTCCGCGAGCATAGACACAGACGGCGACGGCTCCCGGGACATAAGTATTTACTCCCCCGGATGCCTTGACCGCCGAAGCGGGGACGTGTGGGGGGATTTCGGAGGATTCACCCTAGGCGGTTCCCACTGGAGGAGCTGCTTCACGCTTGACGGCTCGGGAAGCTTCGTCGCCGCGCCCGCCGCGACGTGCGTGGCGACCTTCGGACAGACGGCCTCTTCGGGAAGACTTCCCCTCGGAGACAGCGCCGCTCAGAACACAAGCCTTCAGAACATCCTGGCTTCCGCGATGAGAGCAAAATTCCCGCCGCCCCCGGGCGCGCGCGTGACGGCGACGGTTGAAGCGAGATGGAGCAGGGCGAGGCGTTGCCGCGCGGGGGACGGCGACGGAAACGGGCGGAGAGTTTCGTACACGGCGACCAGGACCACTTACGAAACGGACATAGAGACCGACGACCGCTGCGGCAACTACGGGGGAAACGCAAACTGCAAACCCACCGGGAGCAAGTGTCTTGAGACCACGCAGACCCCGGACGGAGAGAGCGTCTGCGCAAACACGGAGCGAACCTATCTCTGCGTGAGTCCCCTTGCTGAAGGCCCCGACTGCGCAGAGCTCCGGGCCGACGGCTGCCACCAGACCGGTGCGCGCTGCGTCATGCGCGTCGGCGAACACCCCGAGCTCCCGGATCCCCCGGGAGCGAACCTCGGGGCGTGCCTCATCCATGAAAACATCTACGAGTGTCCCAAAAACATAAGCCTCTGCCGGCAGAAAAGTGTCGCGTTTGACTGCGACGGCGAAATCCGCTGCGCCTCGGGGGATGACTGCTTCGATACCCAAACTGAGCAGAGCGTCGATTTCCCGAAGGTGGCCTCGCGCATGGCCATGCTCGCGGACATGGAGCGTTGCCTTGCTACGACCCGGGACGGGGAGAGTTCCGCCGAGGGCTACGGGCCCATAGAGGTGGACGGCACCACGGGAACGACGGCAGGGCCGATTGACTGCACGGACACCTCGAGCGGGGAAGTGACCATATTCAAGGGGAAGCGTTACCGCTGCGATCTCAATCTCGCGGGATTCGTCCAGAACTGCTGCAGGAAGAAAGGGCTTTTCTCGGGAGCGTGTCCCTCAAGCACCAAAGAACTTCGCGCGAGGAGGGACGATGCGCGGGCCTGCCATTACGTCGGCATCCACAAGAAAAAAGTTCTCGGCGTCACGCTCAAGAAAAGGAAAGTTTACTGCTGCTTTAATTCCAAGATGGCGAGGGTGGTACACGAGCAGGGGAGGGGGCAGCTGATAGAGAAAGGGCTCTGGGACACGGCTGAGAACGGAGGGTGGGGCAAGGCGAAGAATCCGCTTTGCGGAGGCATGAGCGCGCAGCAGTTCCAAGAAATAGATTTTGACGGGGTGGATTTCTCGGAGATCTACGCGGACCTTCTCGACGAAGCCGATATCCCGGATCTTGCGGACTTGACGCAGGGCACAGGAGAGGACATAGAGAACCTCTGCCCGGAGAACTCCGAAGCGCTTGACTGCGACGGGGAGGAGGAGCAATGAGAGTGGCTCTCGCGACACTTGCCGCCATGTTCTTTGTTCTCTCCCTCGGAGATGCGGCGCTCGGAGAACCCTATTTTGACCAGAGGGAGAGGGGGTGGTTCTGGTACGAGCCCCTTCCGCTGCGCAAGGACGGGGCACGGCCCGGGAATCCCGAGGGACGGAGAACGGTAGAGCAGATAAGAAAAAGGGGGGAGGAGCTTTTTGAGACAGCGCTTCTGTTCCCGACAAGAGAAAACGTGAGGGCGTACATGGAGCATCAGAAGCGGGTGCTTGAGCGAAGCGAAGAGTTCGCGCAGGTGTGGAAGCGGGTTCTCTGGGAGACCCCCGCCCTTGACGCCACGGTCGACCATCCGGTGAGCGCCGCCGGGGCCGAGATATCGAGGAACCTAGAGAGAAGCGCGCGCGACCGGGTGATAGAGAGAATATCCCGCGTCGGGAAGCTCGTTTTCTTTTTCCGCTCGGACTGCCCGTTTTGCCGTGGGCAGGCGGAGGTAATAAAAACGCTTGAGAGAAGACACGGAATCGGGGTTCTGGCGGCGTCGCTTGACGGAAAGGGGCTTTATCCCCTCTACACGAACTTCGTTAACGGCGCGGCGCAGGCCGCGCGCCTGGGAGTCGACCGGGTGCCGGCGCTTTTTCTTTTTGTCCCTTCGCGCTCGAAGATCGTCCGTATAGGCACGGGCTACCTCACCCTGGGCGAAATAAGGCGCAGGCTCCACGTGGTGGGAGAGGAAGTCCTGGGAACGGAGCGGGACGCGCGGAGAGATCTTCTCACGCTGAGCGGGGAGGAGAGATGAGAAACCTTTTCCTGCCCGCAGCTTTTTTTCTTGTCCTTTCGCTCTTACCCACGGTCTGCCTGGCCGATCTCGGAGGGGAGGTTCGCGGCATGTTCGACCGCCTCGGGCTTTCCGGAAGCGCCACCCCGTCCGGGGTCTACGAGGGACAGTCAAGGGGATTTGTCACGGGAGGGTCTCTCTCCGTCAGGCTTCCGAACGAAACCGTGCAGCCTCTTTCCGTGAGCCTCCCCCACCTGCGCTCGGGATGCGGCGGGGTGGATCTTTTCCTGGGGGCAATCTCCTACATAAGCGCGGACGACCTGATACGGAAGATGAAAACCATAGGGACTTCGTTTGCGAGCTACGCGTTCATGATGGCGCTTAAGACGCTGTGCTCCCCGTGCGAAAACATAATGGAGAAGCTCGAGGCCGCCTCGCGGGCCGCAAACTCCCTTAGCGTCGACACGTGCAGGGCCGGGGAGAGCCTTGCGGAGGGGATATTCGGGCAAGGGGGAATAATCAGGGGAGAGCAGGCGGGGCGCTGCGCGTTTGTGGGAGTGAAGCAGTCCCTTTTCACAGACCCCGCCGAGGGGCTTTCGGAGTGCCGCACCCAAAGCGGGATAACGAGCACCGTCTCCGACATAAACGCGGGCTCCGTCGCGCAGGACAAGGAACTCGTAAAGCAGGTGAGAAACACCGTGTGGGAGGCGCTCCGGTCGATTCCCTCCTCCACGCTTACAAAGGAACAGAAAGAGCAGATAATGAGCGTCACGGGAACCTTCGTCACGACACGGACCCGCTCCGAGTACAAGCCCCCGACCATAAGCCTCGAGTACCTGACGGGCGGCGGGGGCGCGGCCAGGGTCTACAGCTGCGGAACGGATCCCGACTGCACGGCCCCCGCGGCAGTGGCGGTCGGGGCGGGTTTCAAGCCGTTTACGGAACTTGTCTCGGAAAAACTCCTCGAGGCCCACGCGGCGATAGTCAACAACCGCCGCCCGCAGGACGAGACCGTGAGATTCCTGGACGCCCTTCCCTTTCCCGCGTGGAAGCTTCTCTCTTCGGCGGGAGCGGTCGACCCCGAAATAGGCGGAACCTACGTCTCCGCGCTCGCAAGACCGATAGCCGTGTTCTCGACGGCGGCGTGGCTTGAGCGGGCAACTCGGAACCTCTGGAGCGGGATCGGGAGTTCGGAGAGAAAGGGAACCCTCTCCGCCATGGACCGCAAAAAGATCGCAGAGAGGATGAAGATGCTCCGGGAGGAGATCTCGCTTATGATGGAGCAGGAAAACACCAAGGTGGAGGAGCTTGTCTACGCGATCTCGATAATAGAGCACCTTGACTCCCGCTCCCCGGTCGTATTCGAGAGAAAAAGCCGAAAGAAGGCGGGCGACGAGGTGATCCAGGGTGCCGACTGAAAAAACCGCCCGCGGCCTCTTCGGACTCGGTTTGCCGCTCGGCGTTGTCTTTTTCGCCGGGATTCTCTTTTTCCCGGATGTGGCCGGGGCCCAGACCTTCCAGATAGACACCTACGGAAACGGGCAGTTCATAGCCGAGGTGCTTAACTCCATAGCCATTCTCGCGGGCTCGGGCCTTCTTGGCCTCATACGCCTGGGACTGGTCGCCGGCATACTGCTTGCCGTTCTGTCCTCGCTTTTCGGCGGCAGGATGATGCCGGGCCAGCAGTTCGCGCTCTCCCTGCTGATCTACATGATGCTTTTCGGGGTGAGGATAGACGTGGCGGTTTTCGACAGGGTGACCTCGTACACGCGCGTCGTATCCTCGGTGCCCGCGGGAGTGGGGGTGTTCGCCTGGGCTACCTCGGGGATCGGAAGCGGTCTCACCCGGCTGATGGAAACGGCATTCTCGACCCCCGAAGCGCTTCGCTACTCGGAAAACGGGCTGCTTCGCGGCGCGGAGCTGATAAAGCGCTCGACCGCATTTACCGTCGCCGAGCCCCATCTGGCGAACACGATAAGCTCTTTTGTGAGGGAGTGCGGCCTGAAGGGCGTGACCTCGGGGCTGATAAGCCCGGACACCCTTGAGAAGTCAGCCGACCTTTTCTCTTCCATGGGCGTCGCGAACTACCGCTTTGTCGAACTTCACACAAACGTCGCCCTGCCCCCGGGTGCGTACGCGTCCCCGCCCAGCTCGGGGGACTGCTCCCCGGCCCCAAGGCCCGTACTCGCCTACTGCGGGGAAGCCCACGCGGGAATAAACGCCTGCGTAAACGCCTACTATCCCGGGTGGGCGACGGAACTTGCCGAGGAATCGGGCTTCGTAAACCGCCAGACGGACACGGTCGACGCCGCGGGGTTCACCGAGGCGCTTCGGGAGTCGTACAGGGAGCTTGCCGGGATTTCCATGTCCGCAAAGGACATAATCATCCAGAACGCCATGATAAACAGCTATTCCCGCTCGGTTAAGTCGCTCGCGGTAGCGGGAGGATCGGAGGCCTCGCTTCTAAGTCTCTCCATAGCCGAGGCGCGGGCGAGGCAGAAAAACTCGTTTCTCGTCCTGGGGGAGATGGCGCGGCACACCCTGCCCTACATAAGGGGACTCCTCCAGGGAATGCTCTACGGCATATTCCCCGCGGTGATCTTCCTTGCCATGACACCGCTTGCGGCGCGGATAATCCCCGCCTACCTGATCGCGATGCTCTGGACCGAACTCTGGAATCCCATATACGCCATAGTGAACCTGTTCTCAAACCTCAAGCTGCAAAGAGCGCTTGAGCCCTACACAGACGGTGCCCTCACCGTGATCTCGAGAGGATCCGTCGTCCACGAGTCAGACATGGCGATGGCGGTCGCCGGACTCGCCGCCACCATAGTCCCCATGATCGCCTACTACGTGGTCTCCGCGAGCCAGCACGCCGTGGTGGGAGCCGTGCAGCAGTTCATGGGACCCACCCAGTCGATCTCGACCCAGACGGCGGGGGCCTACGCCGCGGGGAACATATCGCTTGGAAACGTCTCGGTCGCGACAGGGCGTTACGACACGGTGACCGCCAACAAATCAGACGTAGCGCGCGAGACCACGACGGGGAACCTCGCCCGCCGCTACGAGGACATCTACGAGCAGCCCGCCTCGAGAGTCGGGGGAATGCGGGTAACCGGGAGCGAGGGGATAAGGTTCGCGGCTAGGGAGGAGCTTTCAGACACCGTGCGGAACATGGAGGCGAGCCGGGAGGCCGTGACGGACTCGGCTACCGCGGCATCCGCGCGGGTTTTCGGGGGATCCAGGGCCGCAACGGACGAGCGAAGCTACTCCGAGGTCCTCGGGCTCTCGGGCACTACCGGCGAGAAAAGGGATCTCTCCACGGTACTCTCCACCGCCGAGCAGCTCCAGAGCCGCTTCGGCCTGTCCCGCCAGGAGTCGCTTAAGATGTCGTGGGACACGGCGATGGTCTACGAGGCGGGAGCCAAGGCGGGAACTTCGGTCGGCCTTCCGGGCGGAGGGTCCGGGGAACTTTCGGCCGGAGCGGGGATAAGGGCGAGGGGCGTTCGGGAGACCGACGCAAGCGCCGGCGAGAGGTACGAGGAGGCGAGGGAGTTCGCCTCGAGCTCGAACTCCGGGGTGAATTTCTCAAGGGCCTTTTCAGAACTTGAAAGCACGCTCACCTCGAAGCAGGCCCAGGAAAGTCTGCAGTTCACGGCCCGCGACTCGGAGGAGGCGAGGGCCGAGCTTCACTCCGCCAGAAGCTCGCTCAAGGACTATTCCTCCCACCGGGAAAAAGCCAGGGCGTATTCCGAAGTGCTCTCGGGGGAGAGATCCTTCGGCGCGGGTCTTGAGAGGGAGTACACCCAGGCGGTGTTCTCCGATATGAGGGGGCAGGGGTATTCGGACAGCTATACCGCCAGGGGGCTTGCGGACCTTCGCGACGGAAGACACGACACCGGGGAGGCGGAAGCCGTTTCGGGGTCCATACACAGGGTCACGGGTCTTGAGGGACTCGTCGGCGCGGGTAGCGGCGCCAGGGAGTCGGTCGCCGCGATGCCCTCAGATGGCTACGGCCTTGGGGACGTCCACAGATTCGAGGTTGACGTGGAGCGATCCTTCGGGGAATACAGAAAGTCCGCCGCGGGGGCGGGCGGTGCAGGAATCGAGCCGACGCGAAGCTCGATAGAGGAGGATTCCGCGGCCATCAGGGAGCAGGTAGCCCGCGCGCGGGAACGGACCCGGGAAAGAATCGAAACCGACGGGACGGAGACCGCAGGGGATTTCGGGGCGGGGAGAGACGAGATATTCAAGGGCAGGGAATCTCTTCAACATTCAACTGAAGGGGTGCGGGAGCGTCTTGATAACGCCAAATCGGAGAGCCCTTCCCGGGAACAGAAAATGTCTGAAATCAGAAAGTCTATCGAGAGCAGCAGGGCGCAGCAGGAAAAAGATGACGGATCCGGCTGATGTGACTATAACACTTGAGAAGAATACCTTATACAGCTGTTATTATTCCCTGAAAAAGATTCATTCTTCCTTGCAAATCCCAAACACTATTTTCAATTTATAAGGACAAGAAAAATTATAGAACCATATAAGAAACCAGAAAAAGAAAGGGGGGATTATAGGAACAAATGTTTAGGCATAGTCGGTCAGATTTTCCGGCTATTTTTCGTCAGCACTATCTTCGTTCGGTGGCTCCGGTGGTGATTCCTCGGCTGATTCCTCGGCTGATTCCTCTTCAGCTTTTGGTTGGTATCCGTACGTAACAGGTCCGTCCAGGATGGACTCATCCGTCTTAGGCGATTTGGGCTGATAACCCCTCTCGGTTGTTTCGATGTCTGAATTATCTGTCCGTGGTTTTTTATCTTGACTTATTTTTTCGCTCCTTAGACCAAAGTTCTATCGTTTGAATCTGGCCTCCTACAATAAGAATACCTTTTCCATCCTCTGGAATACAATTGCTATTTTCATCAATTTTACAAACAGTCTCGATATAGACATCCCGCTCGGTTGGATCGGAAGATACAAAGGAATTTTTCCCAAGAAAACCTGCTATTTTGGTTCCGTCTTTTAAGGTAACAAGAACTTTCTGTTCACCCATGTTGTTGAACTTCCAGTCCCATGCAGATGGAATAGGATGTGCTGGGTTCAAGCCAATACATGTACCAACACACCTCAAAAAACGATAAAAAAATTGTTTCTGGACATCGTACCCCAGCAAAAACCCCGAAATTGCCGGCAACACAAACACAAGCAAAAGCCAGCCCAGCCATTTTCCCTGGTCAGGCCCCTGGAGATACGGAACGGGGTTTACCACAAGCAGCACCAACGCATAATAGACACCGGAAACCGCCAAATAGGATAAAACAGGATGCGGCGGGTTGAGTCTGCCGGTCAGGAACTGCGAACGCACAAACAAAATAATCATACCGGGAACCAACAATCCGATTACGGAGTAAAAGTTCTCCGGCGTGAACAGGGAAAGCGAAGATGATTGAGCCCAACCGCTAGTCGGAGACACAGTGATCAAAATCAGACTCAAAAATGAACCCAATAACAATAAATAAATACGTCGCATAACAACGGTGGCTAGTATTAATCGTGAAACAGGTTTCCAGATTGTAGTCAGATTTTTACGTGAAAAAACCATATTAGTGGATCAGAATATACCACAGTTAATTGGATGGCAACCAATCATAAGCAAAGCAAATTACCGGCACCCTCCCACTCACGAACCGTGATATATGGAGAGAAAGGCGGTGTAGGTGAAACCGAACTGCATTAGCAACAAAAAGGGAATCCAGATGAAAAACCCCATGTACAGTACATACGCCACCTGGACTGTGAAGAAAAGCGAGAGGACAACCTCGAAAAAGGTCGTAACTCCCCTCGAGGATACATACGCCGAGGTTCTCCAGCGGTCCTTGCGGTTCACGACGGCATACTTGGGCGTTCTCGCAAAGCCCGACGTCCTGCCCGCAACCGCCTCCAAGACGGCCTTGGCGTTGTTAACTGCTATGCCCGCCCCGACGCTTAGCGCAACGGGTATGTACTTGTAAAATCCCCGCGCCTCCGGTCCGTGAGCCTCCCCGACGGCAAGTATGTAAAATCTTATTATCGCGAAAGTGCCCACCGCCACCCCCGTAACGCTCGCTATGAAGAGGTCGTTTAGCCAGATGCGCTCCCAGAGGAAATTCATGGGTATTATGAGAACGATCGTGGCGAGCAGGAAGAGGTAGCTGAAGTTGCCGAGGAGATGAAATACGCTCTCGGCCTTCACCTTAAACGGAATCTTCGGATGGCCGAGCACCGAGGGCAGAAGCTTGACGGCCGTCTGGATCCCTCCCTTAACCCACCTGTGCTGCTGTATCTTAAAGGCGTTCATGTCCACCGGAAGCTCAGCGTCAGACACCACGTCGGGCAGGTAGACGGCGCGCCACCCGTTTATCTGCGCCCTGTAGCTGAGGTCAAGATCCTCCGTGAGGGTGTCGTGCTGCCATCCTCCGCTCTGCTCGATGCATTTTTTGCGGATCACCCCAGCGGTGCCGTTGAAGTTAAGGAAGAGGCCGTTTCCGTGGCGCGCGGCCTGCTCGATTACGAAATGGCCGTCAAGAAGCACGGACTGGGCCTTTGTGAGAAGCGAGTAGTCGCGGTTAAGATGCCCCCACCTTGTCTGCACTATTCCGACCCCGGGGTCCTCGAAGCACGGCACGGTCTTTCGGAGAAAATCCCGCGGGGGAACGAAATCCGCGTCGAAAACAGCGAGGAACTCCCCGCTTGCCTCGGCGCAGCCCGCGGCAAGCGCCCCGGCCTTGTACCCCTCCCTGGTCCCCCTCCGGATATGCTTTATGTCAAACCCGGCCGCCCGGAGCTCCTCCGCGCAATGCGCCGCTATGCGGCTTGTGTCGTCGGTTGAGTCGTCAAGCACCTGCACCTCGAGCAGATCCCTCGGGTAGTCGATCCCGCAGACCGCCCGCATCAGCCTTTCGGTGACGTACATCTCGTTATAGACGGGCAGCTGCACCGTAACGCGCGGAAGAAAGCCCTCTCCCGCGGGAGCGGCGGCGCGGCGCGCCTTCTTCGCCCTCGAGTAGAGACCGACCAGGTAGTAGCGGTGAAGGCCGAATATGCAGAGAAAAACAGAAGAGACAATGTAAAGCAGGGTGCAAAAGTACTTAAGGAGATCAAACACTCTTAAAACCTCTTGTCGGTAAAGACCCGGCCGCCCCTACGGCCTGAAATTCGCTATCCTCTCGGCCGCCTGCTCTATCCTCGCGGTGTCAAACGTCACTGACACCCTGGCGTAGCCCTCGCCGCAGTCCCCGAAACCGTTTCCGGGGGTGACCACCACCCCGGCCTCAGAGAGCATCCTCGCGCAGAAATCTGAAGACGTCATCCCCTCGGGAACCTCAAACCACACGTAGAAGGTGGCCTCGGGACGGGTGTAGCTTATGCCCGCCTTCTCAAGGCCGCGGCAGAATATCTCAAGGCGCTCCCTGTAGACCTCCTTTCTCTCCTCAAGCCCCACGGAGCTGTTGCGAAGCGCCGTTATCCCCGCCACCTGGACCGCCTGGAAAACCCCCGAGTCTATGTTCGTCTTTATCTTCCCGAGGCCCGCCACGGCCTTTTCGTTCCCCGCGGCAAACGCGAGGCGCCACCCGGTCATGCTGAAGGTCTTGGACAGGGAGTGGAACTCGATTCCCACATCCATAGCCCCCGGTATCTCAAGGAAGCTGAGCGGATTCTTGCCGTAAAACGCTATCTCCGTGTAGGCGGCGTCGTGGCAGATGAGCACGTTGTTTTCCCGGGCGAAATCGACCACCTCACGGAAAAACCCCTCGTTCGCTAAAACGGTGGTCGGGTTGTTCGGATAGTTAAGGAACATCATTACGGACTTTCGAACCACGGGCCCCGGGATCGCGTCAAGATCGGGAAAAAAGCCGTTTTCCTTAAGAAGCGGCATCGGGTAGGGAACCCCTCCCGCAAACGTCGTCGAAACCGGGTACACGGGGTATCCCGGGTCGGGCACAAGCGCCACGTCCCCCGGGTCAAGAAACGCGAGAGGCGCGTGGGCTATCCCTTCCTTCGAGCCTATAAGCGTGACCACCTCCCTTGCGGGATCGAGAGTGACTCCGAAGCGCTCGGAGTACCACTCGGCCGCGGCCTCCCGAAAAGACGGCATCCCAACGTAAGAGGGGTAGCGGTGGTGCTCCGGCGACCCGGCGGCCTCGCGAAGCGACTCCACTATGTGCCCAGGCGTCGGTATGTCCGGGTCTCCCACTCCGAGGTCGATCACGTCGACCCCCTTCTCCACAAGCTCGTCCTTTTTCCTGTCGATCTCGGCGAAAAGGTAAGGGGGCAGCTCCTCGATTCTCTTTGCCCATTTGATTTCCATGTAAAATCCTCCAGCGGATAGATAGGCCTTAACGGAGCATTTAGACTAACTTAACGGTGTCAAATGGGCAAGTGTTTCCGTGCGGGGTGTTAGTAATAAACTAATTGACCGGTTTCTTAACAAATGGTTTGACCGGTTTTAGATTTTTCCTTGTTAGGAGGGATCTATGAACCGCACAGAGCTACTGCAGAACATACGGACGATGCAATTCGAGCAGATATACAGA
>JAJEGO010000031.1 GCA_022819805.1 Candidatus Dadabacteria bacterium
TAACCGTTATCGTCCATTTCAAGCTGTCCCCTGAAAATTTCGCTGTTAGGAGTATGCCCGATCGCCACGAACATGCCCTGGCATTCCTTAACATAACTCTCCCCGGTCACGACGTCCTTTATCCGAACCCCCGTCACTCCGTCCTCTCTTGAGCCCAGCACGTCCTCGACAACGGCGTTCCAGATAAAATCTATTTTTTCGTTTTCCTCGGCCCGCTGCTGCATTATCACCGATGCCCTGAGCTTGTCGCGCCTGTGAATCACAGTGACCCGGGTGGCAAACTTGGTAAGAAAGATGGATTCCTCCATTGCGCTGTCACCTCCCCCGACAACCACAAGCTCCTTGTCCCTGAAGAAAAATCCGTCGCACGTGGCGCACGTTGAAACCCCGTAGCCCACAAGCTCCCGCTCGGAGGGAAGACCGAGCATCCTAGCCGTGGCGCCCGAAGAGATAATGAAGGTGGAGGCGAGTATCTGCTCGTCTTCCGTCGATACGCGAAACGGCCTTTTGGAAAAATCAACCGCGGTTACGGCCTTCTGCACACACTGCGCCCCGAAACGTTCGGACTGCTCCCTCATAAGATCCATAAGCTCAGGACCCATGATCCCGCTCGGAAACCCGGGGAAATTTTCGACATCCGTAGTAGTAGTGAGCTGCCCGCCGGCTTCCGGGCCTTCAAATACGAGCGGCTCAAGATTCGCCCGCGCCGCATAGAGCCCCGCAGTCAGCCCCGCCGGGCCGGAACCCATGATGACAACCTTGTAGCTTTCTTTCAGTTCACTCACTTCGCACCCCTGTAATTTCTTTTTAGGACAGGGACTTTATATTATATTCAGACAGTAGTTTTTCAAGAGACAAAAGAAACGAAGACGGCGGGCAAAACCCGTCCGCACAGGCGCAGACGCTAATGGAATCCGCAAAGAAAACCCCGCTTCATGATAAGCACGCATCTAAGGGAGCCGTATTCGGCGAGACGGGCGGATTTTTCCTTCCGAAAAACTACGGTGACCCGGAAAAAGAGGTAAAAACTGTAAGGGAATCCGTCGCCATTATAGATATCTCCAGCAGGGGAAAGCTTATCCTGTCGGGACCGGACCACATAAAATTCCTGCAGGGAATGCTTACAAACGATGTAAAGGAAAAAAAACCGGGAACAGGAGTCTACGCCGCAATACTCACCCCGAAGGGAAAAATGATTTCAGATATGAGAGTGTTTAAAAACCAAGATTCGGTCTACATGGACACAGAGCCCGGCATGGGCGGGGATGTAGCGGAGCTTCTTCGCAAATTCAGACTTTCTTACAAGGCCGAGATGCTTGACGTCACGGAAGATTACTGCGTTTTGCACACATGCGGTCACGGTTGCGGAGAATTTATCACCGAACGTCTCGGCATCGGCACAGAACAGATGAACGAATACGACCACAGGACCTGCGACGAGGCAACAGTAATGAAACTCAACAGAACTGGAGAAACCGGTTTTGACATTCTTTTTGAAAACCGCAGGGCCCGGGAAATCTGGGACCTCTTCTTGGAAGATCCGTCGGCTCCTGAACTTGCGGGACATGAAGCCCTTGAAATTCTAAGGATTGAAGCCGGAATTCCCACCTACGGAAAGGATATGGACATCTCCACAATACCCATTGAAGCTGGCATCTGGAACGCTCTTGACTTCGAAAAGGGATGCTATGTGGGGCAGGAAGTAATAGCAAGGATAAAATGGAGAGGAAGAGTCAACTGGCATCTGGCGTATTTCGCGTCGCAGCAAGACGGTTGCGCATTACCTGGAGACACCCTCTGGGTTGAAGAAAAAAAAGTGGGGAGAATAACCTCTTCTACATACTCTCCTACCCTCGGGAGAAATATTTCCATCGGCTATATAAGAAGGGAATTTCGCAATTTTCGGGGAGAAATAACCGCCCGCGGGGAACAGTGCGCCGATAAAACTCCAAACACGCTAGAAATAACAGAAAAACCCTTTTATAATCGCTTTGAATAGTAAAAAAAAATGCTATAATTAGATAGTTAAGTTGTTTGGTTGCCGCCTCGCCCGTCTTATGGATGCAAATGGCGGGTATTTTCGGGCTTAGCACCTGTTTTAACTGAAAAAAAGAGGTAATTATAAGAAATGATATTGGACAGTATTCTTAAACGTTTTTCAAACGATCTGGCAATTGACCTCGGAACTGCAAATACCCTTGTATACTCAAAAGGCAGGGGGATAGTGTCCAACGAACCATCAGTGGTAGCCGTACAGGATATTCCTGGACAAAGATCAAAACTCATTGCGGTTGGCCAGCAGGCCAGGGAGATGGTCGGAAGAACTCCGGGTTCAATCAGAGCCATAAGGCCACTTCGCGACGGGGTTATCGCCGACTTCGACGCGGCCCAGAGAATGATTGAGTACTTCATAAAGAAATCCAACGGCAACAAAAGAAGCTTCGTACGCCCGAGAGTGATAATATCGGTTCCGCTCGAGATTACCGAAGTGGAGAAAAGAGCCGTAAGAGAATCGGCCGAGGCCGCGGGAGCGAGGAAGGTATACCTTATTGAGGAAACAATGTGCGCTGCCATAGGGTCCGGGATAGACGTGGACAAACCTTCGGGAAACATGGTGGTTGACATAGGGGGCGGAACCACGGGAATAGCCGTCATCGCACTGTCCGGGATAGTTGTAAGCAGGTCAATCAAAATCGGCGGAGACAAGATGGATGAGGCCATACAGCAGTGGCTGAAAAGAAATTACAATATAGTCATCGGATTTAGGACAGCCGAGGAACTTAAGAAAAAGTTCTCTGCCCACCCGGAATTAAACAGCAACAGAAAAACCCAGATGAAAGTAACCGGAAGAAACAACATTTCCGGTGTTCCTTCAATGCTCTCCATTGACATGGAGGAAATTGAGGAGGCGGTTGAAGAAACTGTAAATCAGATAGTCGAGGCTATCTTGCAGACGCTTGAGAGAACTCCGCCGGAGCTCTCCGCAGACGTCTTTGACTCAGGAATAACGCTTGCCGGAGGCGGTTCGCTTCTCAAAGGACTGCGGAATCGTATAGAGCAGAAAACCGGTATCAAGATAAGAAGAGCCGAGCAACCCCTTGATTGCGTCGTTATGGGTTCTGGAAAAGCTCTAGAAGACATAGACCTTCTGAATTCCGTCGCTATATAAGACATAACGGCAGCGAAATTCCAAGGCGTTTTAATCGTGGAATTGCTCCGTGGTTTTGTTTTCCTTGAAACCCCGGTTCTTTTGTGTTACAGTTTTCAAACAGTAGGTGTTTTACAACTCCTTGCAACGGCTGTATTATAAAGTGGACAATTCTTTTTCTGCCGGTTGTGAGAAATCAGGATTAAGCGCTCCCGACCGGAAGGGAACTTAATGAGGAAGTTTTTTAGTAAAAATCAGCTATTTCTGTCCTTTGTCCTCATAATTGGGTCAATTCATCTCCTGCCCGTCGCTTTTGATCTGGCAAAAAAAGAAACCAATTACACCACAAGGTTAATGCTTAACATTAACCATGGTTCCGGCGCTTTCGCGAACTATGTAAAGGATGGCGCAAGATACTACTGGGACCATTATATTGACCTAGTCGATACAAGCGTTGAAAACTCCCGTCTCAGGGCACAGCTACAGGAAATGGAAGCGCAGAACCTGATGTTAACGGAAATAAGGCTTGAGAATGAAAGGTTAAGAAGCCTTCTTAATTATAAAAGCTCTTTTAAGGGGAAAATGGTTGGAGCGAAGGTCATAGGAAGCAACCCCTCGGTCTTAGGCCCTGGGTTCCTTATAATAGACAAAGGATCGTCTTCGGGAATAAAGAAAGGGTCTCCGGTGCTCAACAATGTCAGGGCCATAGGAACCGTACACTTGGTAAATGAAAAAACCTCCATGGTAATGCTCATGACAAATCCCTCGAGTGTGGCTGATGCGATTGTACAAAGGAGTCGCGCGCGGGGCATAGTGACTGGAGCGGGAAACCATTACGTTATGAAGTACATTGAGCAAGAGGACGATATTACGGTCGGAGACAAGATCATATCATCCGGAAAAGACAATGTTTTCCCGAAAAATATCGTCATAGGAACCGTAACGAAGGTTGAGCCGTACAGAGGACTTCAAAGAGCCTTCATAAAACCAGAAATCGATGTGAGCAGGGTTGAAGAAGTGCTCATACGCCTTAATTGACACTCCGCCAGCTGGGTCCAGTTGGAATATGATCAGAATAAACTTCTCTTTTTTTTTCTACCTGTTTTGTTCTCTTCTCTTCATAATTATCCAGACATCGGTCGTCTCAACGTCTTCTCTGGGCAAATTCACCCCTGATCTGAATCTGATCCTAATAATCTGGCTGGCAGTCAGGACCGAAATACCTTATCTTTTCACGCTCGCCGTTCTAAACGGGTTTTTAATGGATGTTTTTTCAGCCGGAGCCTGGGGCTTTCACACGGTCACAAGATTCGCCATGTTTATGGCGCTACGAATGAGCATCCACAATCTTAATTACGACCGCAATCACCCCTTTTTCCTTTCTCTGGCGCTTTTTACCGGAACCCTGCTTATGCACTTGCTGGTACTGATACTGCTTCTGTTCAAGCAAGGCAGCGGCCAAATGGCATTTCTAAGTGTTGAGCTAGCATTCTATCAGGCTATCATTAATACAGTGGTTGGTGTTCCGATTATAATGCTTCTGAGAAAACTGGATGGAATTACTAAAACGTAGACTCTCAATAGCCGTTTCTTTGGCCGTGCTGTTTTTTGCTATCTTCTCAGTAAGGTTGTTCTACCTCCAGATATACAAGGGCGAAGAATACAGAGATTTTTCGGAAAGAAACGTCCTTAGAGTACTTGATCTTCCCGCGCCAAGGGGACGCGTTTTTGACAGAAACGGTGAAAAGATCCTCTATAACAAACCGTCTTTTAACATACGGGTGTTTCCAAAAGAAATAACCGATGCCGAAGGTCTCGCGCAGAAACTTGCGGAGATAATAGACGTTCCAGAGAAACAGCTTCTAAAAAAACTTCGCAAAATAGCGAGCCTCAGGAACTTCTACCCAGTTACAATCGCCAAGGACATAAGCAGGGAACAGCTTCTTCTGGTTGAAAAGAACAAAGAGGTGTTAGAGAGCGTATTTCTGGAATTGGGGCACAAGAGGTTCTACCCGCATGGAGAGGCCGCCGCCGTGCTTCTGGGATATACGGGAGTTGCCGACACAGAAGAAGTAAAAGCCTATCGTCGGATCAAATCGGGAACCATGGTAGGAAAAACTGGAGTGGAGAAGGTTTTTGACAATGAGCTCAGAGGAACAAACGGCATTCAATACATCATGGTAAACGCACACGGAAAGGTGATCTCCGATTCTCTCGCCACGTTATTGCCGAACCGCAAGAACAAAGAAATGGTCCAAGGAAAGGACATCCATCTCACCATTGACGCGGAACTGCAGAAGACCGCCAATGACGCTTTGGGCAACGAGAAAGGGGCTATAGTCGCAATGGACGCAAGAAACGGAGAAATCCTGGTGATGGCAAGTCGTCCGTCTTATCGTCCCGAGCATATATCAAAAGGGCTTTCACCGGAAAAGCAGAAAAGGGGAAGAAAAAAAGAATCTTTTTCCCTGTTTAACCGCTCAACCCAAGGAACCTATCCGCCCGGGTCGGTACTCAAAATAATCACGGCCTTCGCATTGCTGGAGGAAAAGACGATGGATCCAGAGTCGTCCGTATACTGCCCAGGCTATCATTTAATAAACCAAAAGCGTCTTAACTGCTGGCGGGAGGAAGGTCATGGGCATATGAACCTCCGCGAAGCAATTGTTGAATCGTGTGACGTATATTTTTACAAACTTTCCCTGAAACTCGGAGTTGACAGGCTCTACCCGTATCTGAAAAGATTCGGGTTGGGGGAAAGAACCGGCATAGTGCTGCCCGAGAAACGGGGAGTGAACCCTTCCAGGACATGGAAAAGAAAACACCTGAGAGAACCCTGGTATGCGGGTGAAACCGCAATGCTGGCAATAGGTCAGGGATACGTCACCACAACTCCTCTTCAGGTAAGTATTATGACAGCGGCAATAGCAAACGGAGGTAGTATAGTCAAACCGAAAATAAGGAAAACAGACGAAGGAGCGGCACCTCGGATAACCGGGGCAGCTCAAAAACTTGACCCAAAGTCAGTGTCTTTTTTGAAAAAAGCTCTTTTCGATGCCGTACACGGAGACCGAGGTACCGGGATTTACGCAAGATCAAAAGTCACATCCGTCTCGGGCAAAACGGGAACGGCGCAGGTCGTCTCGGCACAAGTTGAGTCAACTGAAAAACGGTTCCAAGATCACGCCTGGTTCACCTCCTACGCACCGTCGGATTCGGCGGAGATAGCCGTAACCGTTCTTGTCGAAAACGGGGGCAGTGGAAGCGTGGCGGCAGCTCCCATAGCAAAAAAAATCATTGAGACCTACTTCAGACTTAAGAAGGAGCGAAATGAAACTCGAATCGCCAAATCTGAGTAAATCCTCCTGGGTGTTGCTGCTGATTTTTCTGCTGTGCGCGGCGGGGCTCGTTAATCTCTACAGCATCTCTCAATTAACCGGCCTAGGTGCGTTTAAGAAACAACTCGTATGGGTCCTAGTGGGACTGTTGACGATGGCGGCTATAAGCAACTTAAAACCCCTGACACTGAAAAGGTACTCTTTTGCCTTCTATCTGGGGTTCCTCGTGCTGCTGGCATTGATTTTCGTATTCGGAAAAACAGTATCGGGATCCAGGAGCTGGTTCCAAATGGGCCCGGTCTCTCTCCAGCCTTCCGAATTTATTAAAATCGGGATAATAATGGTTCTTGCCAACTACTACGGAAGTGAGATGGCCGCAAAGGAAAATTATAATCTGGTGGAACTTCTCAGGCCCATAGCCCTTCTGTTTATCCCTACCGCGGCAGTCATTGCCCAGCCCGACATGGGAACGGCTATGACCATACTTCTTATAGGTTCAAGCATTATTCTGCTTCTGGGAATCAGCAGAAAAGCTCTGCTGAGAATAATAATCATAGCATTGATATCCGTTATACCGGCCTGGCATCTTCTGATCAAAGACTACCAGAAGGAACGGATATATTCCTTTATAGACACTTCCTCCGACCCTTTCGGGATAAGCTATAACTCAATCCAGTCCCAGATCGCGATAGGGTCGGGAATGGGTTATGGAAAAGGTTTTTCCCTGGGTTCGCAGTCCAACCTGAATTTTCTTCCCGCGCATCACACGGATTTCGCATTTTCGGTCATCGGGGAGGAGTGGGGATTTCGGGGGTCGGTCTTCGTCCTTCTTCTGTACTTCTCGATAATCCTCTTTATTCTCAACACCGCAACATCCCTAAATGATCGCTTTGGGATGATCGCGTGTTTTGGGATCGCGGCGATGTTTTTCTGGCACGCCGTGATAAATATCGCTATGGTCACGGGACTTATGCCGATCATTGGAACTCCTCTTTTCTTCATCAGCTACGGTGGTTCCTCAACCCTTACGGCCTTCATCGGAATGGGCGTAGTCCTTTGCCTGAAAAGAAAATAAACAGGTCCAGAAAGTCCGAATAACCGTAAAGAAAACGGATTCTTGACAGAGAATTAACATCAGATACAATCTACGCCTATTTGAGACGAGAGAAGGGAAAAAAACTCTTTATATCTTAATCCCTCAAACATTTTTTCATAAAAAAAACGGCCAGAAGACGGCTCCTTTCATGTGGAGGTTCTTTATTTTTCTCAGTGTTATGTGTATCTCAAGCACTCTTCCGGTTCTCTTTGCGTCAGACGTTTGTGCACTTTCAAACGTAAATGACGTAAAAGAGATAGGTTTTGACGAGAAACTCGCCTCCGCCATCGACCTCGACACCGAATTCCGCGGAGAAAACGGAGAAATGGTGAGCATGTCCTCTTTTTTCGGGCAAGAAAAACCGGTGCTCCTAAGTCTCGCCTACTTCACATGCCCAAGGCTCTGCCTCCTTGCGACGGACGGAGTACTGGAAGTGATCAACCAGATGGGTGCCTTCAGGCCGGGCAAGGATTATACCGTGGTGACCGTAAGTTTTGACCCTGAAGAATCCCCCGATGTAATCGGCGAAAAAGCTGCAAGATACAGAGGAGCGCTTGCAGGCGGAGCAGAGGAAGCCGAGGACTGGCACTTTCTTACGGCAACGGCGGAAAACATACTGAGACTTACCGATTCGGTGGGATTCCGCTTCAAAAAAGACGGTGAGGAGTTTGCCCATCCTTCGGGAATAGTAATACTCACGCCGGAGGGGGTAATCTCGCGATACCTCTACGGAGTTCAGCATGACCCTAGTAACTTCAAGTTATCGCTAATAGAAGCTTCGGAGGGGGAAATAGGTTCCTCGGAGCTGCTCAATAAAGTGCTTATGTTCTGTTATCAGTTCGACCCGGTCGGAAAAAGATACGCACTTGCCGCTCTTAACGTCGTCAAGGCGGGAGGAATGGTAACCCTCGCGGTTCTCGTAACGTTTCTCTACCTGATGTGGAGAAGGGAAAGAAAAACCCATTAATTATTGCGGAGGTTGTAAATCATAAATGTCCACATGGATACCGGAATCGGCTTCTAATCTTGCCGCAAGCGTCGATAACATAACCCTGTTCGTAACGATCGTATCGGTATTTTTCTTCGTACTGATTTCGGCGGTACTTGTAGCTTTTTCCATTAAGTACAGAAGAAAAAGCGAGGATCAGGAAACCGCCTACATAACTCACAACCCGGTCATCGAAACCATCTGGACGATAATCCCGACCATACTGCTTATGGTCATCTTCGCGTGGGGGTGGATAGCTTTCAAGGAGCTTCGCAACCCGCCCGCCGAGGCCATAGAAGTTAACGTCGTGGCGAAACAGTGGCTTTGGGAATTTGAGTATTTCACCGGGAAAAAGTCGCTTAACGAACTGTTCGTACAGCAGAACAAGCCAGTCAGGCTCATAATGAGGTCAGACGACGTCATCCACAGCTTTTTCGTCCCGCAGTTCCGCGTAAAACAGGATATTCTCCCGGGCAGCTATCAGCAGCTCTGGTTTACCCCGACCAAGGTCGGGACTTTTGACCTTCTGTGCGCCGAATACTGTGGTTCCGGGCACTCGAAAATGCTTGCGACAGTAAAAGTCCTGAGTCCAGAGGCGTTCGCAAGATGGGAAAAGGGAGATGAACTTGAAGACGGAGCCGCCTTGGCGGCAATCAGCGTATCTCCGGCGGAGAGAGGAAAGGACCTGTATTCCCAGAGAGGATGTCTTGCATGTCACAGCATCGACGGCAAGGAGGTTATAGGGCCTACTTTCAAGAACCTATACGGGAAAACGGAGGATCTTGAGGATGGCTCTTCGGTCCTTGTGGATGAAAATTATTTAAGGGAATCAATTTATGAGCCTGAGGCTAAAATGGTAAAGGGCTATCCGCCCACCATGCCTTCATTCAAAGGTATACTGTCTGAGGAAGAAGTAACCGCTCTTATCGAGTATATAAAGACGTTGAAGTAGAATTTCAAAGGAGAAAAAGATGGCAAACGGAGCCATGACACAAACCCAGCATATACCGTATTTAGCCCAGAAAGGTCTGAAATCGTGGATTTTGACAACGGATCACAAGCGCATCGGGATTCTTTATCTCGTTACGATCTCGTTTTTCTTCATGATCGCCGGTCTGGCGGCTCTTGGGATGAGATACGAGCTTATGACTCCGGAGCTTGATTTCTTCAGGACCCCGACGGAGTACAACGTAGCGTTCACGCTCCATGGTTCCCTGATGGTTTTCTTCTTCATCGTTCCGGGGATCGCGGCGAGCTTCGGCAATTTCCTGATACCGCTTATGATCGGGGCTAGGGACGTGGCGTTTCCCAGAATCAACCTGCTGAGTTTCTGGATATATCTTGTCGGGACGGCGATACTGCTTTCCGCGCTTGCGCAGCCGGCCGACACGGGCTGGACG
This sequence comes from Candidatus Dadabacteria bacterium, assembly GCA_022819805.1. Taxonomy (GTDB): domain Bacteria; phylum Desulfobacterota_D; class UBA1144; order Nemesobacterales; family Nemesobacteraceae; genus Nemesobacter. The sequence continues at coordinate 9,971 of JAJEGO010000031.1, forward strand.
TTCTACACCCCCTACAGCATTCAGACGGGTACCAAGGTAATACTGATAACCTTGGGGGTCTTCGTGCTCGGGTTCTCATCGATTCTTACCGGAATGAACTTTATAGTGACCATCCACAAGCTTCGGGCACCCGGAATGACGTGGTCAAGACTGCCGCTTTTCATATGGGCATCCTACGCGACCGCGATACTGCAGCTGCTAGCGACACCGGTTGTGGGAATCACGCTTCTTCTGCTGATAGCGGAGAGGGCATTTGACATAGGCTTTTTTGATCCGGCCAAGGGAGGGGATCCAATACTCTTCCAGAACTTCTTCTGGTTCTACTCCCATCCCGCCGTCTACATAATGGTTATTCCCGCCTTCGGAATTATCTCCGAGATAATTCCCGTTTTCGCGAGAAAGCCCATCTTCGGATACAAGGCTATCGCGTATTCGAGTTTCGCGATAGCCATAATAAGCTTCTTCGTCTGGCTGCATCACATGTTCGTAAGCGGTATATCGGAAACGGCGGCGGCGATATTCTCATTTCTTACTATGCTTGTCGCCATCCCGACGGCCGTAAAAGTGTTTAACTGGACCGCAACTCTGTACAAGGGATCCATAGACTTTCACTCATCCATGTTATATGCGCTGTCATTCATAGTGCTTTTCACGGTCGGAGGACTGACCGGGGTTTATCTGGGAGCCTTGGCCGTTGACGTGCACCTGCACGACACGTACTTCATAGTAGCTCACATGCACTACGTCATGATAGGGGGAACGGTGATGGGATTCTTCGGGGCCCTTCACTTCTGGTACCAGAAATGGTTCGGAAAAGTATTCAATGAACTGACCGCAAAAGCCGCGTGGTTCCTGATTTTCGTAGGATTTAACGTAACGTTTTTCCCGCAGTTTTTCATGGGTTTCCAGGGAATGCCAAGAAGGTACGCAACCTACCCCGAAGAGTACATATCCTATCATGCCCTCTCGACCTACGGATCCTGGATACTCGGGCTCGGCATTATAATAATGACCGTGAACCTGCTTATACCGCTGTGGAAAAAAGGTTGGCCCGAATCGTCAAATCCCTACGGTTCCCTTTCTCTTGAGTGGCAGGTTCCTTCCCCGCCCCCACATGAGAATTTTGACGAAATACCGACTGTAACTGACTGGACTTACGCTTACGGGAAAAAATAGATCGGAGGCTAACGCAAAAAATGAGCAGCACAGTAGAACACGCCGAAAGCCACGCGCACGGACACGGGCTCGGAGACGCCGTAACGCACAACGCGGCTAAATTCGGGATGTGGCTTTTCCTCGGAACGGAAATTCTTCTTTTCGGGGGACTCTTCGCGGCGTACGCGCTTTTCAGGGCCAAGTACCCGGATCTTTTCTATGACTCGCACAAGAAACTGGATGTGACCCTGGGCGCCATAAACACCATAGTGCTCATATTCAGCAGTTTCACGATGGCCCTTGCGGTGTCGGCCTCGCAGAAAAGAAACAGGAACTGGCTGATGATACTGCTCTCCATAACCTTCATATGCGGAGCGGCTTTCGGGGTAAACAAGTACTTTGAGTACAGCGCCAAATTTCATCACCACATATATCCTGAAACAAACATATTTTTTGCCCTTTACTTCATGATGACCGGGCTTCACATGCTCCACGTGTTTATCGGAATGGGCATAATTTTCGCCCTGATAATAATGGCCAAGCAGGGAAGATTTAAAGAAGGAAACAGATATACCCCGGTTGAAGTCGGAGGGCTTTATTGGCATCTGGTCGACCTGATATGGATATACCTGTTTCCGCTATTGTACTTAATCGGGTAAACGGAGAAAGAAAATGAGCGCACACAACCACACTGAGGAACATCACACCGGTCTTCGGGTATACGCCGCGGTATGTCTTGCACTGTTCGTCCTAACGGCAGTTACGGTTTATGTGGCGAAGTTCGATTTCGGCGACTTCAACATCGTCGTCGCCATGCTGATAGCGTCGATAAAGGCGGCAATAGTCGCCCTTTATTTCATGCATCTTAAGTTTGAAGACAAGCTCACGTGGATATATGCCCTATATCCTCTTTTCCTGCTCTTCCTTCTCATCGGTTTCACCATAATGGAAACCTTCACAAGGGTGCCGGTAATAAAGTAGCCATACAAAAACAGGCATGCTTGCAAAAACTGCTCTAGGGCTTCTATTCATACTTCTTATATGGGGGAACGCGGTATCGGGACTCAAGGCCGGACTCGCCTGTCCGGACTGGCCGCTTTGCCACGGGGAGATAATCCCGCCTTTCAGGTGGGACATATACGTCGAGTTCTCCCACCGCGTAATAGGCGGCATAACATCCATAGTCCTTTTCATTCTCTGTTACAGAAGATTCCGCGCGTACAAGAAAAATTACAGAATACTCCCGCTGCTCGTAGTCCTGCTTCTTCTGTTTCAGATTGTGCTGGGAGGAATCGTGGTTCTCACCAAGCTTCCCGTGGACCTGACTACTATCCATTTTACAAACGCCATCATAATCTTTTCGATTACCCTTTACATGGTGTACTTCGATGGCGTCAGGCGGAAGCCTGATTTCCATTTTTCGGGTCCGGCCGGGCTTTTTTTCACGCTGTTTCTGCTTGTATTCATCCAGGCTTCTCTGGGAGCCTACGTAAGGCACCTGGGAGCGGGGCTCGCGTGCCCTGATTTTCCCACATGTCTCGGCTACTGGATCCCGCCTGAGCTCTCGGGCAAGGTGCTGGCGCATTTCTCGCACAGGGCAGTCGCCTACCTGCTCACGGTGGTATTTATCGGCGTAATGCTTCTCTCAAGAAAATCCGCAAGGCTCAAGGAAGCCCGAAAAAACATGTCGTGGGCCGTCGCCCTGCTTTTCCTCCAGATCGGACTCGGAATCTTGGTCGTAACCTCAAAGCTCGTCTTTTACGTCACCGCCGTTCATCTTGCAATCGGCCTTCTCATACTTTCCCTCTGCCTTCTCACCTGGTTCGGGTATATAAGTAAAAACACTGTCGCTGAAAAAACGTTCTAGCAATGAATGAAACAGAGAAAAAATCTATGGGGACCATGGCAGTCTCCGCCGTTATCCTCTCAAAGCCCGGAATAATCATGAGCGTGGCGTTCACGGGCCTTGCGGGAATGGTGGTAGCCAACCGCGCCCTTCCCTCCGGAGAGATAATTCTTCTATGCGTTGCCTCCCTTCTTCTCAGTGCCGGGGGAGCGGCAATTCTAAACAACCTGCTCGACAAAAAAATCGATAAGCAGATGACCCGCCTCAACAAAAGGGTGGAAGCGCTGAGAACCCTCGGAGACCGAAACGCCTGGATAATCTCGATACTCATGATGGTCGTAGCCCTTGTTGTATCGTTTTCTTATTTTAATTACGTAAACGCGGCGCTTATTCTCCTCGCAATTCTGAGTTACACGCTCATTTATACCCTTTTTCTCAAAAGAACCTCCCCTTTCGGCACCGTCCTCGGGGGAATCCCGGGCGCCCTTCCTGTGCTCATAGGCTACACCGCCATAAAACCCGTCCCGCAGCTCGACGCGATAATAGTATTCGTATTCATGATGCTCTGGCAGCCTCCCCACTTCTGGGTACTCGCGCAGAAATACAGAAAGGATTATGAAAAAGCCGGGATAAACGTTCTCCCCGTCGCTCTGGGCACAAAGTACACGAACATGCTGATACTCATCTACTCCCTTTCCCTTATACCCCTGACTTTCATACTCTGGCTCACGGGAACAAACACAGTCTATTTCGCAGCTTTCGCGGCGATATCAGGAATATACTTCAATTACCTGGTAATAAGGAGCGTTTTCGCCAACCGCGGTTACGGAAAGGCATTTTCGGCTTCAATCATCTACATGCTTCTCATAATGCTCGGCATAGTGGTTGACATACTGGTTAAATCGCTCTCCCCGGTGGAGAGAGTTATCGGAAACCTTATGTAGCGACCGAGGGCAGAAGCTCCTTTAGTTCCTCAAGCGGCCGTGAGAGGGTAAAAATCGCCTCTTTCCAGAAATCCTTGCTCGTTATATCATCCCCTATGGACCTCTTAACGGCTCCCTCGGCGTCATCTGAACCCGTGAGCCTGAGAAACTCTTCGTAAACAGGAATAAACTCCTCGCCGTGCTGTCTGAACTTCTCGAAAAGCGCCCTGCTAAGCAGATAGCCGAAGGTGTAGGGGAAGTTATAGAAACTGACTCCCGTTATGTAAAAATGGAGCTTCGAGGCCCAGAAGAACGGATCATATTCCAAAAGCACGTCTCCAAAAACTTCCTTCTGGGTTCCAGTCATAAGTTCCTTGAGTTCGCTCACCGTAAGCTCTCCCTCGGCACGCTGCTCGTAGAGCTTCTTTTCAAACTCATACCGCACAGGTATGTCCAGAAGATATATGGCCCCATGGTTTACTTCCGCATCCCTCACAAGCACCTTGTCCTCAACACTAGTCGAAGGATCCCGCAGCAGTCCCTCGGCAAGCTGCATTTCCCCGAAAGTCGAAGCGGTTTCGGCAAGCGTCATAGGATAGAACTGGGCGTAGGGACGAAGGTCTCTCATCACGTGAGAGTGGAAGGCGTGGCCCGCCTCGTGAGCAAGGGTAAGTATGTCGCCTACCCCTCCATTATAAGTCATGAATATCCTTGACTCTCCGGTGAGAAGAGAACCCGTGCAGAAACCTCCGGGCCTTTTCCCCTCTCTTACCTCCCAGTCTATCCATTCGCTCCGGCATACATGGTCAAAAAACCCGCCGAGGCGCGAATAAGCCGCGGAAAAGGAATCGGAAACCATGGATTTTGCTCCGTTCCAGTCAACCCGGCCGGTTTTCCCAAGATTCATAGGGGCCCCCAGATCGTACCACGACACCCCCTCAAGCCCCATCGTCTCGGCCTTAAGCCTCAGGATGCTTCTTGGAAGCTCCACAGTTTCCCGTATAGCCTCCATCATCGAATCCAGGGTCTGTCTCGAGACCGCGGCGTCAAAAAGCGCCACGTCGAGAAAATGATCAATCTCCCTGTGCCTGTAGAGCGTATGCCTGGTTCCCGATATGGCGTTTATGGCCCCGGCAGCTACGTCTTCAAGGCCTTCCCAGGCCGCGTTGCCGCCTGAGAAAGCGGCTTTCCGTATTTCCCTGTCAGGGCTCTCCATGAGCGACCTTCTCTGGGACATGGGAAGCCTTTTCTTCGTCCCGTCGGGGTAGACCATCTCAAACGTCATCTTGGAAGATACTGTATCGTAGATCCGCCCCCAGGCGCTTATCCCGTCAACTCCCAGTTCAGAAGCCAGAATTTCCTTCGGAGCGGACATGGTGAACCGGGAATTTCGCCAAACGCGCCTTATGTAATAGGAAGCCGACTCTATATCCGGAAAAGAGGCAAATTCTGAAATCAGGTCTTCGTCGGCGTCCCGAAGCGCTCTTTGCAACTGAACCTTAAGTTTCTCAAGATCAGAGCCGAGAAGGGAAATCGCCGCTTCCTCGCGCAGGTAATCTTCCCTGTTGGAATCCGAAGCGCTGAGACATCCCACGTAGGAACGTATATGGGAATATCCGCTTATGAGATCCTCGGTTTCCAGGAAGACATCTTTCCAGAACACAAGATTTTCCCCGCAAAGAGGATCAGAAGCCGAGGCCTTCTCATCGAGACTTTTTATGCCACGGGAGAGACTCTCTTTGAATTCTTTATACTCAGTTCCCTGAAATTCGGGAAAATAAGAGGTCAGATCCCAGTTCATATCAGTATTTTTCACGCTTCAGTCCACGGCGAGATCCCCGCCGTAATGGATTTTCCAGACAACAAATAATACAACAGAATTCATTAATTGGAATAAACCGGTTTACCTCCGACGGCACTCCGGAACCCGCCGTGTTGATCTCATCGGGAACGCGGAATTTGACATTACCACAGGCATATATATTTTAACCCCCTGAACAATGAAAAAAGCTTACCTCGCACTTGAAGGCGGAAAAGTATTTGAAGGCACAAGCTTCGGAGCTCAGGCAGAGGCAGCTGGCGAAGTTGTTTTCAATACCTCCTTAACGGGTTACCAGGAAATACTCACAGACCCTTCCTATAACGGTCAGATTATCGTAATGACCTACCCCGAAATAGGTAACTACGGAATCAATCCCGAAGACTTCGAATCGGAAAAACCCCACCTAAGCGGCTTTGTCGTGAAGGAATACTGGGATCATCCAAGCAACTGGAGATCAAGGGAGAGTCTCGGCAATTTTCTCTCAAGACACGGGATACCCGGCATACAGGGAATCGACACAAGGGAACTGACAAGGACCATACGAATCGGCGGAGCGATCAAGGGAATTATCTCAACGGTTGAGACAAGCCCAGAGGTTTTGATCGAAAAAGTCGACTCCTCGCCGGGAATAGTCGGGCGCGACTTGGTAACGGAAGTAAGCTGTGCGCAGCCCTATGCGTGGGAAGAGGGAACCGGAAAGTGGCGCTACGGCAGGGACATAGACTCCGGATCTTCTAAGAGATTCAAAGTCGCCGTCTATGATTTCGGGATAAAGAGAAACATCCTCAGGGAACTTTACGACCTTGGATGCGACACGACGGTTTTTCCATCGAAAACGGATCCCAAGGACATACTGGCTTTTGACCCCGACGGGATTTTTCTCTCGAACGGACCCGGGGACCCGGCCGCGGTCAAATACGCCTCTAAAAACGTAAAAAAACTCATCGGGGAAAAGCCTATATTCGGAATCTGCCTGGGACACCAGATCCTGAGTCTCGCACTCGGAGGAAAGACCTTCAAACTTAAATTCGGACATCGTGGAGGAAACCAGCCGGTTAAGAATCTTGAGACTGGAAAGGTCGAGATAACATCTCAGAATCACGGCTTTGCAGTGGACCCCGATTCACTTGAAAGCAACGTTGCTATCTCCCATATAAACCTGAACGATCAGACCGTTGAAGGACTGAAACACAAGGAATATCCCCTGTCCTGCGTCCAGTATCATCCCGAAGCCTCACCCGGGCCGCATGATTCTTCCTATCTTTTCAGGGATTTTATCGAGATGATGGAAGACTTCTCCTCCTAAACGCAACCGGAATCTGCCAAAGCGCACATCTATCCGCAAACCTGTTTTTTAAGCGAAGCCACATACTTGTCTGCAAGCCTTGTAGGTTCAGGAATTCTAAGACCTCGGGAACACT
>JAJEGO010000004.1 GCA_022819805.1 Candidatus Dadabacteria bacterium
GTTTCGCCCACTCCGGCGATAACCACTTTTTTCTTCTTAAGAAGTTCTCGGGTCTCTTGTATGCCCGGAAGATTCTCTGACATTGTAGTGCTTCCTCCTTGCTTAAAACATTCAAAAATTCCGTATCATATTACTACATACCACTCATAATTGCTAACTAGTGCGGACTAAACCCACTCCGTGAATTATTCTCCTTTTATGCTCAAAGAAAGTATAATGTTCCGGAAATGGAACTAGGATACTTCACTATGCCCCTTCATCCGTTCGGTTCTACCCTCTCCGATACGCTTGAAGCGGACATGGAGCAGATGGTTTTTCTCGACGAAATCGGTTTTGCGGAAGCCTGGATAGGGGAGCATTTCACGGCGGGCTGGGAGAACATACCTGCCCCCGATCTTTTCATAGCCAAAGCCGCAGCCCTCACTAAACGGATAATCTTCGGTACGGGAGTTTCATGCCTGCCTCAGCATGACCCTTTCATGCTGGCCCACAGGATCGCGGTTCTTGACCACCTGCTTAAGGGAAGATTCTACTGGGGAGTGGGAGCCGGAAGCTTCATCGGGGACTTCGAGGCGTTCGGCATAAACCCGAAAACAGGGGAGCAGAGAAAGCTTATGAACGAGTCCCTTGAGATGATACTCAACCTGTGGAACGATCCGAGCCCGGGCGTCTACGCCAACTCCCGGTGGAAGTTTGCCGTTCCCGATCCTGTGGAAAGGGTCGGTCTCGGGGTGCACACGAAACCCTACCAGGAGCCTCATCCTCCCATAGCGGTTGCGGGAATCTCGGAGAATTCCGCGAGTCTTAGGACGGCCGGAGAACGTGACTGGATACCGATGAGCATAAATTTCGTTATCCCTGATGTGCTTAAATCTCACTGGGCGGGATACGAGCAGGGCGCGGAGGCCGTCGGCAGGGAGCCGGAGAGGGCGAAATGGAGAATCGCAAGGGACGTCTACGTTGCGGAGACAACCGAAGAGGCGAGAAAAGAGGCAATAGAGGGAACGCTCGCAAGAGATTTCCGGGATTATTTCTTCACGCTGGTTCCTATGATAAGAGACAACCTGAATCTGTTTAAGATCGACAAGTCAATGTCGGACCGGGAAGTGACCATAGATTACATGACCGAGAACATGTGGCTTGTGGGAAGTCCGGAGGATGTCGCCCGGCAAATAGTCGAGCTTCATGAATTCGTCGGGGGGTTCGGGGTGCTTCTGGTCATGGGACACGAGTGGAACCCGAAGGAGAAGTGGCAGAAATCGATTAGGCTGCTAAAAGAAGAAGTTCTTCCGCTTGTGAAAAAGAATCTGCGGCGGGAAACCTGAAAACGCCCGTGACTATCTAGGATTGCGGTTCGTGACTGAAGTGAATTCCGCACTCCTTATCCGAACCCTGCTCCCACCACCATCTGCCCGCCCTTGGATCCTCTCCTTCCTCGACGGCTCTCGTGCAGGGAGCGCACCCTATGCTTGGATACCCCATGTCGTGAAGCTTGTTGTAGGGAACGTCGTTTTTCCTTACGTAATCCCATACCTGGTCGGTGGTCCAGTCAAGAATCGGGTTTATCTTGAGCATTTTTCCGTGCAGGTAGTCAATCTCAAACTTGCTTGAGTCCGCTCGCTGCTCCGTCTGGTCCGCCCTTATCGAGGTAATCCAGGCGTCTAGGGTCTTTAGGAATCCGTTCAGCGGGTTGGTTTTTCTCACCTGGCAGCAAAGTCTTCTGTTCTCAACGCTTTTGTAGAAAAGGTTAACGCCGCGGCTCGTCACCATTTCCTCCACTTCGCTTCTGTCTGGGAAAAGCACCTCGATGTTGATGCCGTACTTCTCTCTTGTTTTCTCCATTGCGTCGTATGTATGCGAATGAAGCCTTCCCGTGTCGAGAGTGAAAATTCTTGCTTCGGGGTCCGTCTTTGCGAACATGTCGACAAGTACCATTCCCTGAACCTGAAAACTGGTCGCAAGGGCCACGGAGGAACCGAGATTCTGCGAAGTCCAGGCGAGGATATCCTCGGGGGAACTTTGCTCAAACTCGCGATTGAGGCTTTTTACGTCTTCTTCAGAGAACTTCATCTAACCCAGAAAGCTAAGATATGACGACAGACCGTACTTTATGTATATGAGGGATATGTAATAGCTTACCCCTACGGTTATCACAGGAACAACAAACCAGAAAAAACCGATTTTGACAACATGGCTGTTTTTGGAAGTCTGGGCGAATCCATGCTGCGCGCACGAAAAACCCACCACTCCTGCCGTTACTATTTCCGCGATCGAAACGGGAATTCCGTATAACGAGGCAAGCAGTATTATAACGGCGGCCGTAAACTCAACGGAGATAGCCCTTATGATGCATATCTCCGTTATTTTCTTCCCGAGCGTCTCAAGAACCCTGCCTCCCAGCAGAATTGCTCCCACTCCCATGGCGACGCCGGCAAGGATCGCGCCCGGATAGGAGTCTATAAGTCCCAGACTCACTATGGGACCTATGGCGTTTGCGGAGTTGTTTGCGCCTCCGGAGAAAGCGATAAACGTTCCTGATATGGTGATCAGAACGGTCAGAATGAAATTCACTCTTTTTTCCGAGAAATTGCTCGCGAGATAGTGGACTATTTTGAAGTAAAAAAACTTCGCCACGGCGAAGTTTATTAGCCAGGCGACTATTGGTGCCAGGATCCACCACTTGAGCACCCGGATGAAACTGTCGGAATTAAGCGTCTGAGTATAAAGACCGATTCCCACTATGGCGCACACTATGGCGTGGGTGGTCGCGATAGGGGTGCGCACCACGTTCGCCCAGGCAATAAAACCTATCCCGAGAAGCAGAATTATGAATATGAAGCCTATGTCGGAGGAGAGAGTTTCGGCGGGAACTATTCCCTTGCCCACGGTTTCGACCACCGGAGCTCCGGCCGTAAGCGCCCCGAGAAGGGCGAAGATAGCTATGAGCCACACGGCCTGTCTTTTTGACCTCACCCCGGCGCCGTATGAAGTCGCCATGGACGCCGCGGAATTGTTGGCTCCTATGTTAAGGGCCAGGAATGCCGAAAGCACGAGTGTCACAACCAGCAAAACGCTCAATAAACTGTCTCCCCGCCTGAAATGTCAGCGGCAATAATTAAATAAAAACCAAATAGCATTCCGGTTTGTGCGAAAAACAAAAGGGCTTTGTGTGGAGTTTTCTAGAGAAGTTCCGAAACCCTGAATATGGAAAAGAAGCTACAGCCCCGCTCAAGGAAAGTTTTTTCCGTTTCCTCTCCCCTGTCAACGACGCAAAAAACCCCGCGGACCTCGGCTCCGGCGGACTCGACAAGATCAATGGCCCTCAGCACGGAACCGCCGGTCGTAATCACGTCCTCGACTATTGCTACCTTGTCTCCCTGGGTAAGTCCGCCCTCTATCATGTTTCCGGTACCGTGTTCCTTTTCCTTCTTCCTTACTATGAATCCGCGAAGAGGCATTCCTTCCTCATGACTTTTGGAGATGATGGCTCCCACCATGGGGTCGGCCCCGCTGGAAGGTCCTCCTACGGCCGTTACGCCGCCCTGCGCGGCGATCTCGCCCAGGAATATTTTTGATATCAAATTGGCGCCTTCGGGATCCAGGGTTGTGAGCCTGGCGTCAATGTAGTAGGAACTCTGCTTTCCCGACGCCAAGGTGAAATTTCCGAGCAGGATTGATTTGCTTTTCAGAATTAGTTTTAATTTTTCTCTGCTCTTGTTCATCTTCCGGAGTTCCAAGCTGAATGAAACTATGTTCCCCTAATTGTACCCATTGATGCAAAAAATCAATAAACCGAACCGGCTCCTTCTCCTGTGCGGAACGGCCGTTTTTCTCCTGCTTGGGGCTATCGCCAAAATCTCCCCGGAGCTTTCCTCCGGAGCTTTTGAGAGAGACCTGATACCGGTTTTCATATCGCTCCTGGTAGGCGCCTCGGCCGTTTACTTTGTGGCCGTGGGAAGTTTCAGAAAAAACCGCGCGTGCTCCCTTCTTCTCATAATTCTTTTCGGTCTCGGGTTCCGGTTTCTGTTCTTTTTTTCAACACCGATACTTGAAGACGATTATCACCGCTACTTCTGGGACGGCGCTGTTGTCGCGAGCGGAATGAATCCCTACGGGCACTCTCCGGAGGCAGTGGCGGAGTGTCGCGGGGGAAGCGAAAAGCTGAAGGAACTTAAGCATCTCTACGGCGATACCCTTGAAAAAGTAAACCACCCGCACGTAAAAACCATCTATCCGCCGGTCGCGCAATTTTTCTTCGCCGTATCCTACAAGATATCTCCCATGAGCCTCACTGCGTGGAGAGTCATGCTCATAGTGTTTGACGTGGTCACGCTTGTGCTTTTGCTTGCGAGTCTCCAAAAACTCGGCCTCTCCCTTCAGAATTCGCTCATCTACTGGTGGAATCCGCTTTTGGTGCAGCAAATATTCAACTCCCTGCACATGGACATACTGGCGCTCCCGTTTGTGCTGGGAGCGATACTTCTTTTTCTTCACGGAAGTAAAGGACTCTGGGCGCTCGTCCTTTCGTTCGCGGTGGGGGTCAAGCTCTGGCCGGCGCTTCTTTTCGGGGTGTTTCTAAGGCCTCTTCGGGAGAAACGGCAAACGCTGCTGCAGATTCTTGTTTTTGCCGCCGCGGTCTTAATCATATTTCTTCCCATGGTTGTATTTAAGCTGGATTCGACTTCCGGCATCGTGGCGTATGGAAAAAGCTGGCAGAACAACAGCCCGTTTTTCGCGGCGATTCTTTCGGGGTGGGAGTTTATCCTGGAGGCGTTTGATATTCACCCCGGACACGCGCAGACGCATTCAAGAGTCGGCCTCATCGCGATTTTTGTTGTCTGGAAGTTTTACGTGGCGTTCGTATGCAGGTCTTTAGGTTTCCACAGAAAAGCCCTGCTCATAATAGGAGGCGCGTTTCTCCTGATCCCAGCGCAGTTTCCCTGGTACTACGCGTGGCTTCTTCCGTTTCTCTGCATAGCTCCGAGCCCGGGTTTCTTAGCCCTCACCGCGCTGCTCCCGCTTTATTACCTTCAGTATTATTTTCCTCCCCATCCTGAGGAAAGCGGAATATTCGGGGACATGGTGGTATGGATAGAGTTTGCGCCCGTGTGGGCTCTGCTCGCCTGGGAATGGTTGAGGTTCAGGGCTTCAAAAAAAATCCCAGCCATCGGCAAAGATTATGGCAGCCGATAAAAAAATCATCCGGGTCACCGACCGAGGCGATGGTTGCTACTGAACAGGAATTCTGCTTTGTATCGCGTCCCTAACGGTTTTATAATCGTTTGGAAGTTCCACGGGGACGTTTCCTAGCTCAGACGATACCCCCTCAAGGGCGGAGCGGTGGTAGCCGGCTTTGAACTCCACGAATTTCAGCCCGTGAGCTGTGGAAATCACCACTATTTTTTCCTTGGGGGAAAGAACCTTTTTCTCAAGCAGCTTCAAAAACACCGCGAGCGCGACTCCTGTGTGAGGACAGTTAAAAGTGCCCGTTCTGTCCGCCATAGCCGAGGCGTGGGAGAGTTCGTCCTCGGATGCCTGCTCCACAATTCCGTCGAATCGTTTGAGAATGGAAATTGCTTTGTTGATGCTTACGGGGTTTCCGATCTGTATGGCGTTTGCAAGCGTTTTCTTTGCCGTCACGGGGCTAAATTCTTCGAAGCCCTTGAGGAAACTCAGGTAAAGAGGGTTTGCGTTTTCCGCCTGCGCGCAAACTATTCTCGGAAGCTTTTTTATGACACCGAGCTCATACATCATTAAAAATCCCTTTCCGAGCGCGGACACGTTGCCGAGGTTTCCGCCCGGGATTATCACCCAGTCCGGAACCTCCCAGCCAAACTGCTGGCAGAGTTCTATGCTTACTGTCTTCTGTCCCTCTATGCGGAGAGAGTTGATGGAATTTGCGAGATAGATGTTGTACTCGCTGGTGATTCTCTGAACCATCTCCATGCAGCCGTCAAAATCCGTGTCCAGAGAAAGAACAAGGGACCCGTTCGATATGGGCTGAATCAGTTGTGCGATGGATACCTTGTCTCTGGGAAGAAAGACTATTGAAGGAATGCCCGCTGAAGCGCAGTAGGCGGCCAAGGCGGCCGATGTGTCCCCTGTTGAGGCGCAGGCTACCGCCGGGATGCTCACGCTGTCGCTTATCATCTGGTTTACGGCTGATACAAGCACGGTCATTCCCAAATCTTTAAAGGATCCCGTGTGGCTGTTGCCGCACATCTTTATCCAGAGATCTTCGACGCCGACCTGCTTTCCGAACCTCTCGGCCCAGAAGAGGTTCGTACCCCCCTCGTACATTGAAACTATGTTCTCGTTTTCAATCGAGGGGAGAACCCACTCCTTCTTTCCCCAGACGCCGCTTCCGAAAGGCCAGGCCTGCTTTCTGTATCTGCTGTCAAAAAGCTCTTTCCATTCCTCGGGCGTTTTTCGCCCCAGAATTTCCATGTCGTGCTGGACATCTAGAAGATTGTTGCACTTCCTGCATCTGTAGATGATTTCATCAACAGGGTAGGTTTCAGAGCAGTTCTCGTCTATGCATCTGAAATGGGCTCGGTACTCACTCATCAAGCTAAGAAAATACATTTTGCCTTTTTCCCTGTCAACGCCGCGCTAACCCTTTTTGCTTGCCTTCAGGGTTAGTTCTGAAGGCTTGGATGGCCGTGTTCATTGACACCGAAAGAGCCTTTCGGTAGTCTGGAAGAACCGGATGGTACAAAGGATGTCCAGATGACCTATATACTCAGTGCGATTCTGGTGATGAGCGGATTTATGGCCGGGGCCCAGCTGGCCTACTCTAAGCTCTATGACTGGAGAATAGCCGAGGGAGACGGCAGTCGTCTCAAGGACCGTTACAGAAATGCCTCGATGAACGGAACGATCGCCGTGGCGCTTTACCTTGTCACGATCGTGATGTTCGGGGAACTCCTGATAGACTGGGATGCAGCTTCCACCTGGTACAAGCCCATCCTTGTCCTGCTGCTCTACGATTTCGGGTACTACTGGCTGCATCGTCTGCTGCATGTGCGGAAAGTCATGCAGAAAGTGCACTGGGTTCATCACATGAACCTGCATCCTACCGCCGTTGATTCCCTGTACCTGCACCCGGTGGAAATGATCGCGGGGCTGGCTTTCCTGCTAATCTCGATAGTGATAGTGGGCCCCTTGGGTATCGGAGCGTTTCTGGCGGTCGTTTTGCTCCATACCATCATCAACATACTGCATCATACGAACCTGCAGCTACCCTATCGTCTGGCATGGTTCGCGAACCACTGGGCCGCAAGTCACGATGCGCATCATAGCCAGGGAGGAAATTACGGAGTGATTACGCCTCTATGGGACTGGATATTCAGAACGCGCTCATAAAGGGATCAGATTCCTTCCCTGGAGGTCCCGTACTGGTAACCGGCGGATGCGGATTCATCGGGGCGGCGATTGTCCGCGCGTTGGCCGACGAGGGGCGGGATGTGCGGGTAGTCAGTCCGCATTGCCATTCGTTTCGCTCCGACGTGCGGTTCCTGAACGTGGATATCAGAGACCTCTCGGCCCTCGTCCGGGCTTGCCGCGGATGCGAGACGGTTATCCATTGTGCGTCCGTCGTGCTGACCCGCAACACGGCACGAGATGAAATGTGGTCCGTGAACTACGGCGGGACGCTAAACGTGATAGAAGCATGCAGGACGGTTGGCGTACGCAAACTCGTGCATATCAGTTCGGCCAGCGTGGTTTACGAGGGCAGGGATATTGAGGCCGGAGACGAGACCCTTCCCTATGCGGGAGTGTCTATGAGCGCCTACGTGGACAGCAAGATAGCGGCGGAACGGCGTATCTTGGAGTTCGCTACCGAGGGCGTAACCCGGGCATGCGCGTTACGTCCTCATCTCGTCTTCGGTCCCGGAGACCAGCGCTTCATCCCGAACATTCTCAAACGGGCGGACGGAGGGGGTATCCGGGAAGTTGGCCGGAGGGAGAAGCTGTCCGATTTCGTCTATGTTGACAACGTGGTCGATGCCGTGCTGGCCGCGGAACGGGGCCTTGACTCGAACGGGTCGGTATCCGGTCAGGCATATTTCGTGACAAACGCGGAGCCGGTCCCGTTTTTCGAGTTCGTGGAACGCCTGCTTGTGGCGGCGGGGTACAGTCCCATCCGACGACGTATCCCCTACTGGGTGGCGTACGCGGGAGCGGGCATTGCGGAGGGCTTCCATGCTGTGGTGCGACGGGGTGCGGTCTCGGAGGACGGCCTGTCCCGGTTCGCGGTCCGCTACCTGAATACGCATCACTACTTCCGTATTGACAAGGCGCGCCGCGACCTGCGTTGGCGACCCCGCGTATCCCTTGCCGAGGCGATAGCACGTACGGCCGATTCGTTGCGCGATTCGGCGTACGACAGGGCGTGAGGAAGGTAATGAAGGGCGTACGGTGAGGCGTTTGCGATGCGGCGGTCTTCGGAGTTCATTGACACCGAAAGAGGCTTTCGGTAATCTGGAGGAATCGGATGGAACGAAGAGCCGTTATCCTGGTAAAGGGAAGGGTACAGGGAGTTTTTTTCAGAGCCTCGGCGGCGCAAACAGCAACTGAGCTCGGCATAAGAGGGCATGTTGAAAACCTTACGGACGGAAACGTGAGGATAGTCGCCGAAGGAGAGACCGAGAACCTCGAAAAGCTGATTGAGTGGTGCGGAGAGGGTCCGCCCCGCGCGAAGGTGGAATCGGTTGAATTCGAGTGGCTTCCGGCGGAAGGGGGATTCATCGCTTTTCACATAAACAGGACTCAGAGGAGATCAGATTGATAATAAAATGCATCCCAGGCGGGATATTCATTGAAAACTGCTACCTCATAGGGGATGAGGAGACGAACGAGGCTATGCTCGTTGATCCCGGAGAGCAGGTAGAGGAGATATCAGCGGAAATCGAAAGATCGGGGCTTGAGGTAAAAAAAATAGTCAACACCCACACGCATCTGGATCACGTGGCCGGCGTTGAGGCTTTCAAGAAGAAGCTCGGCATACCCTTCTACATACACGAAAAAGAGCAGCCCGTGCTCGATCTGCTTCCCGAGGCGAAGATGAGGTTCCCCGGATTTGACTTCGTTGAGGTTCCCGAAGTAGATGGCTACGTTAAGGAAGGGGACACTCTTTCCGTAGGGAACCTGAGAGGAGAGATACTCCTTGTCCCCGGACACACCTGGGGACACATATGTTTTGTCTTCGGAGAATCGATAATAGCGGGCGACACGGTTTTCGCCGGAAGCGTAGGCAGGGTGGACCTTACGGGGGGAACGACCATGACGGAGCTTGTCGGGTCGATACGCTCCGAGATTCTTAAATATCCCGACCATTACGAAATCCATCCGGGCCACGGCCCCCAAACAACCGTGGGAATTGAAAAAAGAACCAATCCTTTTCTTGTTGGGGATATCGCGCTGTAGAGGACATATGAAACCGGAGAAATTCATCAGGCTGGCTGTATATTCGGTAATCGCCGTGGCGGTGGCCTTAATGTTTTTCAACGAAATTTCCAAGGTCTATTTTCTCAAGAACGAAAACAAGAGGATAGAGAAGAGGATAGATGATCTGGAAGCGCAGAACAGGGCATACAGAGAGGAAATAAAGGCCCTGAAGCAAGACGAAAGATACATCGAGAAAATACTGAGAGAAGAGCTGGGGATGATAAAGGACAAAGAAAAGATATTCAGGTTCAAAGAAGAATAGCTTTGCAGTTTTCATTCTTTGCTTCCGTACCCAAAAGTCGCTCTCAACTATTATTCGCTTTAAGCGGATGGATGATATGAAGCGGGAGCAGGTATTCCGTCAGACTAAGAGGCTTGGACAGAATTTTCTGAACGATCCCAACATACTCCGTAAAATCTGTGCTGCCGCAGAGCTCCGCAAAGAGGATCACGTGATTGAAATCGGGCCGGGCAAAGGCAGCCTCACGGAACATCTCGCGCTTGGTGCCGGCGCGGTCACGGCGATTGAAAAAGACACGAGGCTCAGAACCTTTCTTGACGAGAAATTCGCAGGGTCCGAGAACGTCAGGTTCGTTTACGAAGATGTCCTTGGGGCCGGTTTAAGCTGTTTTTCCGCCGGGGAAAAAATGAAGCTTGTATCCAATCTTCCCTACAACATATCCACCCAGATTCTCCTAAAGCTTCTTGATGAGAGAGAGCTTTTTTCAAAAATAGTCGTGATGCTGCAAAAGGAAGTGGCGCAGAGAATATCCTCTCCGAAGGGACGAAAAAGCTACGGTTCCCTCTCGGTGTTTCTGCAGAGCTGCTTCAGCGTAAAGCTTGCCTTCAAGGTTTCCCGGCACGCGTTTTATCCGGTTCCCGAGGTGGATTCGGCGGTGGTGGTGCTTGACCCGCTTGAGAAGCCTGTGTTTTCGTCGTCAAGCGAGAAGACTTTCAGAACTGTTACAAGGCACGCGTTTTCCTCTCGTAGAAAGACCATAAAGAATTCGCTGGGCAACTTTTTTGAAAGGGAAATGGTTGAGCGGGCGCTTTCGGAGGCGGGCATTGATCAGGGAAGAAGAGCGGAATCGCTTTCGGTTGAGGAATTTGCGAGGTTAGCGGGTAGTTTCCGCGAAATAAATCAGTAGACAAGCTCTCGCAGGAGCAGGTTCTGAAGTTTCTTAACCCTTGTTCCCATACCGTTTGATATTATGGAAAAAACGTAAACCCGCCCGTTTTCCCCGAAGACGTAACCGGACAGGGACCGGGCTCCTTCAAGATATCCGGTTTTCGCGTAGACTTTCCCCTTGAGGTTGCGAAATCTTCTTTCAAGAGTTCCGTCAACTCCGGCGATCGGCAGGGATGCGACAAACTCCTCGGAAATATCCGGGTCTCTGTAGGCCTTGGAGAGCGCCTGGGTTATATCTTCCGGAGAAACCCTGTTAAGCCTTGAAAGACCGGAGCCGTCAGCCACGGAGAAGTTTCCGTTAAGACCGATTTGTCTCAGGTGATTTTCAATCACGCGCGTTCCGGATTCCCAGGAACCCGGGCCACCGATGAGTTTAGCGCCGATCACCTTGACTATGCTTTCCCCGATTATGTTTACGCTTTCCTTGTTGTACTCATGGATAACCGTACCCAGAGGTTCTGAGTAGTGAGTGAACACCTTCCCGGCCCACCGGGGCACTATCCTGCGGTCTATGGGCCCGCTTACCTCGATGCCGTTTTCCTCGAGAACTTTTTTAAGTACGGAGCCGAAATAAAAAAACGGGTCGGGCACCGAAAGCTCCAGGGTCTCGGCTTTTTTTCGGTAGGAGACGTACCCGGAGAGCGTGAGTTCGTTTTGTTCGTTATACTTTGCCCTCACGCCGGATTTTCTAAATGACGTGGAAACCCTGTTTCTAATCCGGAAGGGAAACTCGGCGGGTTGCGTTCTCACTGTTGCGGGTCCCCCCTGCACTCTGGACGCGGAAATCTTTATCTTGGCTGAATTGTAATTAAACGAGATTGCCGTTATGGGAGGACAGAATCCCTTGTCGAACCATTCCGGGTCCCAGCCCTCTCCGTAGCGGGCCTCGTCAAAATATGAACCGTCAAGATGTATCCCGCCATCAATCCTGGTTATCCCGAGCGCTTTAAACCGCTTGGCAATCTCCCGAAGTTTATCGATGTCTATCGTGGGGTCTCCGAACCCCTTTACGTAGAGACCGCCGTGGCCGACCCCTGAGTGTATCCCTCCGCCCAGATAAAACTCTGTTCTGAACCGGAACTTCTTTCCGAGAAGGGAAAGGGCCGCGACTGAAGAAAGTATTTTGTTGTTGGAGGCGGGAATGAATGTTTTTTTACTGTTGTACCGGAAAATCGTCTTGCCGGTATCGGCGGAGCGGACCATGATCCCGATTTTCCTTTTTGACGGGGCGGTTTTGGAGAGAAATGAGAGGATTTTTTTGTGATTTACGTCGGCATGGGAGGGTGCCGCCGGCAGAAACACGAAAAGTAAAACCAGCGCGCGCAGAATCAGGGTTTTTCTTCCGGAATTTAGCATTGCTGTATTCTTTGGGGTCAGTGGGCTTCGGCCCAGTTCTTCGCGGCGCGCATTTCCACTCTGAGCGGCACCCTGAGTTCCCAGGCGTTTTCCATGTCGTTTTTTATATGGGCCCTCAATTCTTCAAGTTCCGTTTCATGAACCTCGAAAAGAAGCTCGTCGTGAACCTGAAGAATCATCTTGGAGGAAAACCCCCCTTCTTCAAGTCTTCTGAATATGCGGATCATGGCCAGATTTATTATATCCGCCGCTGATCCCTGTATCGGGGTGTTTATGGCTTCCCGCTCCCCCCTGCTTCTCTCCACCCTGTTCCTCGACACAAGCTCCGGTATCGGTCTTCTTCTCCCGACAAGCGTCTCTGTGTATCCCCTGTTTCGCGCTTCTTCAACCGATGACTGCATATAGGCCTTCACTTCCGAATATCTGTCAAAATACCTGTTTATGTAGTTTCTTGAGACCGAGACCGTGGTGCCGAGCTGTTTTGAGAGCCCGAAGGCGCTTATGCCGTATATTATCCCGAAGTTTATGGTTTTGGCGAGATTCCGCATTTCGGAGGTGATCCGGTCCTCGGTCGCGTTGAAGATTTCGCAGGCCGTGGCGACGTGCACGTCCTTGTCAGCCCGAAGCGCCTCGAGCAGGGTTGGGTCCTCCGAGAAATGGGCGAGCAGGCGAAGTTCTATCTGGGAATAATCGGCCGAGAGTATGACGCAGTTGTCTCTCGCCACAAAAGATTTCCTTATTCTTTTGCCGTCCTCGGTTTTTATCGGAATATTCTGAAGATTGGGATCGCTTGAGCTCAGTCTTCCGGTCGAGGTGCCGGCAGGGTTAAAGGAGGTGTGGATCCTTCCCGTGCCCGGATTGATAAGCCTCGGGAGCTGGTCGACGTAAGTGGATTTCAGC
Organism: Candidatus Dadabacteria bacterium; assembly: GCA_022819805.1. Taxonomy (GTDB): domain Bacteria; phylum Desulfobacterota_D; class UBA1144; order Nemesobacterales; family Nemesobacteraceae; genus Nemesobacter. Next base: position 12,896 of record JAJEGO010000004.1, read on the forward strand.
TTGGAGAGAACCCTGTGTCTGAGTATGAGACGGGGCACCTCGTGGATCGCCGAAAGATCTCTCAGCACTTCTGAGTCGGTGGAAAAAGTGCCTTTGGGGGTCTTCTTTCTGGCGGGAAGACGGAGCTTCTCGAAAAGCACTTCGGAGAGCTGCTTCGTTGAGTTTATATTAAACTCTTCTTCGGTCTTTTCGTATATATCGGCCTCGATGGAACCGAGATCCTTTTCAAATTCCTCCGACATCTCCACAAGAATCGCGGTGTCAATGCTCACTCCCGTAAACTCCATGTCGCAGAGAACCGGAAGAAGACCCAGAACGTTTTCCCTGTAAAGGTTCAAGAGATCCTCCCGTTTCAGAGTCTCGAGAAATTTCCTTGAAAGAGTAAGCGTGACGTCGGAATCTTCGCAGGAATATCTTGTCGCCGTTTCGATATGAACTTCGGCAAAATTCTTTTTGGATTTTCCCTTTCCCGTAACGTCGTCGTAGGAAATCATCCTGTGACCCAGTTCCGCCCTCGAGAGCTCATCAAGCTTGTAGCTTGTCCGGGAAGCGTCAAGCAGGTGCGCCGCGAGCATCGTGTCGAAGTAAATTCCCCCGAGCCTAACTCCGTGGTTTCTAAGCACGAGCATCTCGTATTTTATGTTCTGCCCTATCTTTTTTACGTCCTCGGATTCCAAAACGGGTTTGAGCATCAAAAGGGCCGTATCAATGTTTATCTGTTTTTCGGCTTCCATAATGCCCGTGTGTCCCACCGGAACGTAAAAAGCGCGTCCCGGGGTCGTGCACAGTGAAAAACCCACTATATGGGCTTTCATCGGCAGTTTTGAGTCCGTCTCTAGGTCTATTGAGAGTTCTCCCGCTTCCTCTATCATGCTTACGATCCGGCCGAGGGATTCCTCCTCGAAAACGGTTTCGTACGAATCGTAACTTACCGCCTCGCTGCCGCTTGGAGAGGAGGATGCTCCGATCTCCTCCAGGAGCCTTCCAAACTCAAGTTCTCTGAATATTTCCCGAAGATCATCGGCCGCGTATCCCCCGTATCTGAAATCCTCGATTCCGGTTCCGACCTCAACGTCTGTTTTTATGGTAACGAGCTCGCGGCTAAGATACGCGTGATCTTTGCTATCTATGAGTTTTCGGGCGACGCTGGGGCGAAGCGCGTCCAGGTTGCCGTACACGCCGTCGAGGTCTCCGTACTCAGATATAAGGGCCGAAGCGGTTTTCTCTCCCACGCCCGCGACTCCCGGAACGTTATCGACCTTGTCTCCCACAAGGGCGAAGAAATCAACCATCTGGCTAGGTCCGATTCCGTATTTATCATAGACTTCCCGTACTCCGGTTACCCGCTCCCTCATCGTGTCAACCAGAGTCACGTTCTCAGACACAAGCTGGCAGAAATCCTTGTCCCCGGTAACCAGAACCACCTCTGATTGTTCCTGCGCCCTGGCTATGGTTCCCATGATGTCGTCGGCCTCGTATCTCTCCATTGCGAGCATCGGGATTGAAAACGCCCGTACCAGTTCGAAAATCTTCGGAAACTGAAGCTGGAGGTCCTCCGGAGCCTCGTCCCTGTTGGCCTTGTACTCGGGGTATATTTCGTTTCTGAACACCTCTCCCTTGGAATCGAACACCATCCCCAGGTATCTCGGTTCGTATTCCCTGAGAAACTTAAGGAGCATGTTGGCAAACCCGTAGACGGCGTTTGTGGGAAAACCCTTGGAGGTTGAGAGATCGGCCCTTACGCCGTAATACGCCCTGAATATGTATGAACTGCCATCGATCAGATAAAGCGGATGCTGGGACATGAAGGAAACCGCTTGCGCGTTATTCATTAAGTATACCCAACCGCCCTTGCGGTGGGGAAACCGCCTGCCGCTACGGTCTTGAGCGGCGCTAGGCGGGAAAAATCAATTATTTCTTCGCGCTGTACACGAATGCGGGAGGAAAATTGGACCAGACCGTTTTTGACTTGACGACATTTGAGAACTTGTTTCGCAGGATCGAGCGGAATCTTCTGGCGTTTGGAACCATCATGCTGACTGAGTAACTGAAGGTAATCATTTTTCCTCCCGGTCTCAGCACGTCCCAGATGACATGAAGCAGCTTGTCCTGGGTGTCGTGGTCAAATACAGCCCACGGAAGACTTGAAATAATGCAGTCGCAGGAATCTTTTCCGTGCCGCTCAAGATATTTCTTCATGTTCTCAGCGGAATCCTTGTAGACTGTCGCGGAAGGACATCGGGACTTGGTCGCTTCGTAGAACTCGGGGTTGATTTCTATTGCGAAAAACAGCGCCTCAGGGTTTTTCTTCTCTAAAATCTTCTCGGTAAAAACCCCTGTTCCCGGACCCAGTTCCACAACGGTTCCCATTTCGCCGAGCCGGGCGGTATCGGTAACGAGGTCCGACAGTTCTTCATTTGAAGGAGCTATGGAACCCGTGCTTTTGGGATCCCTGAGAAACTGCTTTATGTACCCGTATATTCCGAGTTTCAACGGCGCCTCCGATAAAACGCAAATCAAATTAATTATAGTGATTTAGAACGTTTTGTCCATTTGCCGCTCCTGAAAAACAGGCCCTCAGGTTGGGTATTGGAGGGATTGTATTTCGTAATTCCGGTATTATATAGATTGTATTCAGGGTCCCCGGAGATCTGAGATCGGGGGGCAACGCAGCGATGTTTGAAGGAATCTCGAAGAAACTCGGTACCACCCTCAAAAGGATAGGGGGGTACGGAAAGTTAAGCGAAAAGAACATAGAAGACGCACTTCGAGAAGTGCGCCTGAGCCTTCTTGAAGCGGATGTCAATTTCAGGGTGGTCCGCCAGTTTACAGGGCTTGTCAAGGAAAGAGCGCTGGGTCGGGAAGTTGAGGGGAGTCTCAATCCGGGACAGCAGTTCATAAAAATAGTCAAAGAGGAACTTACCGGCATTCTGGGGCAGGAAAACGAGCCCCTGAACCTTAACGTTGCGCCTCCCGCGATAATAATGCTGGTCGGGCTTCAGGGCTCAGGAAAGACCACCACGGCGTCGAAGCTTGCCAAGTTTCTAAAGGACCGCCACGGCAAGACCCCGCTGCTGGTTCCCGCGGACATCTACCGTCCCGCCGCGATAGAGCAGCTAAAGGTGCTCGGAGAGAAAATAGACGTAAGCGTCTACGATACCTTGGCGGGTTCGAATCCGGTGGACGTGTGCGCGGACGCGGTTTCGGTTTCTGCGAGGCAGGGGGCGGACGTGGTGATCATAGACACTGCGGGACGTCTTCATCTTGACCGCGAGCTAATGGATGAACTTGGGAGCATAAAGAAGAAGGTAAACCCCCATGAAATCCTCCTTGTTGCCGACTCGATGACGGGACAGGATGCCGTGAACGTCTCGCAGGGCTTTGATGAAGCCATTGACCTCGACGGCGTGGTTCTTACAAAAATGGATGCGGACGCGAGGGGAGGGGCGGCCCTTTCGATAAAGGCTACGACCGGCAAGCCGATCAAGTTTTTCGGAACCGGGGAAAAAGCCGACGCGCTCGAGGTCTTCCACCCCGAGAGAATAGCTTCGAGAATCCTGGGAATGGGAGACGTTCTCAGCCTCATAGAAAAGGCGGAAGACGCTTTTGAAGAGGAGAGAACGAAAAAACTCGCGGAGAGAATATCGAAAAAGCAGTTTTCCCTCGAAGACTACAGGGAGTCGATACTGGCCATGAGCAAACTCGGCTCGATAGAAAGCATAGCCCACATGGTCCCGGGGATGAAAAAGGTCGCCGATAACCCCGAAGCGATGGCGAAGGCGGAGGATGAGATAAAAAAGAGCCTTGCGATAATCAACTCCATGACGGTGCCCGAAAGAAGGAATCATGCTATCCTAAACGGCAGTCGCAGAAAGAGAATCGCCAAGGGAAGCGGAACCACGGTGCCTGACGTGAACCGCATGATAAAAAACTACATACAGATGCGAAACATGATGAAAAACATGGGGAAAATGGGTAAACTAGCAAAAAGAATGACGAAATTCAGATGACGGGAGCATATCTTTAACCCCGAATTCAGGAGGTAGCAGCAGTTTGGTCAAGATAAGATTGAGCAGGATAGGATCAAAGAAGAGGCCGTTTTACAGGATAGTCGCGGCGGACGTACGTTCCCCGCGCGACGGGAAGTTTCTTGAAATACTGGGACATTACGATCCGAGAAAAAAACCCCACGAACTGAAGATAGACATCGAAAGAGTGAAAGCATGGATGGATAACGGCGCCAAGGCAACCAACAGGGTGAGCAAGCTCATATCGCAGGTTGCGTAGCGCATTTTCTTCCACGCGAAGGTTCAGGCAGAGAGATTTTAGTTTCAGGAGGGATGCTCCTTATGAGTCAACTCAGAGAGTTTGTCGAGTTCATGGCTAAATCCATTGTCGACAGTCCCGAAGAGGTTCAGGTGACGGAAGTAGCGGGTGAGAAGACTACGGTTATTGAACTTAGAGTAGCCTCCGACGACCTGGGAAAGGTAATTGGAAAACAGGGAAGAACGGCGAAGGCAATTCGCAGCATACTGAATGCCGCGGCCGCGAAAATGAAAAAACGCGCCGTCTTGGAGATTCTTGAGTAGCATTGCCGGAAAGTGCGAAACAAAGTCTTGTCCTCTACGGGAAAATAACGAAAAGACACGGCCTTTACGGTGAAGTGAAAATGTTCGCCTTCGGCGGGCATCCCGAGACCCTCTCCGGGGTAAAAAAAGTCTACGTAGAAGTTTCCGACCGGAGGGAACCTCGAGAGTTTATCCTGTCTGGGATAAAGATCCAGAAAAACACTGCAATTTTAAAATTAGAGGGCGTTGATACGCCAGAGGCCGCCGACGGGCTGAGAGATCTGCACGTGCTTGTGGAAAGAAACGATCTGCAGCCCCTAGGGGAAGATGAATATTACTGGTCTGATCTCATCGGACTTCGGGTCCGCACCTCCCGCGGAGAGAATATCGGAGAGGTAAAGGACCTGATCGATTCGGGCGGACACGATATTCTTGTGATAGAAAGTACGGGGCGGAAAAGGGAATTCCTGGTTCCGTTCGTCAGCAGGTTCGTCAGCACGGTGGATCTTGACGGTTCGATGATTACCGTGGAAGCGGTAGAGGAGCTTCTGGAGTAGTCTGGTGATGTCGCGATGAAGTTTGATATAGTGACAATTTTCCCGGGTTTTTTCGAATCCGTTTTCTCGTTCGGAGTGATAAGCAGGGCTGTTGAGAACAAGACGGTGGAGATAAACGTCCATGACCTGAGAAGCTATTCAGGCGCGAAACACGGAAAAACGGACGATACCCCGTACGGAGGGGGAAGCGGAATGCTCATGACTCCGGAACCCATAGGCAACGCTGTTGGCCGGATAAGGGAAAAAGGACTCCGTTCCGCCGTAATTCTCACTACTCCCAAGGGAGAGGAGTTTGACGACCGCAAGGCGCAGGAGCTCTGCGAATTTGATCAGCTGATAATAATCTGCGGTCGGTACGAGGGGGTGGACGACAGGGTAAACGAGCTGTACGTCGACATGAAGATATCGACGGGGAAGTACATAAATTCCGGGGGAGAATACGCCTGCTCTCTTATAGTTGATGCCGTGTCGAGATATCTGCCTGGGGTTCTCGGAAACACGGAGTCTCTCGCATCTGAATCTCTTAAAGACGGACTTCTTGAGTATCCCCAGTACACGAAGCCGCGAGCGTACAGGGGGAAAGAGGTTCCCGAGATTCTTCTTTCGGGAGACCACGAGAAAATAAGGGAATGGAGAAGGCGGGAGAGCATAAAAAGCACTTTTACCCGGAATCCCGCTTTTCTTGACGACGCCCGGCTCTCTGAGGAGGAGGATGATCTTCTAAAAGAGCTTAAGGTTCACAGTTCCCCCGACTTTAGAGTCTATATAGCACTGGTCCATTATCCGGCGTACAACAGCCGCCTCGAAGTTGTCCCGACCGCGTTTAAAAGCATAGACGCACACGACATATCCAGAGATGCCACTACGTACGGAGTGAGAAAATTCTATATGATAAATCCCGTGGAGGAGCAACGCCGCCTTGCGGGCAGACTCGTTGATCACTGGATCGAGGGAGAGGGAAAGAATTTTAACGAGACCAAAAGCAGGGCCTTCGGCATTATAAGCATAGTGAGCACGATCGAGGAAGTTGTGGAACAGATAGAGGAAATTGAAGGGAAAAAGCCGAAAATAGTAGCTACTGACGCCCGCTTCTCAGACGATATGACGGGCTACGGGGTGCTTCGGGAGAAAATATTTAAAAACACGGAGCCCTTTCTGATTCTTTTCGGTACGGGATGGGGACTCACGCTTGAAACGGTAAAAGCGGCCGACTATGTGCTGAAACCCATAAGCGGTTACAGTGAATTCAACCATCTTTCGGTAAGAAGCGCGGCCGCCATAGTGCTTGACAGGCTGCTTTCCTGCGGGGCCTGATCCGCTGGGGCCGGGTGGGGCGGACGCCTAGGGAACTCTCCTGAGGCAGCCGAAAAAAAGCCCCTGCAATATTTTGACAACACCCGAGAGGTTCTGTATATTCAACATCCCGCAAAAAGGAAGAGTGAAAAATGGGAATTATAGCAGAAGTCGAAAAAAAGCACCTGAGAACTGATCTGCCGGAATTTCGGGCTGGGGACACAGTGTCGGTCCACTACAATATTAAGGAAGGCGAAAGGAGAAGGATCCAGGTTTTTGAAGGTACCGTGATAGCCAGAAAAGGTTCGGGCTTCAGGGAAACTTTCACTGTAAGGAAGGTCTCTTACGGTATCGGCGTCGAAAGAATCTTTCCCCTGCACTCTCCTCTTATAGGGAAAATAGAAGTAAAAAGAAAAGGCCGCGTGAGAAGAGCCAAGCTCTACTACCTGAGAGGCCTTTCAAAGAAAGCCAGCAGGATAAGGGAGAGAACCTCCTAACCCCCGGCTGTTCCTGTCCCGTCCGTCCCGCCGTCTCCTGCTTCCTCTATCTTGCCCATTACGTGGGCCATTCTCTGTACCGAGGTGTAGAAGGAAAAGAGGAAAAGAATGATTATTGAGAGCTTCAGAAGGTAGTCCCTGTTTCCAAGTCCGAGAAGGAAAGTAACTATGTTGCCGAGGAAGTTAAACGCCGAGAGGACCCCGAGGTAGACCACTCTCTCGGTTCTCTGCATTATTCCTACCTCACAGTCAATTCCCAGCCCCTCGGCCCTGGCTTTTGTGTAGCTGACCATCATGGAACAGCTGACTATCAGGAAAACTATGTAAACGAAGAAAGTGTCTCTGAAAAAGCTCAGAAGACCCAGGTAGATAAGAACTTCCGAATACCTGTCCACGCAGGAGTCAAAGAAAGCTCCCTTGGGTGAATTGAGGCCCTGAGCTCGTGCCACCCTGCCGTCGAAAATGTCATAACAGGAACCGGCCAGCAGCAGCACCCCCGCTATGAAGATCAGGCCCAGATGGAAAAAGTAGCCCGCAAGCGCGGAAACCAGCAGCGTGGTGATAGTGAGCACGTTAGGGTGAAACTTCCTGTCTATAAGAAAGTCTTCTATGGGGCCCATGAGAAGAACCCACCAGGACTTGATCCCGCCCGAGAGAAGCTTGGAAGAGTCCGGTTTTCTCCCGGTCTTTGATCTCTCGTCGGTTTCTTCTGGGTTAGGTGATGGCCATTCGTTTTCCATGGGAACAAATAATAACCTGTAATCTCCCCTGTAGTCTATTAGGGGTAGGAGGTATAAGTCCGTGCTCTGCCGTTCAGTCGTTAACGGTTACGTAGAACTTGAAGTCTCTTTCTTTTTCTTTTATTTCGTTTCCGTATTCCCGCGCCTGTTCTTTGGATTCAAAGGTTCCTATCCTCACTCTGTAGAAAGTGGTGATTTCGGAAGGCGAGTACTCCCTTATAAAAGCGGGATATCCCTTGTCCTTGTAGAATCTCACGGTCCGGTTGGCGACTTTCCTGCTCAGGAAAGAGCTGATCTGAATGGTGTATTTGTGGTCGGGGTTGATCATCGCCGACAGGTACTTGTCACGGGCGGATGTGTCTTTTTCATCTGGAGTGACTGCCGGTTTTTGCCCTATGTTGCTTGGAAGTTTCCCTCCCGATACAAACGAAAACAGTTTTTCCATCAGACCGGGAGATTTCTCCGCCAAAACCGGCTCGTCCGGGGGTATGAATTTTTTCCCCACCACGACTCCCAGGGAAAATACCATTGTGAAAACAACGAGGAAAACCAGGGAAAGACGCAGCGCCCGGGGATCTTTTTCTTTTTTTTCTTCAGTCATTCCTACATGCTTCGGGGAGCGTTTATTCCTAAAAGCCCGAGACCGTTTTCTGTGACTACCTGTACGCAGCGGGCCAAGTAAAGCCTCGCAGATGCCGTATCGGTGTCTTCTGAGTCCAGTATCCTTGTTTTATTGTAATAAAAATGAAACTCCGCCGCCAATTCTTGGAGATAGTAGACCACCTTATGCGGGGAAAGGGACTCGGCAGCCGAGTGGACCACCTCGGGAAACCTGAGAAGTATTTTCACTATGTTTCGTTCCTCGTCGTCTGAGAGAAGGCCGAGATGCTCATCCGAAGCGCTCACCCCTGCTTCCACCGAGTTTCTTAACAGGCTTGAAATTCTCGCGTTTGCGTACTGAACGTAGTAAACGGGATTCTCGCTCGACTCTTTTTTCGCCAGTGAAAGATCAAAATCAAGATGGCTGTCAGAGCTTCTCATAAGGAGAAAGAATCTGGTGGCATCGCACCCGACTTCGCGCAACACCTCGCGAAGTGTAACGAAATCTCCCGTTCTTTTCGACATCGGAACCTCCACTCCATCCCTTACGAGCCTCACGAACTGCATAAGAAGCACATGCAGAGAAGATTCATCCAGGCCAAGGGCCTTAATGGATGACCTAAGGCGCGAGACGTGGCTGTGATGGTCAGATCCCCAGACG